>DJRM01000064.1 GCA_002440085.1 Bacteroidales bacterium UBA6360
TCGGCACGACCTTTCTACCAGAGTGCTACGATAATGAACCTTCCTCCGATAGAGGAAGTTAAATATGCGGAATTTTGCCGGAGACATTTTGCGTCGGCCGGGAAGATTTTGGACGACGATGTCGTTCCTGAACTGTATTCGAGGTTTGACGGAACCACTTTCTACCTTCAGAAAGTCATGAATATACTTTTTATGAGGACTGGTGATGGGGAAACCTGTGTGAAGGGGATGATTGACGATGCCGTTGACTATATAATAGACTTCAGTTCCGAGACGTATGGTGACCTGCTGTATCAGCTGCCGGAGAAGCAGAAGCTGACGCTGCTCGCCATTGCTCAGGAAGGCAAGGCTTCCGGCATCACTTCGGGAGATTTTGTCTCCAAGTATTCCCTCGCGTCGCCGAGTTCGGTAAGTTCCGCGGCAAACGGACTTCTTGACAAGGGGCTTTTGACCTGTAGCCGTGGAGTATGGCGTGTGTATGACCTTTTCTTCGAAATCTGGCTTCGTGACAGGTATCTGAAATAGTTGCTGACGGCTTGGGTAAGCAGGGGATTTTCGAGACAATGACAGAACTGACAAGATACATATCTTGAAGCCTTGCGGTTGGCCTAAAGAAAGTCACGCAGGCGTATGCGGAGTTCCTCGAGAACTTTTGACATACGCCATGCTATCGTTTTCGGCGACACATGCATGATGTCGGCGATTTCTTTGTAACTCTTGTTTTGGAAACGGTTCATCTCGAAGGCTTCGCGGTACTCGACGGGGAGGTTGGCGAGAGCCGTTTCCAGGCACTGTGCAAGTTCGTTTATTATGTCTATGTCCTGGATTCCTTCCATGGACATCTCCGCACGGACACGGATGGAATCGTGTGCCTTCTCTATTATATCCCTGTGGTTCAGCGACGTGAGACAGCGGTTGCGGACAGCCGTAAAAAGATAGGAATTTATATCCCTTATTGCCGCGTTCATGCGATTTTCCCAGAGGTAAAGCATTACGTCCTGAACGATGTTTTCGGCCTCTGCTTCGTCATCGATAAATCTTAGGGCGAAGGTGCATAGGATAGGGTATGACCTGACAAACAGGGCATCGAACGCTGCCTTGTCTCCATTCTTGACTCTTTCTGAGAGCTCGTTCAGGTTTTGGTCCACCTTCTTGACCATCTTTCTTTTGTTTTAGCGTTTTTTGCGGTTGCTCGGTATTTCTAGTACCCTATGATTGCTCTTTTAGGCAAAAGTAGGCACTTTGAACGCAAATTCATATAGATGAAAAAAATTTTAGAACAAATTGTTTTTGAATAGTCTTATTGAATGTCAAGTTGTTTTTGAGGATTGTCAGACTTTTCAAAATAGGAAAATGAATTCAAATAAAGACATTCTGGATTTTGTGATTGACGTTGCCGGCAACACAAGGAAATTGAATACAGGAAAGGCTCTGGAGCGGGTGAACGTAAGTATTGTCGCTGAGCGCCGGCGCCGGTTCTTGAACAGTCTCTGCAAAGTGGCTGCTGTCATGAGTGTTCCGCTTGCAGCGCTGTCTGCATGGAGTCTTTTCCAACAGTTCGGGGAAAGCTCTGAGGAGGCTACGTTTGTTGAGGTTCGCGCCACTTCCGGGATGATTGCGGAAATAACTCTCCCGGATAGTTCAAGTGTATGGCTTAATTCCGGCTCCACACTGCGTTATCCTTCACGCTTCGGTGACACCCGTGACGTGGAGCTGCACGGCGAGGCTTATTTTAAGGTGGCAAAGGACGTTGCCCATAAATTTCATGTCAAGACTTCGGGCATGACGATAGAGGTGGTCGGTACAGAGTTCAATGTCGATGCATATGATGACCCGGGGCGCTCGCTCAAGACGACTCTTGTGAACGGGGCGATAAATATGCACTACAGCGATGCTGAAGAAAAGGCTCACATTCTGAAAATATATCCGGGACAATGTGCGGTGATGAACGCCGACACAAAGACTGTTGCTCTATCTGTAGCGGATTCGGCCGTAGCGTCGTCCTGGAGATATGGGAAAATATATCTGAACCATACGCCTGCCGCCGAAGCTCTTCGCATGATAGAGAACCGTTATAATGTGCGCTTTGATGTTAAGAATGAACGGATATATGAGCACTGCTTTACCGGACAGTTCGTGAACCAGCGGCTTGATGTCGTTCTTGATCATTTCAGCCTGTCGGCTGGGATGAAATTCCGACGTCAGCCGTCCCATGACGGGAATAACGTAACGGGACATGAAATCATTGAAGTACGTTGAGTTCCTTTTGCGGTCAAATTCGTTTTTCATCTTTCCACGTTAATACACAAACTGATATATATGAAATACTTACAAAAAATGATTGTCCTGTTGGCCTGTGCAATGCTTCCGTTCGTTGCAGCGGCTCAGTGGAGCGGCGGGATAACGCTTAGCGTGAAGGATGCACCGCTTTCTGAGGTTCTTCCTCAGATTGAGAGTCAGAGCGGCTACACATTCTTTTACAGCGACGGCACGCTCGACCCGTCGGCAAAGGTTAGCCTGAATGTCGTGAACGCATCGCTGAAGCAGGTCCTTGATGAAATTTTCGCGGGGCTTCCTGTCGGATGGTCGCTTATGGAGGGGAATATTATTCTTTCGCCGGTTTTGGAAAAAAGTACTGCCACTACGGCTAAGGAAGTCAGTCCGATACTGCGCGGACGCGTGACCGACGAGAATGGTGCCCCTGTAATAGGTGCTGTTGTGATGTCATTGAATGACAGCGGGAAAGCTGCGGTTGCCGATTCTGACGGAAACTTCTCCATCTCTGTTGGAAAGAGTGAAAGACTGAGCATTTCCTGCCTCGGCTATTCGGAACTGACTATAATGGCCGAACCTTCGGACAAGGTGCAGACCTTTGTGCTTAGAGAGGATTTCCAGAAGCTTGATGAACTCGTGGTTGTGGGCTATGGTTCTCAGAAAAGAAGCGATGTGACAGGAGCAATAGCGTCAGTCAAGGCCGATGTGCTTAACCGGACTCCGACTGTGAGCGTCGGGGAGATGCTCAGGGGTGCTGCAGCCGGTGTGCAGGTGCGGACGAACAGCGCGGAACCGGGCGGCTCGTCGGCGGTTCTTATTCGTGGGCGGCGTTCGCTTTCGGGCGACAACTCACCGCTCTACATAGTCGACGGCGTGCCTATGAGTGGAATAGATGACATAAATTCAGCCGACATAGAGAGCATGGAGATACTCAAGGACGCTTCTTCTCAGTCGATTTACGGCGCTCGTGCGGCTAACGGTGTCATACTTGTCACGACCAAGCGCGGAACCGCAGATCGACTAAGGGTGAGCTACAGCGGATATGCCTCCGTCCAGGACATCAACAGAAATTGCGAGTTCTACAACGGCGAGGAATGGGCTGCCTACAGAAAGGAAGCCTACATCCAGGCCTATGGTTCGTACGATGAAGCGAGCTGCTTCCCGGGATTGATGGGGCAGGTGAAGAATTCTGGAGAATACGTCGATTGGGAGAAGCTCATGATACGCAAGGCCGTGCAACACAAGCATGATGTCCTCGTTCAGTCCGGCAATGACAAAACGAAGTTTGCGCTCGGGATAGGAGGATATTTTCAGGACGGTATGGTCATAAATTCCGGATTCCAGAAGATCTCCGGTCGTCTGAACATCGACCACAAGCTTACGAAGAAATTATCTGTAGGCGCGAATCTCACATATTCCCATTCTTGGAAGCAAACCGCCGATGGTACGTTCAACACTTTCATAACCATGCCTCCGCTTGCGAAGGTCTACGAGGACGACGGGACGACGCTTCGCAAGGACGTGACCGAGGCCGGTGAGTCCCACTACAATCCATTGTGGAATATTAACAATTCAAAATATCGTACGCTCACCACCCGTCAGCTCTACAATGTATTCGCTGACTGGAAGATTGTGAAGGGACTTAGCTGGCGTTTCAACGCGAGTATGAACACCCGTGGCGTGGAGTCCGATTCCTACCTCGGACAGCGGCACACGTCTGCGGTTTCTGCTGGACAAAAGGGACGTGCGTCTGTGTCAAGGAGCACGAACAATGACTATCTTGTGGAGAACATCCTGAACTACAGCGGAAAGTTCCGCGGCGGGCACAATCTCGACGCAACGCTCATGCAGAGCGTGAACATTATAACATACAAGACTATGGGCATAAACGGGACGGACTTCGCCAATGACGATCTCTATTGGAACGCGATAGGCTCAGCGCAGAATTTCGGTGTGCCATCATACGGCCTTTCCGAGCGCAGAATGGTCTCTTTCCTCGGAAGGCTGCGCTACAACTGGAACGACCGCTACCTCTTCACGGCTGCGCTTCGTTCGGACGGCTCGTCGGTCTTCGGGGCAAGCCACAAGTTCGGATGGTTCCCGTCCGCCTCGTTTGCATGGAGAGTAAATCAGGAACCATGGCTCAGGAATGTCGGCTGGATTTCAAATCTGAAACTTCGTCTAAGTTGGGGACAGGTTGGAAATCAGGGCGTTTCTCCATACACCACTCTCGGTCTTGCGGACAAATATCTCACCGAGTTTGACGGGACGGCCGTCGGCTATCTTCCAAGTGGCACCCTTCCAAATCCGGACCTCAAATGGGAGACATCCTCATCGTCCAACATTGGACTCGACTTCGGATTCTGGGACGGAAGACTGAGCGGAACGGTGGAACTTTATGACACACAGACCACGGATCTTCTTGTCTATAAGTCGCTGAGCCAGTCCCTCGGCTATGTCAACCAGCTCGTGAACATGGGAGCGGTGCAGAACCGCGGCGTGGAAGTGACGCTCAATACAGTTCCTGTGTGCGCGCGAGGCTTCGAGTGGAACCTTGGCCTCACCTTTGCCAAGAACGACAACCGCATAAAGAGAATCGACGGCAGTCTCGACAGTGACGGCAAGCCGGCTAACGACGTCAACAACAAATGGTTTATCGGAGAGCCGATGAATGTGTATTATGACTATGTGTTTGACGGAATATGGCAAATCGGTGACGATATATCCTCCTCAAGCATGCCGGATGCGAACCCTGGTGACATAAGAATCCGAGACGTCAACGGCGACGGACGCATAGATGTTGACGACCGTGTGGTGATGAGGCGCGACCCGGATTGGATAGGCACACTCTCGACCTCGTTCAGCTGGAAGGGGATAGACCTCTCCGCGGAACTCTATGCGTCCGTGGGTGGGACGATATACAACAAGTACCTCACTTCGTTCGAGACCGGCGGCGACATGACCGGAAAGCGCAACGGACTCCGGCGCAACTACTGGACTGTCAACAATCCGTCCAACGAGGCTCCCGCCCCGAACATGACCCAACCGCCTGCATACATCACCGCGCTTGGCTATCAGGACGCGACCTATGTCCGTCTTCGAAATGTTCAGATTGGATACACTTTCCCGAAAAGGCTTGTGGAGAAGGCGTATATGCAGAAACTCCGCCTCTATATGACATTCACTAACCTCTGGACACGGACCGACGTGCTCGGCTATGGACCGGAAGGGGACACGGGTTCATATCCGGAACCTCGGATTTTCCTTTTCGGCCTGAACGTCACATTCTAAAACTATATTTCGATGATGAAAGAATTTATCAAGTCGGCAGGCTCTTCCATAAGGGCGGTGCGCCGCACAATTATATCTTTATTCGTGTTTTCGGGAATACTATGCTCCTGCTCGAAATTTCTGAAGGAGGAAAACAAGACGCAGTATTCCGTCGATTACATATATTCCTCTCCGGAAGGCCTCAAACTCGCTGTGAACGCCCTCTATTCGCTTCAGCGTGGGCTTTTCGGTGACAATAACGGAAATGAGAGCCCTACATGGTGGGCGCTTGAACGAGGAACTGACATTGTCGCGAGTTGTGGCGGGACGGGCAATTTCTACGGAATTTATGACCCGAGTTATCTCAAGCCTTCTTCCTCGCAGGTCGGCATCCTGTGGAAGACGCTCTATCAGATAATAGGGCGCTGCAACGAAATCATCTGGTACGGGGAACGGATGGAGGACAGCGAGGATTTGAGAATCGCGATATCAGAGGCACGCTGCTTCAGGGCACAGTCGTATTTCCATCTATTTCGGGTCTATGATCGCATCTGGCTGAACACCGTTCCAGTGACGAGTGCTAATGTGGGAGATGAACGCGAGTATCGCGCCGCTGCCCCGTCGGAGGTATATGACCTGCTTTATGGAGACCTTGAATATGCGGCGGAGAACCTGCCGTGGAAATCTTATGAGAGCGGGCGCTTCAATCAGGCGACGGCGCGTCATCTGTTAGCCAAGGTGGCGCTCTGGAAGAAGGACTGGCAGACTGCGCTCGACCAGATTGACGCGATTGAGGAATCAAAGCAATTCTCCCTGCTCGATTCACCGGCCGCCGTGTTTAACGCAGCTGACCTGAATCATTCCGAGGCGCTGATGACCCAACAATGGAGCGATCAGCCTGGAGGAAACTTTTCCGCAGTAACACCAAAGGGCAGCCAGTTCTGCACGCTTTTCATCGCGCAGTATAGAACCGCTTTGGGTGGAAAGGACGACGAGAGTTGCTCGGCGGAGAACTGGGGCTACACCTTCGGGCGCATCCTTCCGAACCCATATCTGCTCTCGCTCTATGATCAATCAAAGGATAGGCGTTGGAACGACTGGTACATCCACCGCTACCGAAATACCCGCAATGTTGAGGTTACCTACAACAGCGTTAAGGTGAAGCCGGGGGAGTTTCTTCCATCTCATACGGGAGGCAGCGGTGATCCGCGCTACACGATGCCCGGCTGCACAAAATGGGGCGATGTCTGGACAAAGACACCGGCGGAGAAACGCGGGTTTAAGGACGTGATACTCTATCGTCTCGCCGACAGCTATCTTGTCGGTGCGGAGGCTGCTTTGAGGCTGGGCGACCAGACGAAGGCGAAGTTCTATTTCAACAAGACATGGCAGAGAGCCGGGAATGACGAGTTTACAGGGATGCTGACCATGCAGGACATTATCAACGAAGAGGCTCGCGAACTGGCGTTCGAGAATGACCGGTGGTTTTTCCTGAAGCGGCTCGGAATCCTGATTGACCAGGTTTCGCAGTATGCCGGCAATCCTATTTACGCGGCCTCCCTAAAGGGCAGGACTAATCTTCCGGCGAATCCGCACTTCGTGCGCTGGCCGATTCCTGAGTCTGAAATTATAAACATGGGAGAGGAAAATTTTCCGCAGAATCCCGGTTATTAGATTAGAATATGATGCTGAATTTTGACAATGTGCTTAAAATGAGAAAATTGATATTGGCGGTGGCAGCGTTCGCAATGGCGATGCCGCTCTTCGGAAAGAACCTTAAATGCGACATCTGCGTGTATGGCGGTACGGCCGGCGGCGTCATGGCGGCGGTGCAGGCCGCGAGGATGGGCAGCAGTGTCGTCCTCATCTCCGAGTGCGCTCATGTAGGAGGTATGGTCACTTCAGGGCTGACTGCGACGGACATAAACAAGCACCTTGCGGTGGGCGGTCTGGCAGAGGAGTTCTATCGTGAGATATACAAATACTATATGAATGATGCCGCATGGCACAACCAGACCCGTGACGAATTTATGGAATCCACAAAAAAACGCACCTTTTCCGGAAAGAATGACACTCGTAAGATGCAGTGGGTCTATGAATCACATGTTGGAGAGGAGATTATGAAGCGAATGCTCGAAGATGCCGGAGTCCGTGTCGTGTATGGGCATCGTCTGCCCGGACCGGATTCCGTGTTGAAGCGCGGTGCAGCCATAAAGTCGCTGAAATTTTCGGACGGGCTCTCCGTCAGGGCGTCCGTTTTCATTGACGCATCCTACGAGGGAGACCTCATGGCCTTTGCCGGCGTGAGCTGCGTGACAGGACGCGAGTGCGTTGAGAAATATGGCGAAAGTCTCGCGGGGATACGGAATCATGTCATGCTCGGCGTCTCTCCTCTCAAGGATGACGGCACTCTCATCGCAGGGGTGCTTCCTTCGGCCGGGTATGGTGATTTCGGCTCGGCTGACGACCGTACCCAGGCTTACTGCTACCGTGTGACACTCACCGACGATCCGGACAACATGATTCCCTTCACGGAGCCTTCGGGCTATAATCCCGATGACCACGAACTTCTGCTGCGAAGGATTCTGTCCGGAGAGAAGAAGGAGCTCAAGGATATCATCACCTTTACTCCCATGCCTAACCGCAAGACCGACACGAATCATCTCGACTACATAGGAGCGAGCCATGACTATCCGCTTGGGGACTGGAATGCGCGTGACAGCATAGCACTTGCTCACCGGCGCTATGCCGAGGGCGTGCTGTGGTTTCTCGGACATGACCAGCGTGTCCCGGAAGAGATGCGAAACGAGATGAACCGCTGGGGCTGGGCTGCGGACGAGTATGTCGACAACGGCGGCTTCCCTTTTCAGCTGTATGTCCGCGAGTGCCGCAGGATGGTCGGGAAATATGTGATGACCCAAGAGGACGTGCAGGGAAAGTGCGGCGACGCTGAGGCTTCGGTCATAGGACTCGGCTCCTACGCCCTTGACTGCCATTTCGTCAACTATGTGGCCGTGCCTGATGGGGTCATGATTGAAGGCGGAATGTTCGTCGGGACAAAGCCTTATCCTGTGGCATACGGAACCATACTTCCTAAGGAAAACGAGTGCGTGAATCTGCTTGTGCCTGTGTGCATGTCTGCCTCTCATGTGGCTTATTCGTCATTGAGGATGGAGCCGGTCTATATGGTTCTCGGGCAGTCTGCCGCAATTGCCGCTGTACTTTCCCTCAAGATCCGCTGCATTCCGCAGGCTCTTGACTATAAGGCGCTTCGCGAATCCCTTGTCGCAAACGGGCAGATTTTGGAGTATCCTAGAAAATGAAAAGTGAACGATAGATATGAATATGATTAGAACCATAATGATTCCGCTGGCGGCCGCTTTGTGTGCCGTTTCATGCGGAAAGACCCGCGAGACCATAATCCCGCAGGGTTCGGAAATCAACTCGGCGACCGTTTTTGAACTCAAGGAGACGGATGGAGTGTGGAGAATGTATAGGAATTCTGAAGATTTCTTCGTCAAGGGAGCTGCGGCAAACCGGTTCTACAAGCGTGTGACCGAATTCGGCGGCAACGCCTTCAGGACCTACTCCACATCGGAGGAAAGCACTCCCGCAATCCTCGGCGAAGCCTACAGGAACGGACTATATGTGAATATGGGACTGTTCATCGGACGCGAGCGGAACGGGTTTGACTACGACAATGCGGAAAAAGTTGCCGCGCAGCTTGAAAAGTGCCGTTCTCTCGTGAGGCGTTTCAGAAATCATCCTGCGGTGATGTGCTGGAGCATCGGCAACGAAGCGGAGTCCATGTATAAAAACACCAAGCTTTGGACCGCTATCAATGACATTGCGGCTATGATTCACAAGGAGGATCCGAACCATCCTGTCACCACGGCTCTGGCCGGAGCGAATGTCAAGAACATCTCGCTCATCGTGTCGATGGCTCCGGAACTTGATTTCCTGTGTGTGAATTCATATTATCCTAATCCTATGGATATAGCTTCCAATCTTGCGTCGGCCGGATGGGACAAGCCATGGATGATTACGGAGTATGGGCAAAGGGGTACGTGGATGAACGTTCCGAAGACTTCATTCGGTACGCTCGTCGAGGAAACCAGCACTGAGAAGGCCGTGAGTTACAGAGAGATTTACGAGAATGCCGTGCTTGCAAACCGCAACAATGGATGCCTTGGCTCGTTTGCCTTTGTATGGGGCTACCAGAACCATGGCGAGGTACTTACATGGTACGGGCTGTTCGACAAGGACGGAAATTCTTTCGCTGCGGTTGATGAGCTCCAGTATTTCTGGGCTGGAAAATATCCCGAAATGCGCGCTCCGGTGATTGCCGACAGAAACGCCATGCTTATGAACGGGAAGAAGGCAGATGACAGTGTTATGGTCTCCGCTGATTCCGAGAACAAGGCTTCTGTCAGGGCCTCATCCCCATGCGGCTCTCCATTGAAGTACAGGTGGATGATTTACCGGGAGGGCACTTCTTCGCCCGATGGCAGTATTCCTGACGGGATGAGCGGTCTTTTTGCGGACGATACGTTGCCGGAGGTCGTCTTCAGGGCACCATCGGCAGCTGGCAACTATAGGCTCTGCGTTTTTGTTATCGACGAGAATCACAAGGCGGCTTCTGCCGTAATACCATTTTGCGTAAAATGAGAACCGACATGAAAACAATCAACAATATAAAGATATTCAGCGCATTGCTGGCGGCAATCGCGGCCGTCTCGTGCGAAGGAACTGACGAGACTCGCCCCGCAGGGCATGAGCGCGTGTCATTCGAACTTTCAGGAAGCGTTCCGATTGTCTCCTATCCGGAAGACAATGTCCGCTATGACTTCACCGTGTCCTGCGCGTCCGGACTTGGCAGCATAGGAACCTGGCTTGACGGGAAACTCATTGACGGTTCGCTTGCCGAATATCCGGAATCTCCCGTAAGGGCAAACTATAGTTTCTCATACGCCTTTACTCCTGAGCAGGTAGGGCAGACGGTTGATTTTGTCTTTACGGCGGAGTGCGCGGATGGATACAGGGCATACGTCGATTATCCGGTCTATGTCCGCTCCATCTCAGAAACAGTGAATGTCGTTCTGCCGGAAGGCTTGGCAAATGAGGCAGTTGTCGGCGATGCTCTCAAATTTGACGTAACTGTTTCGACAGGCTATCCGCTTGCGAAGATTCGGACACTGAAGGACGGAGCGGAACTTCCGGAACTTACGAAGACTTCAGGATTCCGCGAGGCGAAGGCGGACACATATCAGTTCAGCTATATCCTGCCGAAGTCGGATGGAGGTTCGGAGGTGACATTCACTTTCGAGGGAACGGACAGCAAGGGTAATTTCGGAGTTGCGGAATATAAGCTTACGGTAAGAAAAGGTCAGCCGAAGGCACTCTATTCGGAGATTTTTGACACACCGATGCGTATTTCAAACACTACCGAATTCGACACTTCCGCCGGTGGCATAACTGGACAATCGGCAAGCGAGTTCGTCCCCGGGACCATTGCCCGCTATTCCGGGAACGACCCTGACGTGACTGAAGGTGTGAAGACCGGATTGACGGTGCTTGACAATGACAGGACGACCGTGTCCTACAGTTCTGACGGGGCTGAAATCTGTCTCTCGAAGTATAACTATTCGGCGATGAAACATATCTCCGGAACATACGTTTGGGCGCGTAAGGGCAAGAAGGGATGGCTTGGCGTTTCGGGAATAAAACTGCATGGCTGCACCTCGCTCACTCTGTCTTATCTCCAGTGCGGTGGTTCGGTCAAGGTAGAGTGGTCGGCAGACGGCGCGGCGTGGAATGAGGTCTGCACATCGACAAAGACTGATGAGGTACGTGCGGACTTCAGCTTCCCGGAAAGCACTGAAAGCATATCACTCCGTTTCACTGAGAATGCCGGCGGAGCGCATCTGAGATTTGATAACATAAGCCTGAAGGGAGAATGATGGGCAGGACTTTGATTACATTACTATGTGTGGCCGCTCTTGCCGGCTGCGCACCTAAGGAATATGATATATGTGTCTATGGAGGCACTTCAGCAGGAGTTACAGCCGCCTACACTGCCGCCCGCAGCGGCTTCAGAGTTGCCCTTGTCGAACCCACTGAACATATAGGAGGGATGACCACCGGTGGTCTTGGATTCACCGATATTGGCAACAAACAGGTTGTCAAAGGTGTGGCAAAGCAGTTCTACCGCAAGGTCGGACGGCACTACGGGACTCTCGAACAGTGGATTTTCGAGCCTTCGGTAGCCGACAGTATAATGAGGGCATATATTTCCGAAAAGAACATATCCCTTATTTCCGGACATCGTATTGTGTCCTCTAATTTGAGGAACGGACGAGTATCTTCAATTGTCGTTGAAGAGTCTTCATCGCTGCATCGAACATCTGAAATCCGGGCGCACTATTTCATCGACTGTTCCTATGAGGGCGACCTCATGGCACGCTCGGGCGCGAGCTACACCGTCGGGCGCGAGTCTAATGAAACCTATGGTGAGACGCTGAACGGCGTTGAACTCATGACGCGGCATCAGTTTCCGGACGGCATTGATCCCTACCGCGAGCCTGGTAATCCCGCGAGCGGACTTCTGTGGGGCATTTCAGATGAGGCCGTCGCTCTGGATGGCACGGGTGATGATAAAGTTCAGGCTTACAACTACAGGATATGTCTTACCGACAGGCGTGAGAACATGATTCCCATTGAACGCCCGGCTGATTACGACTCAACGAGATATGAACTGCTTGCGCGTCTTATTGCTGCTTGTCCCGAGAAACTTTCGCTTAATGACTGGTTCATCTGGAGCCGTATGCCTGGAGGAAAGACGGACATAAACAACAGGGGAGGATTCTCGACGGACATGATAGGCATGAACCATCTCTATCCTGAGGCTAGCTATGAACTTCGTGATTCCATAGTGGCCGCGCACACATCATATACCAAGGGGCTGCTTTGGTTTTTCGGTCATGATTCCCGAGTCCCGGAGCCTCTGCGTGCGAAGATGCTTTTATGGGGCTATCCGAAAGACGAGTATGTGCGCACTGGACACTGGACTCCGCAGCTTTATGTGCGAGAAAGCCGCAGGATGATCGGGGAATATGTCGCCACTCAAGCTGACTGCGAGGGGCGTGCAGTGCCTTTTGACGGTGTGGCAATGGCCGCGTACCAGATGGATTCTCACAATTGCCAAAGGATTGTAGTACATAGGGGAGGAAAGGACATGGTCAAGAACGAGGGAAATGTCGAAGTCGGAGGTGGACTCCCGTATCCAATTTCCTACCGTTCTCTGACTCCGCGGCGTGCCGAATGCACCAACCTTCTCGTGCCTGTTTGTCTGTCCGCCAGTCACATAGCCTATGGCTCGATAAGAATGGAACCGGTGTTTATGGTGCTCGGGCAGGTTGCAGCTCTGGCATGTGTTCAGGCTCTGAACGCGGATTGCTGCGACGTGCAGGATGTTGATAGCCGGACGGTAAATGTGGCGATTGATGAGAATCCCTATATGGACGGCTCGCAGCCGGACATTCTCATTGATGACGCTGATTCCGGAGTTTCTGCCACATCTGGCTGGAAACGCTACGACAAGTCGGGCGGATACGGGCTGTCATACTATGAGACTGCGCCCGGCGACGGTTCCGCGTGCGTGCGATACACAGCAGTTATCCCTTCCGACGGGAAATATGCGGTTTATGCCTACCAGCCTGTGTGTGGAAATCTATCCTCGTCGCTGGAGGTTGATCTGGAATACGGCAGCACCGTCCGCCCCGTAAGTCTTCCGCGTTCGGAAATGAAGGTCTCTGGGCAGACATCAACAACATGGGTTGAGATAGGTGAATATGAAATTGCCTCAGGCACGGAGGTTACGGTGTCAATCACGGACAGAAACTCCGATGGACCTGTCCGCGCAGATGCTGTTCTGTTTGTCAAGTGTAATTGATTCGAATGAAACCGATGAAAAAGATATACTCTATTATTTCAATTTCGGCATTCCTTTGTTTTCCCGGAGGTTTTGAAACTGATTGCGCTGCTTCAGAAACGGAGCGGTATGATGATGCGCGGGTTGAGGAAATGTTGTCGCGGATGAACCTGGACGATAAAATAGGCCAGCTTAATCAAGTCGATGGGCGGACGGACCTGAAAAAACTTGGTGCGGCAATCAGACGCGGGGAGATTTCTTCTGTCATGAACATCACTGACAGGTCTTTAATTGATTCTCTGCAGCGGATTGCTGTTGAGGAGAGCCCGGCCGGGATCCCTATTGTCTTTGCCCGTGACATCGTGCATGGGTTTCGTACGATCTTGCCGATTCCGCTCGGGCAGGCAGCTTCGTTTGACCCTAAGTTGGTTTGTTCTGCGGCAAGAAACACTGCTTTGGAAGCCACTGAATGTGGCATACGTTGGGCATTTGCCCCTATGATGGACATTGCCCGCGATCCGCGCTGGGGCAGGATTGCAGAGAGTTTTGGTGAAGACAGTTATCTCTCTTCTGAAATGGCGGTTGCCGTCACGCGTGGGTACCAGGGAGACTCGCTTGCCGACCCATTCTCGATGGCAGCCTGTGCGAAGCATTTTGCCGGGTACGGCGCGGCTGAAGGCGGACGTGACTACAACACGACATATATTCCTCGCAGGGCACTGTATGACACCTTTTTCCCTCCGTTCAAGGCTTGTGCAGAGGCTGGAATAGCGTCCTTCATGTCTTCGTTCAACGACAATGACGGCGAGCCCGCTACCGGGAACAGGTGGCTGCTCACGGATGTGCTTCGCGGTGAATGGGGCTTTGACGGGATGGTCGTTTCGGACTGGGGCTCTGTCGGAGGGCTCGTGCCGCACGGTTCGGCAGTGGACAAGAGGGATGCTGCGAAACAATGTCTTGCGGCTGGCTGCGATATGGATATGATGTCATATTCCTATCTCCGTAATCTTAAGGAACTTATTTTATCAGGAGAGATTGATGTTGCTGTTCTTGACGAATCTGTGCGGCGAGTGCTGCGGCTGAAGTCTCGTCTCGGACTTCTCGACTATCCGTATAGCCGACGGACTGAGCATACGGCACTTTATTCCGATGCCGTTCTTGACACGTCATGCCGTCTTGCGGAAGAGTCTTCTGTGCTGTTGAAAAATGACGGCGTATTGCCTCTCGGTGACGAAGTGAGGCGCGTACTTGTGACTGGTCCGATGGCCGATGCTGCCTATGACCAGCTCGGGACATGGTCGCTCGATGGAGAAAAGTCCCGTACGGTTACACCACTTGTGGCGCTGCGTACCATGCTTCCGGAAACGGTGACGGTGGAATATATTCCTGCGTTGGAATATCCGCGGGATGAGGATGTTGCGGGACTTGCCGTTCTCCGCAGGGCTGCTCGTAGGGCGGATGTCGTGATTGCATTTGTCGGTGAGGAGCAGATGATGTCAGGAGAGGCGCACTCGCTTTCATCCCTGCGCCTTCAGGGGCATCAGACGGAACTTCTACGAACCATTGCCGGAGTGGGAACACCTCTTGTTACAGTTGTGCTGGCGGGGCGTCCGCTCGTTGTCGGAGAAGAAAACGACCTTTCTTCTGCACTGCTCTATATGTGGCATCCCGGAACTATGGGCGGAAAGGCTGCTGTCAATCTTCTCTGGGGACATTCCGCGCCGAGCGGTAAGCTTCCTGTTACATTCCCTCGTTGCGAGGGACAGATCCCGATTTACTATAACCACAAACATACCAGCCACATAGCAAAAGGAACCGAAGGCGATTTGAGCCGTGTCCCGCGGGAAAAGCCGCAGTCGGTGATGGGGCATACCTCATCCTATCTCGACGTGCCGCCGACCCCGCAGTTCCCGTTCGGCTTCGGTCTGACCTACACTGAATTTGAAATAGGCTATCCGCGGCTTTCGTCTTCTGAACTTCCTGGGGACGGAATTCTTAGACTCAGTGTCGATGTTCGTAATGTCGGCACTCGTGAGGGCACAGAGGTCGTGCAGTTTTATGTGGGGAGAAAGTCAGCGTCAGTAACCCGTCCGATGAAAGAACTCAAGGGCTTCGTTCGGGTGTCTTTGGCTCCCGGAGAGGAGCATACCATAAAATATGAAATACCCGTTTCTGAACTCGCCTTTTGCAGAAAAGACATGACCTGGGGCATTGAAAAGGGGGATTACATGCTTATGGCCGGAAATAGTAGTGATAATATTAAAGGCGTGAAATTCAAAATATTATAAAATAAATTAACATGAATGCTAATAACACGAAAGCAGGAAGATTTCCTTCAGAGGGAGGCTATTTGTCTCCTGAATTTATTGAAATGGCGATGATTGCGCCGGAAAGAGGCTTTGCCTCAAGCGGCGTTGATGCGAACAGTCCCGCAAAATGGGTCGCTGGAAATGAGGATTGGTGGAACGATTAAAACTTAAATGCTATGAAACTGGATTATTTTAAGGCTCTTGCAGTTGCGGTGACCGCGCCTTTCTTTTGCTCATGTGCTGATTCGTTTGTTCTTGATTCTCAGATAGATGAGACTCGTGCATCCGATGCGTCAGATTGTGTTGAACTTTTTGCTTCTGTCAATGGGGGATTCTCCGCTGTCTCCGGGAATGTTTCGGCTATTGCAGATAATCGGACGAAAACCGTCCTTAACGATGACTGGACGGTGTCTTGGTGCGCTGGAGATGGAATGTCGGTGTTCAATGCCGGTGCGGGTGAGAAGGCATCGTTTTCTTCAAATTGTCGCTTCCTTATTTCTGATGTGGCTTCAGGGAAGTTCGTCAAGGACGCTTCGGAAACTTCCAAGTCGCTGGTTGAAGGAAAGGATGTCTATGATTGGTATGCATGCAGTCCCTGGATGCAGTACGGCGCAGCTCCTTTTGGAACAAAGGGATACACCATTAACCGTTCTCCGCAGCAGGTTGGTTATGGCTCCGCAGCTCATGTCTCGGAGTCTGACATAATGGCAGGGAAGTCCATGTCTGTGCCATCAGGCCAAGCACCTGTCTTGAAACTGAACCACGTCTGTGCACTCATGAAGTTCACGGTAGTTAACAATTCAGGCTCTGCCGCGACAATTAATGGGCTTACACTCGACGCTACGGCTGGTGGCTCATACATAACGGGCTCGTTCACAATGGACTGGGGTGATGATGCTTCAGAACTTCCGCGCCTTGACGCCTCCAAGATGGGCTCGGCAAAGGCATATACGTGTGCTTTGAGTGTTGTTGAGAATGTAGGCACCGAGTCTGCTCCAGAATATTCAGCAATTACAAAGACTGTCGCTGATGGAGAGGCCGTTGATTTGTATATGGTAGTCGCTCCATTCTCGATTCCGGCAGGAGGTTCGCTTAAACTTGAAATTTCCGGTTCTGAGGGCATCTGTACACTTGAGAAGACGATGTCTGGAGATATAAGTTTCGGTGCAGGGTCGTACAACACAGCCACGATTTCCTACAGCAAGCCGGAAAAGATTCTCTTTACAGAGAATTTCGGGACTAAGGCAGTGGGGACTGCCAATATCAACCAGTCACTATATGACAAATCCGGATTGTCCACTTTGTATCCTGATGATGCTGCTAATTATAGTTATGGCGTGGGGGAGAACGCCTCATTGCAGACGGCGGCATATACATATACTGTTCAGACAACTTCCGGTGCCTATGTGAGATTTCCCAAGGCTAACTCAATGTTGGCTATAAAAGGAATCGCTCTTCATGGCTCGACGAGTCTTAAGTTTTTGTACCGTAAGGATTCTGCAAATGAATGTATTACAGTTCTTTCTTATAAGTTTTCGGATGCATCGTCATGGACAGAAGTGGGCTCTTCTGCGGCCACTGGCGTCATAACTCATGAGTTCGCGATAGAAAATCCGGAGGGCAAGACCATAGACATTCAGGTCAAGAACATCTCACAGGTGACAGAAAGCAAGTGGCCGACTGTCGATGACTGGAGACTCGTTGCTCTGGATTGATAGGTTTCACCATATACTTAACGAAGAGAGGGGCTGACAAAAGTCCCTCTTTGTTTTCATCTATAGAAACATGAAAAAAATTATTGCTGTCCGCTAAAA
>DJRM01000039.1:0-46684 GCA_002440085.1 Bacteroidales bacterium UBA6360
TTTCCTGTCTTCGTGAGGAAGTTTAGTCGCCCTAAACGACGAACGAAACGGGGAAATATGCTCAAAAAGACGCTCAAATACAAACAAAAAAGATGCCCAGAACCCTGGACATCTTACTTTCATCCGTACCGAATGAGGAAGATACTAGAACCTGTCCTCAGATGATACTGTCAATTTCTTACGTCCGTGACGGCGGCGGGATGCAAGAACCCTGCGTCCGTTCGGTGTGGACATACGCTCGCGGAAGCCGTGTTTGTTACGACGCTTGCGCTCGGATGGTTGGAATGTTCTCTTCATGTTATCTATTTTTTATATTTTCGTTGTTATTTCCGCCTTCCAGGATACAGTTTCCACAAAACGGACTGCAAAGGTAGTCTTTTTCCCTTAATCCACCAAAGTTTTTTGTTGTTTTTGCCGCACTTTTTTTACAGCGGCATTGCGCAGCGGCGCTACTGGCCCCATATCCGTCTGATTTCAGGAATTGTCAATTGATCGGAAAGATGTCCCGGAGCTTCACTTACGGATATCGATCACCATCTTTTCCGCAAAGAACTCCCCGTGAAGAACAGACGAAATCGGCCAGATGCCCACCGAGCCTTTCGGCAGGCGAAACTTCCCCATCGTCCGCGCGATTTCCTCAACGAGGTCTCCTCCCTTCAGATAGAGAATATCCCTGCGCCATTTCCCTTTCACCCACGGGAGAAAATTCTCCAGCGAGGTCACGGCACGCGAGACAACATAATCATAGACACCCGGCAAGGTCTCCGCCCTGGCATTCACAGTCTCGACATTCTCCAGACCGAGAGCAGCGGCCACCTCACGCGCCACAGTCACTTTCTTCCCGATTGAGTCGCAGAGCGTGAACTTCACATCCGGAAAAAGCGTCGCCAGAGGAATGCCAGGAAATCCCCCGCCGCATCCCAAATCCAGCACGGAGAGACTCCATGCGGCCGGCTCTTCCGAAACCGCGCCGTCGGTCAATCCGTGTGCCGAGCCGTCAGCCGCACCGTCGCTCCGGTCCCCCCGAACGCCGTCACAAAGCAGCGGCGTCCCTCCCCACGAACGGAACACCTCCGGACGCTGCCATTTCAGATACAGCGCGATTCCGAGCGAATGCAGCACATGATGTTCATAAAGGCTGTCGATGTCCTTGCGCGACACCACGTTTATCTTCGAGTTCCACTCACGGTAAAGACCGTCCATCGCCTCGAAGCGCTTAAGCTGCATCTGACTCGCCCCCGGAAACTCGGCGGTCAATATATCCCTAAATTCAGAAAAATCCATATTCATTAAAATTTATCAGTCTCCTCTATCAACCTGAGACAATGTCCGCAACGGTTCCCTACAGCGCCTCGTCGCTCATTTCCATCATCCGCATCAGCTTGGTGCGGGCCCTGTGAATCTTGGTCTTCACGGTGTTCAGCGGCATGCCGAGAGCATCGGCTATTTCCTGATAGCCGTAGTTGTCGAGCAGGAACATCTTCGCCACTGTCTTGTAGTCTCCTTTGAGCAGTTCAATAACCGTCAGCCACTTGTCATATTCCTCCTGATTAATTACGCTGTCCTCCGGAGAGGTTGCCTCGGATGGAATGTCAAGCGAGGTGTCGGAATCGTAGGCGATGGCCTGCATCGGCATGTTCTCAGTCTTGCGCCGGCGACTGCTCAGATGGTCGAACGCGGTATTCTGCCCTATACGGAACAGCCAGGTGGAAAACATATAGGCACCGTTGTAGAGGTCGATCCTGCTGAACGCCTTCTGAAAGGACTCTATGCACACGTCCTCAATATCCTCTCGGTTTGAGATGAAGCGTGAGACATGTGCATTAAGGGCATTGCGATAGCGCTGATACAGAATGACAAACGCCATCTGATCCTGCGCCTTGGCCCTGTCTATGAGTTCTGCGTCACTCAGGTCAGTGAGCTTCGAGCCAGTTCTTTCCTTCATTGCATTCAACTGTTAGCGGTACGGACAACTCCGTAACATTTTCCATTTCCTCGACAACAAGCCGTTTCAGCACATCAACTTCCTCAGGCACAGCATCAAACAGAAGTTCGTCATGAATCTGCAGCACCATCCTGCTTCTAAGTCTTTCCTGCGTCATCCGGCGGTCCACGTTAATCATCGCAATCTTTATGATGTCGGCAGCAGTTCCCTGAATCGGGGCATTCACGGCGTTTCTTTCGGCGAGGGCACGCACAGTCGCGTTGTGCGAATTGATATCAGGGACATATCGACGTCGTCCGAAAATCGTCTCGACATATCCGTTCTCCCTTGCCGCGGCGAGAGTGTCTTCAATGAAATATGATATTGACGGAAAATGCCTGAAATAGTCATCGATAATCTGCTTCGCCTCATTGCGGGGTATGCGCAGGCGCTGCGCAAGACCGAAGGCGGATATTCCGTACATTATTCCGAAATTTGCAGTCTTCGCGATGCGTCGCTGCTCCGGGGTGACATCAACGATAGGAACGCCGAAAATCTTCGATGCAGTCATGGCATGTATATCCTCACCGGCCCGGAAGGCCTCGATGAGGTGGGAGTCACAGCTCAGGTGAGCCATTATGCGAAGTTCAATCTGCGAGTAGTCGGCAGAGACGATGAGTCCGTCAGGGCGGGAGGGAATGAACGCCTTTCTTATTTCCTTTCCGCGTTCACTGCGAACCGGAATATTTTGAAGATTAGGCTTCGAGGAGCTGAGGCGACCAGTGGATGTCAGAGCCTGGTTGAAAGTCGTGTGAATCTTGCCGGTCACTGGATTGACAAAGGAGTAGAACGGTTCGATGTAGGTAGATATGAGCTTGCGTACCGCACGGTATTCAAGGATATCTCCCACTACCTTGTGCTTGTCAAGAAGTCCAACGAGAGTGTCCTCGTCAGTAGGATATTCATACCTCACGTCCTTCTTCGCCTTTATTTTCGGATTCAGTTTCAACTTCTCAAAAAGGAGCACCCCTATCTGCTTGGGAGACAGTATATTCAGATTAGGCTCGCCCGCATCTTCGCGTATACGGTCCTGAATCTGAGCGAGTTCAACGGAAAGCGAGTCGGAGTAGCGGCGCAGCTGGTTCAAATCTACCTTCACGCCCTCAATCTCCATCTTTGCGAGCACACGTATCAGAGGCTCCTCTATGTCGTCGTAGAGCTTCGAAAGCCCGAGAGTCTCTATGTTCGCGCGAACCTTAAGACCAAGAGCCAGACTGATTGCGGATTCCCTTGAACGGTCCTTCTTCGAGGTCTGCGGAACATCGTCAAAGAGTGACAGTTCTGTCTTTTTCTCCTGTCCGGCAGGCTCGTCCTCAAGGTTCACACCGAGAACAGTGCTGGCAAGAGCGTCAATCTTGTGGGTCTTTTCCGGGTTTACCAGATAGTCCATAAGTTCCACGTCGTGCAAACGTCCGTTCATTTCAAGCCCACCGCCAAGAAGCCATTTCCAGCACTCCTTGAGATTGTATCCGACCTTGACAATGCCCGCATCCGAAAGGAGAGCACGGAATTCCGCAGGGTGCCCTGACGCCACCAATATTTCACCCTCCGTCTCATCGACTGATTTTGCAGGCACCGCCACGAGCAAATTTTCCCCGTCCACAAGAACCGAGGCAACACCGGAATACTTTCCGGCATCGACAACCTCAGAGACATCAGCATTCTCAAACTCGAACCGGGACTTCGACTCCCGCATCCCCTCATAGTCCGACGGAGCATCGCCGAGGTAACGTTTGAGAGAGCCGAACTCATATTGATCGAACAACTCAAAAATACGCTTGCCATAATGCCTGTCAACAACCATGTCGGAAGTCGGAAATCCGCTCATGTCTATGTCGGTCTTGATTGTCACGAGAAAGCGGCTCATCCCGATATGATCCTCCGCCGCCTCAAAAAGAGCCCGCTGCTTCGGCGTGAGCTTGTCGAGATTGTCGTAAATCCCCTGCACGGTGCCGTAGAGTCCGAGAAGCTTCTTCGCGCCCACTTCACCCACGCCCTTCACACCGGGGACATTGTCCGAAGCGTCGCCGCAGATTGTCAGATAGTCAATCACCTGCACAGGATCATGCACGCCGTATCTTTCACAAATCTTCGCCTTGTCGAGAACTTCGCTGTCCGAGCCAGCCTTGCCGGGTTTCAGCTGGAACACATGATCGGTCACGAGCTGTCCGTAGTCCTTGTCCGGTGTAACCATATACACCGTAAAGCCCTCGGATTCAGCCTTTTTCGACATAGACCCGATGACATCGTCAGCCTCATATTTCGGAATCATCAGCACAGGAATGTTCAGAGCCCGGCAAATCTCACAAAGCGGCTCCAGCGCGTCAATCACAAGCTGCGGAGTGGCGCTGCGGGTTCCCTTGTAGTCCGGATAGGCATCGTGGCGGAAAGTCCCTCCCGGCGGATCGAACGAGACCGCAAGATGGGTCGGGCGCTCCTTTTCGATGAGTTCAAAGATATATTTCGTGAACCCGAAAAGAATCGAAGTGTCCACACCCTTTGAATTTATCATCGGATGAGCCAGCAGGGCATAGTACATCTTAAATACAAGCGCATGTCCATCAATAAGATAAAGTCGTTTTTCCTCTGTTGCCATATCTATGGTATCAATTTTTGACACGCAGGATTCCCCCTTTCGGAACGCAAGCGCATCTGATTGAAACCCAAAGGTACGCAAAGTTTCACGATTTTGAGCATATTTTTCGTAACTTTGGAAGTTTCGGACATCTTCGCATCGCATACGGGATGTGGAAATTCGGATTTTACGAGTACATATAACTAGGTATCGATATGAAAAGAATCTTTTTGACATTGGCGGCGGTGGCGGTCGGGATGAGCGCGGCCGCGCAGAGCTTTACTGGTGGCGGGCTTACAGAAGAGAGTCTGAAGGAAATTGCCGGAAGCTATAAGAACACTGCGGCGGACAAGGCGCTGAGGAACGCGCTGGCCGGAACTTCGATTGCAACTCTGGCGGTAAACAGCGAGAACGCGGCGATGATTGACACTCATTTTTCTGACAGGGTGAAGACAAAGGGCATCACAGATCAGAAATCATCAGGACGGTGCTGGCTGTTCACAGGGCTTAACGTGCTGAGAGCAAGGATGATTGAGGAATATGACCTGCCGGAGTTCCAGTTCTCGCAGAACTACGTCTTCTTCTACGACCAGCTTGAGAAGGCAAATCTCTTTCTTCAAGGAATCATAGACACACGGGCGCTTCCGGACGATGACCGCCAAGTTGACTGGCTGTTCAGCAACCCTCTGAGTGACGGAGGACAGTTCACCGGGGTGTCCGACCTGCTCACGAAATACGGAGTCGTGCCCGCCGAGGCGATGCCGGAGACTTTCTGCAGCAACAACACCTCGCAGATGGCGATGCTGCTGAAGCTGAAACTCCGCGAGGACGGTCTGAGGCTGAGGCAGGCATACAACGATGCCGCTCCGAAGGGGAGAAAAGCCGAGGCAGCAGCCATGGAAAAGCTTGAAAGGCAGAAAGTTGAAATGCTGAAAGATATATACAGGATTCTCGCTCTCTGCCTCGGGGAACCGCCCGCGGAGTTCGAGTGGACACGCTGCGACAGCAAGGGAGAGATTGTGAGCGTGGAAAAGTTCACGCCGAAATCGTTCTATGACAAATACATAAGTGAAGACCTTGAGAACGGGTACATCATGGTGATGAACGACCCGTGCCGCGAGTATGGGAAGGTGTACGAGATTGAATATGACCGTCATGTCTATGACGGGAAGAACTGGATCTATGTGAACCTGCCGATTGAACGCATCAAGGAGATGGCAATCGCGAGCATAAAGGACAACACGGCGATGTATTTTTCCTGCGACGTTGGCAAGTTCTTCAGCCGCAGCAAGGGAACTCTCGACCTGAACAACTTCGACTACGAATCCCTCACCGGGGTAAAGTTCGGAATGAACAAGAAGGAGAGGGTACAGACCCACGCCAGCGGCTCATCACACGCGATGACGCTGATTGCGGTAGACGTGGACAAGACCACAGGTGCTCCTAAAAAATGGATGGTCGAGAACAGCTGGGGAGCGTCTGCAGGCTACAAGGGCTGCCTCATCATGACCGATGAGTGGTTCAACGAGTATATGTTCCGCCTTGTCGTCGCCAAGAAGTATGTCCCGCAGGATGTGCTTGAGATGATGAAGCAGACGCCGGAAAAGCTTCCGTCATGGGATCCGATGTTCATGGAGGACAGGGAATAACCGGTTCAGGCTGTCACTAAAAAAATGAGGAGCGCTCGTTTGCAGGTTTCTTGCAGGACAAGTGCTCCTCATTTCTTTGCAGGTTTCTTGCAGGACAAGTGCTCCTCATTTCTTATATTGCTAAATTAGACCACCGGGCGCGGCAGAAATATAGTTGAGGATCATCTCACTGTCAGGACGGACGTTGACTCGCCTACAATTATGCGGTACTCCCCTTTTTCAAAGTACGGAGTGCCGTTTTTGTCTACGAAGCCGAGGTCGCGCTTCGGGTCGATTTCAAAACGGAACTCCCGCGACTCGCCAGGCTGGAGGAGCTGCTTTTCGAAGTGCTTGAGTTCACGGACAGGGCGGGCAATGCTGCGGCTGAAAGGGTCGCAGATGTACCACTGGACCGTTTCCTTGCCGGCCGATTTTCCGGTGTTGGTGACAGTGACCGATGCCGTGACGGTGCCGTTTTCGGAAACGGTGTCCGAAGAGAGCGTGACCGGTGAGTAGTCGAATGTGGTATAGCTCAGGCCGTAGCCGAACCAGTACATAGGCTCGCTCTGAATGTCCTTGTAGAGTCCCTGGGTTCCCCGGCGCGCGCTGTTGCGGCGGTTGTAGTAGATCGGAATCTGACCGGTTGTGTAGGGAAATGTCATCGGAAGACGCCCAGAAGGGTTGTATTTCCCGCTGAGGATTCCGGCGACGGCATTTCCGGCCGTGGTTCCCGGCATCCAGATTTCGACAAGAGCGTCCGCAACAGGCTCTATGCGTGAAAGATCGACCGGACGGCCGCTTGCAATCAGCACCACGACCGGTTTGCCCGCGGTCTTAACGCGCGCAAGAAGTTCTTCTTGAACGGCAGGAAGAGCAATTGACGAACGGGAGCAGTTCTCTCCGCTCCACCGGGTCTTCTCCCCAAGGCAGAGGACAACAACATCCGAGTTCCCGGCGATGTCAACAGCCTCTGAAAGTTCAGCCTCCGAAGCAGTCTCGAAATCACAGCCTTTCGCGGAGACAACTTCCGCAGAGTCACCAAATTCCGACTTCATTCCGCTTAAAATAGAGACGACCTCGGAAACCTTGCCACGAGCCACCCAGTTGCCTATAAGTTCGGACTGACTGTCGGCAAGAGGCCCGATGATGGCGATGCGTCCCTTTTTCCGGAGCGGAAGCAGAGAGTCGGTATTTTTAAGAAGTACCATTGATTCCTGCGCCAGAGTCTCCGCGTTCGCGAGGGCGGAAGGCTGCAGATAGATTTCGTCTGCGGTACGCACCTCCGTGTAAGGATGCTCGAACAGACCGCGGCGGAATTTCACGCGAAGAATGCGACGAACGCTCTCGTCAATGGTTGCCATATCAACTTTGCCTTCCTTAAGAAGAGCCGCTATATGCTTGTGATAGAGGTCATCCATCATGTCCATGTCAATGCCGGCATTGAGCGCGAGTTCAGCGGCTTCCTTCCCGTCCTTTGCGAAGCCCTGGTTACACAACTGGATGACGGCATCCCAGTCCGAGACAATGAAGCCGTCGAAGCCCCAGCGTTCCTTGAGGATTTCTGTCATCGTGTAGTAGTTTGCAGAGGCCGGGATGCCACTGATGTTGTTGAAGGCACTCATAACCGTTGCAGCCCCCTCCTCAACTCCGGCCCTGAAAGGAGGAAGATAGGTGTCCCAAAGGGTCTGGTCGGAGATTTCAGTATAGACATAGTCGCGTCCGGCCTCTGATGCGGCATAGCCGACAAAGTGCTTGAGGCAGGCGGCAATCGTGCCCTCGTCCGACAGGTCCGCGCCTTGGTAGCCACGCACGGCCGCCCGGCAGAACTCGGAAGTAAGGTACACATCCTCCCCATAGCCTTCCATCACCCTGCCCCAACGAGGATCACGCGCCACATCCACCATAGGAGAGAATGTCCAGTCCACGCCGCAGGCAGAGGCCTCGCGGGCGGCATCGGCACTCACCTTTTCCACAAGAGCTGGATTCCAACTGGCAGCCTGTGCAAGCGGAACCGGAGCGATCGTGCGGTAGCCGTGGATGACGTCGTGCCCGAAAAGCATAGGGATTCCGAGTCTAGACTCCTCCACGCACCGTTTCTGCATCACGTTGCGGAGCTCGGCGTCATCGGAGAAATAAATCACCGACCCGGCCTCCGCAGGCACCTTGCCCACCATCTCACGCAGGTTGTTCTCCACGGTGTTTCGTCCCAGCGTGTACTGGCTCATCTGCATAATCTTCTCCTCCAGCGTCATCCGCGACAGCAGATCCTCGACACGCCGCTCAACAGGAGCCGACGCATCCTTATAGACCGGAGTCTTAGTTTTTTTTCCAGCAGCAGAAGCCATATCCGCAGACACGAACGCCAGCGCCATGCACGACGCCGCAACAATCAACCCTTTCATTTTTTCACAAATACAATAAATATCAAAACCTTCAGCAAAATACTTAGAATTGGGCAAGAGCGAGGCTTGCGCCGAAATCATAACCGCAGTAACCTCCCGGCTGTGAGGATTATGATAAGGGGCGTAACGCGGCTATTGCCTATTTATTCATTTTCATATAATAATCCCTCATGATATACCACGCCTTCTTCCGCTGCCCCTGATCTGAAACCAGCCCCTTGCGGTTCCATCCGTCCTGGTTAGTCGGGTGGAAACGATACGGTGAGCGGAAATCATACAGCACCCACGGAGACACGCCGGCGAGGTTCGGAATCTGCCCGAACATTTCAAGGTTCTTCCGGAAATTCTCGGCCTGATAGTCCTCGCTCCATGAGCCAGCCCATTCGGCATTTCCCCTCTGCCCGTAAAGAGCCTCGCAGCCGAACTCCGAAATGATGACAGGCTTGTCAGGAACCACGTTCCAGCGGCATTGGGACGGAGCGACCGGCCATGGGGTGTACCATCCCATATACTTATTGAACGACACGACATCCAATTCCTCCGTAAAGTCGTCCTCTATGCGAAACTCACCGTACTCAGACTTGTAATGTACATTGTCGAAAGCTGCCGTGTAGAGCCTCGTGGAGTCAACGCTGCGGGCAAATTCGAGAGTGCGGTGCAGGAATGCGTTTCTCTCCGGAGACGGGCGGGTCTCGTTCGCCACTCCCCAGAATCCCACTGCACAGCGGTTCTTGTCACGGTAGAGCATCTCCGAAAACATACGAAGAGCCTTGTCCATAGTCGCCGCGTTCCCGAAGTCTATGCCCTGCCACACCGGGATTTCCTGCCAAAGGATTATCCCGAGACGCTCTGCAAGACGCACCGTGTACTCGTTCTGAGGATAGTGTGCAAGACGTACCATATTGACGCCCAGTTCCTTGGCTTCAGAAAGAAGTTGCCATGCATCTGACTCGGAAAAGGCCCGCCCCATCCGCTGCGGGATTTCCTCATGGAAAGAGACGCTGCACATGAACGTCGGTTTTCCGTTTACAAGAATGCTCGTGCCGTCCACAGTGATGTTGCGGAAACCGATTTTCTCCGATATGGAATCTCCTTCCGCCGAGCCTCCGGGGCAATATGTCAACTTCACGTCATAGAGTTTCGGGGTATCGGGCGACCACCGCTGCAGTTTCTTGGCCTTGAATGATATGGACCCGCAGCCTTCGGAATCAAGAGAGACTTTTCCACTATATCTCAGTTCGGGAATATCCAAACCCACGAATGAACCGGCCGGAACACCACCGGACATACGGACAGACGCGTTAATCACATCTGGCGAGTTTTTGTCAAGCTGAATGAAATAGTCCTTGATATAAACTTCTTGGGTGCGGACAAGCATCACGTCGCGAGTGATGCCGCCGTAGTTCCACCAGTCGAATGACATCGCCGGTATGGCATCCGGACTGCGGCGGTTGTTGACCTCGATACAGATGAAATTGTCGCCTTCTACTATGCTATCTGTAACCTCCACCTGAAAAGGAGTGAATCCTCCCTCATGACTGATGAGTTCCTTCCCGTTTAGCCAGATGGTGCAGCGGTAGCTCACTGCACCGAAATAGAGAAAGAGCCTCTCCCCTTCCGAAGTCTTTGGCGCAGTGAAATGCCTTGCGTACCAGACAGTTCCCTCATAGTACTGAAGCTGTGGAATCTGGCTGTTGAAGTCGCCCGGGACGTTCAGTCTGAGGCCACCGTCAAACGAATATTCGAAGAACTCGGTTTCCGTCCGGGGCTTGCGGTTGAGCCACAGCTGCTTGCCGCGTCCCTGGTCATATAGGTCAATGATTGCGTCCCATTTCCCGTTAAGAAGTTCATAATCACGTCCGTAGACATTCTGCATAAGCTCGGGACTGCCGTATGCCTCCCTGTCTTTCGCTGCCTGCACCACATCATCGGCATTGCTCGCCGACAAAGTAGAAGCGAAAATCGCCAAAGAGGCGGGCAACGCAAGTAAATATCTTATATTCATTATTTTATGATTTTATATTTGTACATCACAAAACTGTTGGTCTTCGGAAGAGCAAACTCCACGGCACCGTTCCGACCGGCCACGTCTTCGAAATCTTCACCATCGCCGAGGACTTTAGTGAATTTCATAGCCGCGTTTTCCGGCAACCACGTGTTCAGGACCGCTGTCTCACGGTCGTTCAGTTCACGATAAACGAGCACAAAGCCGTTCTTTCCGTCTGCAGAAAGAGACTGGAAGCCCGTCCATGAACGTCCGGAAGGCTCCTCGCCTATCGGGAGTATAGTCCCGCGATGGAAATCCGTCATAACCTTGCGGTAGTCCGCGACGAGCCCTGATATTCCGTATGCTTCCTCCGGAAGATTCGATGCCTCCATCCACGCGAGCGGCTGCCCGGCCATGGAAGCAGCAAATATGTAATCAAATGAATATGAAGACGGAGCAAACGGGTCTCCAGTGTATTTCGCGTCATTGCGCCATTTGTTCAGGAATTCAATCTGCAGACGCTCAGCCGGCACGTAGCGGCTGAGTTGCCAGAGGTTGCGGAGAGTCTGATATGGATAGTAGTTGCCCCAGTCGGTGTAGCGGTTTTCGAGGAATATGTTGCCGTATTCATTGAACATGTTGTATCCTCCCCGGCGTCCTGCGGTCACGTCAAGATTGAAAACCACCTGATTGCCGGTCTGTTCAAGCACAGTGTCGAAGAACTTGCGGAGATTGGTCTCGGCCTTCTTGGTGGGGATGGAAAGTCCGTCAATCTTGAAGATGCGGATGCCGTATTCCCTGTAGAGCTTCACCACGGCCTCAACGTCCTTCTCCCAGTCCTCGAAATCGTTCTGGATGCTCGGATTGAACCAGAGTCCAAGTTCAATTCCGAGTTCCTTTGCCTTTGCCACCACAGGGGCAAGCCCGTGAGGGTATTTGTCGCGCGCCGGAGTCCAGTAGAGAGGATTGTCCCAGATGTTCTTGAACGAGCCCTTTGCAACTGCAGAATTCGGACTCTTGCCTTCCTGCCAGCCATCGTCAATCTGGAAGTGCGTGATTCCCAGGCGCGCTGCCTTCTCAAGCTCAGCGAGGCAGAACTCCTCGTTGACCTTGGAGTCCTGACTGCGGTCGCCCCAAGTGTTCATCATTATCATTTCGTCGCGCTTCGAACGGTGCTCGCGGATGTTCTTCTGATAGCTTCGGAGCGCAAGCAGCGGAGCCGTATCCCCCTGTCCGTAAACGCCGATGACCGTAGAGTAGAGCCTCACCCAGTCGGACGACTTGAGGTCAGCCTCCGAAGCTCCGATGCCGGTGATGGTGAACTTGCCGAACTCGCAGACAAAGTCGGCACCGGGATAGCCAAGCTGGACGCTTGAGCACGGAGCCTCCTTCAGAAAGAAGAATCCGTTGCCATCGCGGCCGTCACGGGCAAAGAGAAGATTGCCCCGGTAGCCGGTCTTGCGGTAAGGGATGAAGTCCCGCTCGAAGACGAGATTGTTGTTCCAGTCGGTCACGTCAAAGAACTCAACCGCACGGCACTGCCAATGAACGCCATCAAGAGACAGAGTTTCAAGGTACGGAGCGCGCTTCCTTTTCTGCTTCATGTCGTCCGTGGACTCAATGTTCTTATTGTCAGCGGCGTTGCCGCCCTCGCGCTCAACGGATGTATTCGCTCCGCATACATAGTTGTCGCAGGCTATCGCAGGACAGTTGTCATAGAGTCGGAACACTCGGCGAACCCGTGTCGGACCGAGCGAATATGAGATCTCGGCCTCAAGATGCGCCGGACGTATGCCGTCGGAGGCGAGCATCCGTGTGGAAAAAGTCCCGTCCGTCGCCTTCACTGGTTCTGAGGTCACGACAAGCGAAGGTTCCGAATACTTGTTCCGGAACACGCGTCCAGTCTTCAAGTCCTTGACGGCAATGTTTATAAGATCTCCGCCGTTCCACAGGAAAGTACGTTCAATCAAAGAGTTGGAAAGGAGGAGAGTGTCAGATTCGAGAGTGGCGCGGCAGCCGTAGAACTTGCGTGTAGGAATGGTCTTCATTTCCGGATTCTCATTCGCCGGAGCCACGAGAAGGCAGTTCTGCTCATTGAAATTCTGGTCGGAAAGCGGCACGTCATGCCGGCCGGCCCCTTCCTTCATCATTGCCTTAAGTTCATCAAGATGAGCGTCATAGACTCCGCGAGGCAGACAGCCGTATTTATGACAGAGGGATGCAGCCATTCCCACGACCTCGCCCATCATTCCGGTGGTCCGCATCACGCGCACCGTACCGAGGGCCACATGAGAGCAGCTGATGTCGCGCCCCGCCATGAAGAGATTTCCGACGTTGCGGGAGTAGAGACAGCGGTAAGGCACCGCGTATGGATAAATCCAGTTGTGGACTGTAGCTGACTTGAACTCTCCGCCGGGGAAGGTCTTCGAATTCCGGCTGTCCGGAAAATGAAGGTCTATGCTCCATGTCGTCGTGAATGACGCGTCATCGTGAGGAATATTTCCATCTATATCATTTTGTGTCAAGACGTAATCTCCCAAAAGCCGGCGTGATTCACGTTTTCCTGCGACGTATGCCACCCAGTCGAGGCTGCGGTCGGCGAACTTGGGATCTCCCGAATGGTTCTTCAGCCAGCTCCAGTTTGAGTAGATGACGAGCAGTCCGTAGTCGCGCACGCGCTCGGCCTCCAGAACCTGGTCGCGGTTCATCCCCGTCTCCCATGTCCACTCGCCCATAGTGACCTTCTCGCAGTTGTCGGCATTGAATTCAAGCCCGTATGAGAACTCCGGAAAAGATGTCGGATGGCTGTCCTTACGGGTATACCACTGCACTGAAGCCCCCATTGTCATGCTGTCTGCGACTTCCGGGGCAAGCGACTCACCGTATTCCGAACGAGCCTCGCGTCCCTGAGTCCAGTCTGCCCCGGCAAGATAGCCGATTGTGCCGTCCCCCGTGCAGTCCGCAAAAAGAGGAGCCTCTAAAACGACCCCGGCACCGCTCTCGATGTGGCGCGCCGTCACTGAAACAATCCTGCCGTCAGAAGGGTCGGCTGTAACCGACACGGCGTGATATGGAGCAAAGAGCGTCACATTCTCCTCGCCATCAATGAACTGCTGTTTTTTTTCATCCTCATAATTGGATGCCGGACCGGCATTGCCTTTTTTCGTGTGACCGAACTCGCGGATCATCCTCCCGAGCCCTTCATAGGGGCCGACTTCAACGGTTCCGCCGAGATGGACGCGGACCTCGGAGCTGTTGTTGCCTCCAAGCACCGGGCGGTCGTTCACCAACGCCACCTTAAGCCCGTTGCGGGCAGCCGTGACGGCCGCGCACATTCCGGCGATTCCGCCCCCGACAACGACGAAATCAAATCTCTCCCGTACAGGCTCCGCAGTGCCTGAGAGTCCCCGGCGAAGTTCGGTCACTCCCTCAACGGTCGTCGGAAGCTTCGGCAAGGCACCTCCGGAAACAAGCAGCACCGCATCGCAGCGGCCGTCAAAGCCCGTGAGGTCGTGGAGCCGTATCTCGGTCTCTCCTCCCCGTACCTTCACCGCACCGGCGTACTGCCAGCCCCATTCGTTGCCGACCGTTCCGAGAACTGTTTTCAAAGTCCTGCCGCCGACAGAGAGCTTAAAAGCCCCCGGGCCTTCCTTGTCCGACCAAGGGGAAGTCCAGTTGTAGGTCCGCACCCACACATTCCAGACACCCTTTTTCAGTTCCACAGAAGTGGAAGCGTCCTCAACCGGCACACCCATTCCGTGCGCAAGCAGATAGGGAGAGCCCATCTGATCCATAAACTGCTGATCCACGCACCATCCGCCCTTCTGCGCGAAGCTTTCCGCCTCAACGAGCACAAATTCAGCAGCGTCCGCAGCGGCATTTCCTCGCGCGAACCCCGCAGCGGAAACAAAGCACATCAGAGCAAACGTCAATGCTGTCCCAATATATCCCCTCATACAATCAGAATTTATCATATTCTCAAGTTTCGCAAGTATTCTAACTCATTGCGAATATTAAACTTATCTCATTTTTCGAGCTCTCCGGCCCCACTCGCTTTCTCCTTCCGCGTCACCCCTGTCCGTCCCTATGTTCCGTGCTCTGACCAGCGGCCTTGAACTCCGTCGGAGTCTGTCCGAAGTGCCGCTTAAAGCACACGCTGAAATACTTGGGATTCGCAAATCCTGTCATCGTCGAGATTTCAGCCACTGTATATTCCGACTCCCGCAGCAGCTGTCCCGCACGTTTCAGGCGTATGTCGAGTATGAACTCCTTTATGGACATACCGGTAAGGTCGGTTATCTTCTGGTAGAGGCGCGTACGTCCGATTGCCATGTCAGAGGCAAAATCATCGACCCCATAGTCCTCATTCTCCATATTCTGCTCAATGAAGACCACCGCCTTACGCATCAGCTCGTCATCCATAGACGAAATCGTCAGCTTCGACGGTTCGGCGACATATTTCTTGCTGTATAAATCTTTCAACTGAGCCTGTCTCTTTATGAGATTTCCTATCTGCTTGAGCAGCACGTCGATGTCCACCGGCTTGTCCATAAATACCGTCGCCCCGTTCTCGAATGCGTCAATTTTCGCGTTCTTGTTTTCCCCGGCCGCAGAAAGCATTATTATCGGAATATGCGATGTCTTTATGTTTGAACGTATGCTCCGGCAGACCTCGAATCCGTCGGCGCCCGGCATGAAAAGATCCGTGACGACGATGTGCGGCATTATCTTCTCCACCTTCGCGATCCCGTCGTCACCGGTCATCGCCGTATAGACATTATAAGACTTGGACAACCTCTGTTCCAAGTAGTTGCGCAATGCTGCATCATCCTCAACGACAAGAACGTCAAAAGGTTTTCGGGAGTGCCTTTCCGCCACAATCTCACGTTCATATATATCCGAAATCATGTTGTCAATCTCGGAAGACGCATACTCGTATGTCGTCCCTCCCGACTCGACAGCAGCCTCGTCAACCGTTCCGTCAGGGCACGGGACAAACGGAAGAAGCACCGTGAACGAAACCGTGGAATCAGACGACAAGACTGAAATCCGTCCCTTCATGTCCGTTATGAGCTCCCTGACAATGGCAAGTCCTAGTCCGGTGTGGCTTTCGAACTCGGAACGAGTCTTTCCAGCGTTGTTGAAAGGCTCGAATATGCTGTCAAACTTCTCCAGAGGAATCTCCGAACCGCTGTTGGTCACGCAGAAAGACAGCCACTCCGAACCGTCGGGAACACCGGAAGCATCGTCAGGCGCCGCGACCGTTGAAATCTTCACGCTCACATAGCCGTTCTCCGTGGTATACTTCACGGCATTGGAAATGAGATTTGTGAAAACCTTCTCGATCACACCGTAGTCGAAGCGTGTGAGATAACTGTCCGTGAATGAAACGAATTCTGTTTCGATATGCCTGGCGGAAGCGCTGGATTCGAAGAGCGAGAATATGCTGTCGACGAACTTGACGATGTCTCCGACCTTCATGTCAAGCGGCATTTTCAGAGTCTCTATCTGCCTGAACTTCAGCAGATCGCCTATCATCCGCTGGATTTTCACGACATTACGCTCTATCGTGTCCACATACTTTCGGTTCGGCGCGTCCTCCGGAATCGTTTTCTCCAACTGCTTGAGAGGGTCGATGACGAGAGTGAGAGGCGTCTTGAGGTCATGGGATATGTTCGTGAAAAAATCCATCCTCGCCTTGGTCAGTTCCTGAAGGTTGCGCTCCCTTTCCTGCTCCATTTCAAGGCTCTGCTCAAGCATCTTCCGCCTCGTCGTCCAGTTCCACAGCCACACAATGCCGAAGAGGAACAGCAGCATATATATAACGAGCGCATACGGCGACACTAACGGAGACGGTTTCACTCTAAAAGTCAGAGAACTGATGCGGTCACCCCAGAGGCCGTCATTGTTGGAGACCTTTATCTGAAGTGTGTGCTTGCCGGGAGAGATGTTCACAAAACGCAAATAATGCTGTCCCGGAGGCAGTTCCGTCCACCCGTCAGTAACCCCGGACATTCTGTAGGCGTAGGCGTTCCGTTCCTGTTCCAGATAACTGTCAGAAGAGAATCCGACCTCGAAATCGTTCTGGATGTGGGACAGCCGTATCGTGTGAGACCGGTCGGAATGGCCGTCAAGCGTGGATATGGACTGCCCGAGAACCGAGCCTTTCGCTGCCGGAATGACAGTCTCGTTGTTGACCTTAAGGTCTGTGAACCACACACGAGGCTTCTGCCTGTTGAGATTAAGACGCTCGGGGTGGAATGCGAGATATCCGTTCGTGCCTCCGAACATGAGTTCCCCGGACGATGTGACAAAGCAGGAACGTATATACCAGGAGCCGCAGCGGTTAGGGACATCTATCCCGGACTTGACGATTTCTCCTGAAGACTTGAGAAAGATGTAGAGTCCGGCATCGGTGCTGAGCCATACGTCTCCCGTCGAACGATCCTCGACAATGCCGAACACAGTACGTCCCGTAAAACTGCCGTCCGCCGAACTGTTATAGTTCACATATCGGCCGTCTGGACTTAGCCTGTTCACTCCTGCGCCTCTGGTTCCGAACCAAAGCCCGGAATCAGATGTCCTGCACCATGAGCACAGGTTGTCGGTAGCGTAAGCATCGCTGCCTATGGCATAACGTCCGGTTATCTCCCTCGCCCTGACATCCACGACATACACTCCGGAATGGGTTACGAGCCACAGGTTTCCGGAAGCGTCATGGAAAAGGGCCTCTACCCTCATCCGCTTCCTGCGTCCGTCAGCGTCATGGAAGACTATATTCTCGACCCTTCCGGAAGCCCTGTCCCAAAACATCAGTTCGGCATCCGGATCCGAGAGCCACCATCCCGAGTCACCCTCGCGCAGGAAGTCATACACGGAAAGAGGCTGTCCGGAAGACGGATTGAGAATATGCAGGTCTTCCGACAGGCCTGTGCGGATGTCAATGCGCGTTATACCGCCATTGAACATAGACGCATACACATAGTCTCCCTCGCAATGCAGTCTCTTGATCATATTCGAGTTCAGCCGCCCGTTCTCAATGTTGTAGTAGGAGAAGCGGCCGTCCCGTGCGTCCCGGCGGCAGACACCGCCGCCCTCGGTGCCAATCCAGAGATTTCCGGACCGGTCCTCAGCAAAGGCACTGACAATCGGATGCGGGAGTCCCCCGAGAGTCGGCGCGATGTGCCGTATGTCATTGTCCGAGAATGACTGATAGGCCAGTTTGCCCCCGTAAGTACCGACCCACACGCCGCCGTCCGGGTCGGGATAGATTGACCACACGGAGTTGTTCGGAATGGAAAGAGGGTCTGCAAGATCTGAAGTAAGAAGATCCGTGTCACCCGTTTCCGGTTCGACAAGCAGCAGTCCGGACTGGGTTGCCACCCAAATCACTCCGTCCGCATCCAGATACAGCTGTTTCGCCGTGCTTGACCTGTCGTAACCGTCAGGCAGCCTGAACGTGCGCAGGATATTCCCGTTCGTGTCGCACTCAAAGAGACCATCCCTCAGGGTGAGGACATAGACCCGTTCATCAGTTTCGACAATGTCTGAAACGATGGAATTGCCATTCCCGACATGCGCAAAGTCCGAATACACACCGGATCCGCCGTCAAGTCTGAATATATGCCCGTATGTCCCGACATATATCCCCTTCCCCGCACAAGAGAGCGAAAGCGAGAACGGAGAGCGCCGGACATCCTCGGGGAGCGGATATTCCCTGACATTTCCCTCACCTTCGTAACGCACAATACAGTCGTCGAGAATCATCCAGATGCTCCCCGCGCCGTCAGCGTCAATCGCCCCGACATCACCGCTGAGCAGAAGGGACATGGTCTCTGAAAGATAGTCAAATCCATAGAGCCCGCAGTTGGTCGCCACATAGAGCCTTTTCTCCCTGTCCAGTCTTATTGCCCTGTAGTCCACCTGAATGTCGGGACGCGTGCCGCTCACGGCCTTGCTCTCAAACGAGTGACCGTTGAACAGGTAGAGGGCATCCGTCCCGCTGAACCATATCCGCCCGATGCTGTCCTTAGCGATGCTGTTGATGCCTCCGTAGTAGGACGTCTCCGACATCTGATGGAAGCGGTAATTCCTGCCGTCAATGGCGCGCACAGGCACCGACAGCAGGAAAACTGCGACTATAAGCGAATATCTTTTCAGTCCGTCAGATTTCATTCGGAATAATTGGTCTATCAGTTTTCAGTATAAATTTGCGATTTTTCCAACGCTATCACAAAAATATAAAAGTTTGAAATGACGTCCAATTTATCCATACGGAAATGGTTCGATTTTGTACGAAACAATGCCGATATAATCCATACGGAGTTTCGGGCGAAGTCGTCATTTCACCGTGACTTCGGCTATCTTAAGCCATCCGTCCTCGGTGTACTCGCCTTTAGCAGAAGAATATATGCCTATTTTCTTCTGCTCCGAAACGTCGTCAACGATACCGGTTGCCCAGACATATTCTCCGGCAGGAACGCCTTCAAGGGTGAATGTGAAGCGATACTGCTTCGGCTTTCCCTTCAGCCAGTCGTGAGGCTGCGCCTGTTCGTCATAGAAGAACTTCACCGGCTTTTCCGTGGCCTTGTCAAGCAGCGCGAACGCAACCTTGTACTTGTTAAGGAACGGGCGGAAGTTGGTCGGGCAGTAGGCATAGCCGAGATTTGCCCAGCGATGAACTATCGTGACATCTTCTCCGAGGCTCACCGCCTGCGGGACAATCACCTTGGAAGGATAGACGCGGTAGTTGCCGTCCTGAATGAAGCGGACGAGGTAGTCGTAGGCCTCGTTGAACCAGGACCATGCCTCGCTGACTTCGAGATTGTCGTTGTAGCGCAGGTCCATCATACTTGCGCAGGCCTCGCGTGCCTGGTCGAACTCGCCCTTGCGGACATCAGCCCAGTCCTTGTACTTCTCGGTGTCCCAGCGCATGGGGGCGTCGTCATGGGATGCCTTGACCCAGCCACCCTCGGCGATGAGAGGCACGCGGTAGCGGTACTTCGCGGCGATGCTCTTCTCCCAAGTGCCGTAGTAGGTCTTCATCCCGAACGCGCCGCTGCCTATTCCGAAGCCCTTCTTCACGGCGGAGTCAATCATGCCCTCGGAGTCGGGGCTGAGCTTGTCGCCGCTCGTCGAGCCGACGGCCTTGTGATAGTTGATGAAAATCGGAATCTTGGTAAACTCTCTGGCGAAGAGGGAGGTAACCCATTCAAAGACAGGGATCTTCGGAGTTTCGTCTCCGGTAGAGTAGATGCAGGAGTGGTACTCGCCCCATTTGCCGATGCCCACGCCGTGGACAAACTCGGTGGAGTCGGGGTTGTTGATGTACTCCGCGAAGTCATGGATGAACTTTTCATAGCATTTCTGAAACACGGGGTCGTCGGGATAGGGCGACCAGACTTCCATCGAACCGGTCATTGTGGCATAGCCCTTGGCCCCGTACTTGTCGCGGACATAGAGAGGGGTGCAGAACTCGTGCTTGTCCCGGCTGTCGATGGCGAAGCCGTAGCCGACACGCATATTGCGTCTGCGGGCCTCGGCGACGAGCTTTTTGTAGCGCTGCGCATAGACTGTGTTGCAGTCGTCCTGCCAGACATAGACTCCGTCCTCGGGGTTCAGCTGTCCCCATGTAGTGCGGACGAGCAGGGTCTTTGCATAGTCGGTGGTCTTGACCGTTCCGACAGAGGAGGGCATGTTGTCATAGCGCTCCCAAAAGTCGCTGAGGTCGTTGCCCAGCCCGGCATAGAGAACCCAACCGCACAGCGGGTTAGGGAACACGGTGTTTCTGTCCGGAGCGAAGTTCACGGTCACGCCCTCAACCTCAGAATTGCCGCCGCCCGGCTGCTCCTTGCCGCAGGAAACTGCGGCAAGGGACAGCACGAGCGCCGTGAAAAGTATCGTTCCTTTGATTTTCATCTATCGTCTTTTCAAATTTGATTATCGCTGTTCGAACCAGATTTTCATATTCCTGATGTCGAAGATAATGAAGTTGGTATTGTTCGGAACATTAAAGTAGTTACCACGCAAATACGAGCCGCCTTCCATATCCATCCACTTCCCCAATGTTATACTCTGGTTATAATTGGTTCCAGTATATACCGGTGCAAACACATACGAGTTATTGACATTATAGGCATTGCCATTGTTGTAACCATCAACAACGAGACTTGAAATAATCGCGAAATCCGTACGTCCAGAACAAAGCACACCTCCAGTGTAAATCAGAACTTGAGGATCTGCAAGAGAAATAGTACAATTGAGATCCTTACCTTTTGAGTTCCAGCCAACCGAATCGCCACGTCCATAAATTTTAGTTACGGTCGTAGTTATCCAAGCATGACCATTATCCGCATCTGTTGGGGTCTTCAAATTTGGCTGCCACTTAACGGTAAATGGTTGGAGGTCAGTCTCCGAAGAATATATCGTAATCTTTTTTGCGCCAAAATCAGCAACAACACGATACACACCAGCCGAAGGTATCGTCCAATGCCCGTCCACACTTTCCGTCAGTTTAGAAGTCTGCCCGTCATTGATGTCATTCCCTGATTCCGGAGCATAAATGACACCATTGTCTCCGGTCACGCGTATACGGAAATCGCCTTCAGAAAACTCTGCACGAAAAGCATATAGATTGTCCTTTTCAAGACATTTGGTCATCAGCTGAATACCATCAGGCACAGCTGTTCCCTCAATGACATATTGCGTTTCACTAAACGAAACGGACGTTCTGTTGACCTTGCCTGCAGCGAACTCCACATTCGTGGAGAAAGTCTTGGTTTCCGTGTAGTCCGTCCCGTCAACCGTATATTTTATAAGAAGGCTTGACCCTGCCGTTGCCGTAAACGGAGCGCACTGGAGATACATATCCAAGGATTTCCCCGCTTCAATCTTTTTGTTCTGGTTGAGAACCTCCGTGTAGATTGCCGTTTTGCCTTCCACAGGCCCGGCGACAGTATGCGGCCCACCAAGTATCCCACCGTCAGTCCGTTCAATATGCAGTGCAGTAAGAGTCGCAGTGCCGACGGCATTTTCGTTTTTGATTGTCACTTTGATGACTCCGGTGAGCTGTTCGAGCCTGACATTCGGAGAGGCGCTGTCGACAGCCTTTGCGGTTCCGTGCATAGGGGTCTTGACATATCCAGACGTCGCAAACTGTCCGTCGTCAGAATACGGATAGAGTATGTCATATTCATACTCCACGCCATCCACAGGAGCGAAATCAGCGCATGCGAACGCATTTTCCTGACCCTTTACCTTTGTAAATTTATACAATTGGCCGTTAATCGTCACGGCAAGAGCGTCATTGTCAGACCAACTCACCTCATATGTTTCCTCATTGAACGTCGTCTTCGTCGCTGAAGGCCTCGGAGCCTCGTCTGGGGTGCTTACATAGAGAAAAAAAGAAGCCTGTTCTTCCGACGTGGCGTTTTCAACGGTCTCAAGACCGAGCTTCGCGCAGCCGACAAGTGCGGCCGCCGCAAAAAATGATATTGCTAAACGTTTCATACTCACTCCTCCGTTAAAATTCCTCTCCGTCAACATAACGGCCAGTTGATATTCCTTCACTTGTCGCGAAGCCGGACTCCGCACTCACTTCCGTGAGCAAGACGGTCGGGGTCTCATATCTCCCCGTAAGATTAGAAATTCCCCGTATCATAGATACTTTCATTTGTTATAAATGTTTGGTTATTAAAATTTATATATGTTTATTTTATTGTAACTTTCTCAAGTTTGAGCCAGCCGTCCTGCGTGAGGCGATCCTTGTCGACGGCGATGTTCAGCCCCTTGCGGTTGCCGCGCATCGTGTCGGCTATGCCGATTGCCCAGGTATACTCGCCCGGATCCACTCCATTGAGGTCTGCGCTGAAGCTGTGAGTCCCCAGCCTTCCCTTAATCCATTCGGAAGGCTCGGACTGGCGGTCGACGAATGTCCGGACAACTTTCCCGTCTGAGTTCAGAAGCACGAATGCCGGCTTGTAGCGGTAGTGCCATTGACGAAGGTTGTTCGGGCAGTAGCCCCAGCCGAGGTTTTCCCAGACGTGGGAAAGGCAAACCGTAGAGCCTGCCTCCGCGGCCGTCGGGACGGTCACCGACGAAGGATAGAGCCTGTAGCCTCCCTCGCTGACGAACTTCTGCACGAGATCATAGTTCCGGAACCAACTTTCGGTCTCGTTGCCGACGCGGAAGTCCATCATGTTCACATGAGTTTCCTCCGCGATTTCCATCTCTCCCCTGCGAACGTCCTCAGGGTGTCCCTCGCGGTATGCCCCGGACGGGTCTTTCCAGTAGCGGTGATGTGCACCGGTAATCCAGCCGCCCTCGAAGATAATAGGAAGACGGTAGCGCCACCTCGCGGCATAGTCCTTCTCCCAGTCCATGTAGTAGCCCGTCATTCCGAATGCGTCGTGGCGGAGGCTGTAGCCCTTGGCAATCGCAGAGGCAAGCAGCTTCTCCGTGTCCGGATTCGGCGCGTCCTCCCATCCGTCTATAGTCTGGGCAGCGAGCACACGGTGGTAGTTCATCACGAGCGGGATGTTGGTGAAGAGCCGCGCATACAGGCTTGTAATCCATTCATAAACAGGGATTTTATTCGCCTCGTCCATATATCTCATCGAATGGGCCTCGCCCCATTTCCCGAGTCCGTATGCATCGATGAAATCTATCTCATCCGAAGAATTGAACCTTTGTGCAAATGCGGTGAGGAACTTTTCATATTTCTCCTGAAACACCTTGTCGTCGGGATAGGGAGTATAGACCTCACGGCTGCCGACCTTGCTGGAAAAGCACTTTGCACCGGCGTCAATCACATACTGAGGAGTGTTCTGCCCCTGGTCGCGGCCGTCAACTACAATGCGGAAAGCGAGTCGCATCCCTCGGCCGCGAACCTCGTTCAGAAGCCCGTTCAGACGCGAGTCCGGGTCGTTCCAGAAGTATTTTCCCTCTTCCGGCTCCATCGACGACCAGCTTGTGCGGATGTAGGCGGTGCCGCAGTAGTCCGACACACGGACTTTCTTCGAGCCGTCATGCCCCGCCGGCCAGCTGTCGTAGCCAACCTCTGTTCCGAAGTCCATGCTCCAGTTCCTGCCGAGGTACATCACCCAGCCGGTGAGCGGGTTCTTAATGACTGAGGTTCTGTCCGGGGCGATTGCAAGCGTCTGATATTCATCGCCGCCCATCAGCACAGTCTGCCTCAGACGGATGTCGTCGGAAGATGCGCCCACAAGAATCTCGAACTCGCCCGGTTCAACGACGAAGGACTTGCTCTTCACGTCATAGAACGAGAAAGCGTCCTTGCCGAGCGTAATTTCAACACACGCCTTTCCTCCCTTCCTGATGAAGTTCTTGCTGAATCCCTTGAGTTCCTTCACCGGGCGCGGTACGGAGCATGAAAGGTCGCTGACATAGACCTGCGAAATCTCCGAAGCATCGCATTTCCCGATGTTCGCGACATCGTATGAAACCTTCAGGCTGTCCGGCCCGAGTTTCTCCAGTTTCAGATTTGAGTAGCCGAACCTGCTGTATGACAGGCCGTAGCCGAAAGGATAGCGGACAGCGGTCCCGTTCTTTTCGTATCCCTTGTAGCCGTAGAAGATTCCCTCGCGGTATTCAACGCGCTTTGCCTTAGTGTTCTGCGTGAAGACCGGAGTGTTCTCGTGGTAGCTGCCATACACAGGGTTGTCCTCCCAGCGGTTTTCGATGCTCATCGGAAGCTTACCACTCGGCGACACCCTGCCGGAGAGCACCTCCGCGACGGCGTCACCGCCCCTCTGCCCAGGATACCATGCGAGCAGCACAGCCTCCACGCCATCGCTCCAGCCGTTGAAATCGACGCCGCCCCCGGCATTGAGCACGACCGTCAGATGAGGATGCGCGGCGGCTATCTCATTTATGACGCGCCTCTGCGCGGCCGCAAATGCGAACGGGCGGTCAAATCCCTCGCCCTCGATCTTGCTGTTGAATCCCGCGCAATAGACCACTTTGTCTGCCTTTTTCAGTGCCGCAGCCAGAACCTCCGCATTCACGACTCCGGCCTTGACCGAATCCGCCGGCATCCCGGCAAACAGCACGCTGTCCGGAAGAAACTCGACGTGTTTCTCGCCGAATGCCCGGCGCAGCCCCTGCGCGACGCTCACGCTGTGAAACGGCTGCACGAATCCGCTTCCGCCGCCTGTCGGTGTGTTGAAGGCATTCGGTCCCAGCACAAGCACGCGGTCCCTTTTCCTGAAGGGGAGTTCATTTCCCCGGTTTTCAAGCATGACGATGCCCTCCCTCGCGATTTCGAGGGAAAGAGCATCGCTTTCCGGATTGTCAAGCGGAATGCTGCTGTCCCTGACGTCCTTGTCAAGAAGTCCGAAACGGTTGAGAGTGTGGAGGATATGATAGACCTTTATATCTATGGTCTCCTCACGGACAATTCCCGCCTTCACGAGAGGGACCAGCCTTTCCGCCGTGAAATATACCCCCTTGGGGCATTCGAGGTCAAGACCGCCGTTTGCGGCACCGGATGAGGAATAGACCGAAGTCCAATCGGACATGAGTATGCCGTCGAAGCCCCACATATTGCGGAGCACCTCGATGTTCATCCAGCCGTGCTCCGAAGCGTGCACTCCGAAAATCGGATTGTAGCTGTCCATCACGGCGCCCACATGAGCCTCCTGCACGGCCTTCCTGAATGCCGGGAAATAGACCTCGTGAAGAGTGCGCTCATCGACGTCTGAGCTGGTGTGGTGGCGGCTCCATTCCTGATTGTTCGCGGCGAAGTGCTTCACGGTGGCAATCACGCCCTCGTCCTGCACACCGATGATATAGTTTGCCGCAATCTCGGAAGTGAGGTAGGGGTCTTCTCCGAAGTACTCGAAGTTTCTGCCGCAGAGCGGCGCCCTATAGATGTTCACGCCCGGACCGAGGAGGAAGGATATGCCCCTCGCCTTCGCGTCCTGTCCGAGCCCGTGGCCAAGCCTACAGGCAAGTTCGCGGTTCCATGTCGCCGCAGTGAGCACACCGCAGGGATAAAGCGTGCTGACGGTGTTCTGACGCCGTATATTGCGTATTCCCTGCGGGCCGTCGGCCATCAGAAGCTGAGGTATGCCGAGACGTTCGACAGGACGCACGACAAAGGACGTGAGTTCGCCGATGTAGTCGCACTTTTCCTCAAGCGTCATCCGCGACACAAGACTCCACGCACGTTCGTCAATCTCGGAAGCGTCCTTTCCCACAGGAGATGTGCTGTCAAGGTAGAGCCCCTGAGCGAAAGCGCCGGGAAGTGACAGCGACACAGCGGAAAGGAGGATGGCAAAAGAACGTTTGAGTGTTTTCATTTCAGTCATTTAGTAAGCGTTAAAAAATAGTCACCGCGTAAGGACTGCTGACGGCATTGTGTGCGGCCGTGCGGGCTATCGCGGCCTTTTCTGCGTTCACCGTGGAAGGCGCCCACGCTGCATCCTCGGCACTTATGCCGGAAATGGTCTCGAACCATGTGCATGCGGCCGTATATCTTCCGTAAGTGACTTCGAGATGATAGCCGTCACGGTTGAAGGTGTCGCCGAGCGAAGACGTCCTTCCGTTCTGAATCGCCGTGCCCGAAGGCACAAGCAGGTCAAAGGCGTATGAACCGTTGTCCATGATTTTCCGGGCGACGTCGATGATGGCGTTGAACATTGTCGTCTGGTCGCTGTTGTATTTCTGGAAATCCGAATGGGTCGAATCCTTGGAATATGCCCATGTCGAATGCCAGATGAGCTTAACGTCATATTTGGAACGGGCACGGACATAGTTCAGAATCTCAGGAAGATACGGAGAGCAGGTCTCATACTTGCCGGAGAGGCCGCTCGCCTGTTGGAGGCTGACGTAATCCCACGGCTCCTCGGCGAGGACGGTCGAAATCTTCACTCCCTTCACATTTGTCTTCTGACCATCGACAACCTTGCGGTATTCGTACGCGGCCGCGTCGTTATTGATGTTGTTATAGTGCCTTTCAAGGCTGCACCCGCCTATGTAGAGATTACCGATTATGACTTTCCTGCCGGATGCGGCAAAAAGTTCATAAAGATACTGCTCCACGGCATCCTGCGAGAAGCTGTTGCCGATCGCGAGGATTCTGAGAATGCCGTCGCCGTCCTCCTTGACCTCGACCGAGGCCCTTGCCCTTACGGTCTCGCATTCGGCAAGATAAACCAGCACGGTGGCCTTGCCGCCCTTTTCGGCCTTAAGCACAGCCTTGTTCCCGTCCTCTTTGAGGGAAAGCACCGTAGGATTGAGGGATTTCCATTTGTATGTCGCAGAGACATCAGATGAATTTTCCCCTTTCAACGCGACGGCTATTTCCGCGCCTTCTCCGACGGAAAGCTCGGCGGGAACACCGGACAACTCCAGGGAAAGACCGGCATACGGGTCAATCTTGGCACAGGCGGTGCAGGGTGCAAACACCGCAGTGAATGCAAGCACCGTCTGCGCGACCAGATATTTTCTTATTCTTCCGAACATAAAATCCAAACTGATTTTTATAATTCATATTCTACTTTGCGGACACGGTCACCGCACCGGCACGCACCCATCCGTCGGCCGTCACATTCTTTGCGGCGGCAGCCGGGCGTATGCCTATGGCGTTGTCCCGCGCCGTGTCGATGATGCCTACGGCCCAAGTGTAGGCTCCTACTGCAACACCCTTAATCTCGACATCGGTCCTATAGGACGAAATCTCCCCCTTCAGCCATTTTGACAAATCCGAGTCGGCTTCCACAAACACCTTGACCGGTTTGTCTTTGCCGTCAAGGAGCGCGACAGCAACCTTGTACTTGTAGTTCCACTGCGGCAGGTTGACGGGGCAATATCCCCAGCCGAGGTTAGCCCAGCTGTGAGCGACTGTCACCTTGTCCCCGAACTTGACCTTCGCGGGATAAGACACCGAAGTCGGATAGAGCCTGTAGCCGCCCTCAGCGACGAAACGCTCTACATACTCAAAGGCATTTTCGAACCATGACTTAGTCTCGTCGCCTACACGGAAATCCATTGTGTTGACCTTGGCCTCCATGGAGGAGCTGAACTCGCCTGCGCGGACATCCTCGGGATGGCCCTTGCGGTAGCCGGCCGGGTCGTTCCAATACGAATGGCTGGAGACAATGTAGCCGCCCTCCATAAGTATCGGGACCTTGTATACCCATTTCATCGCATAGGCTCTCTCCCAGTCGTTGTAGCCCCATTCCTGATTGTTCATCCCTATGGCGTCGGAACGCAGGCAGTAACCGTTGTCAAGGGCTATCTGGAGCACATTTTCACTGTCCGGCTGCGGGTTCTTGCCCTCGCTGACAGGATGCCCGATCTGACGGTGGTAGTTGATGACGAGCGGAACTTTTGTGAAGTTGTCCGCATACAGCCTCGTTATCCACCGCATCGTCTCGGCCTTGTACTCCGATGTCCTTTCCGTCACGGCATTGTTCTGCTCGTAGCAGACATTGTGGCCCTCGCCCCACTTTCCAAGTCCGTAGGCATCGATGAACGCCGTCGTCTCAGGATTGTTGAAACGGGCGGCAAATGCCTTCACAAATGTCTCGTAATGCTTCCTCCATATCGGATCCACGGCAAGCGGAGTCTTGCGGTCCGGATACTTGCTGTCGGACAGCCAATATTCGGCCCCGTCGTCAAAGACAAACTGAGGAGTGTTCTCTCTCTGGTCCCTGCCGTCGACGACGACGCGGAACGCTATCGGGAGCCCGAGTTCCTCAGCCCGCATGACCAGTTTATAGATGCCGCTCGTAGGGTCGTCCCAGGCATACTTGCCCTTTGCCGGATTGAGATTCTTCCAGCCCGTCCTGATGTAGCAGGCAGAAGCGTAATCCCGGACATAGACTTCCTTCCCGAGTTCCGAAACGTAGAACTTTGTGTCGAAATAGGACGGATCGGCCGTGCCGGAAACATACATGACCCAGCCGTTGAGCGGATTCCTGAGCACGGTCTTCCTGTCCGGACTTATCTTTACCGTCGTGTTGCCGACAATCCCACCGCCGTTTCCATTGTCTCCGGAAGGCTCCTTTGCACATGCGCAGGCAGAAACTGCGGCAACAGCCAGCACAAAAATGATGTCTCTAATTGAGAAATTCATTATCAGTCGTCTTTATGTGTACAGACCGAGAAAAGCGTTGCGGCTCTTCCCAGTCCATATAGTTAAAACTACAATCAGTCGAAACGAATAAGATTGTTTCTCGCGTCAATGGTAATCCTGCTTATTTTGACAGTTGAAGCAGGCTTCCATTTCCTGTTGCTGACAACCGGAACCGTGTCCATCCACTCGCCCATTTTGAGTTCCATGTCGGCCGCAGCAGCCACTCCCGGCTCAGATGCAGGGACAAATCCAAGAACCTTGGAGATGAACTTCATTCCGGCTCCGTTCTTGACAGGGTCTTCGCCGCCTGTTCCCTCGCCGGCCCTGATGTCATCGACCTCGGCAGGTCCCTGGGCGACCTTGACGCAGAGCGCATCCGTCATGTTGAATGAGGCTCCGGACCAGATGAGAATCATAGGATCGACCTTTGACACTACAAACGGGAACGCCTTTCCTTTCCAGCTGTCCCAGCCTGTCATCGAGTTGACATAGTAGTTGCCGGCCAGCAGGGTCTTCGTAAGAATCCATGAAGCCGGATTCCTGCCCTCGTATGCGAACTCGACAGTCAGCGGCTCAAGCCTGTTCTTCGGAGAGAAGAACTTGACGGTCTTGTTCTCGATGTCGATTATGACTCTCCAATAACCCTCTGTAGGTATGTTCCATGCAGGGAGTTTGGCATCCTCCTTAAGTTCCTTGACTACGGCTTTGTACTCCGTGCCGGCCGGCTTTGAATCCGCCTGTTCTTCGTCAGGGATGTCAACTGTTCCGTCCGCAGGGCAGATATATGAGGTCATTCCCTGATACTCTATAGGAATGGTCACTTCACCCGGACGGAGATAAACCTCCTCGGCGTAGATGTAGTCGCTTTCCGGGGTCTTGCCCATCGGTTTCTTTGTGGTGCCGGTCATGGCGTCGCCGGAAAGGAATATGCGGTCGGCGTCAAAAGTGAGCGGACGGAAAGGACGGACGCTGAAATCAACGGTCCTCACCTCCGGCATAACGTACTTCTCGCCGCCTTCCCACTTCGCGATGACCTTGAACTGCATGTTCACGGCACGCGAATAGTTCTTGTTCCATTTCTCCACAAGGAGATTCTGGAGTTCCTGAGTCGTGTATTCCTTGGAGAACACTCCGTCGTCAACGACCTGACGGACAGCATTGCTGAAGTCATTTCCCTCAATGTCAAGGAAAGTAACGTATGTCACCAAATAGTCTTCCGGCATTTCCCGCGCCGGAGTCCACGAAAATGTCAGGGCGACCTTATCCACCTCCTCGGCGTCAAGAATGACCTCCTGAGCCGATGCTTCGAGAGTCATGGTCTCGACCACGTCGTACATACTTCTGTCCGGGCCCTGAAATCCGCCCTTGTCACATGCAGCCAAAGAAAGGAGACCGGCTGCCGCGAATAATATATATCTGTTTCTCATATCAATAACTCTTTAAGTCGTAAGCAGCTACCACTCAGGGAACTGACGGAGATTTACGTTCTTGTCAATGTCGTCCTGAGGAATCGGCCACCAATAGCTGATGAAACGGCGTGTCTGGTACTGTGTTCTCTTGTAGTAGTCATCCCTGTCGGACTTTGTCGCGCGTGAGTCCATTCCGTAGAAAGGCCCGTTGAGAACAGTGGCCGCCTCTTTCCAGCGGCGCAGGTCGTCGAAGCGGTTGCCGGCCTCGCAGTTGAGTTCGACACGCCTTTCCCTGTGGATGAGGTCGCGGAGAGTCTCGCCGTCAGCCGGCGGAGCTATCATCTCGACACCGTCGGAATCTACGCCTGTACCATACTGAGGAATGCCCGCCCTTTCCCTGATTTTGTTTACATAAGCGAGTATCTCTTCCTTGTTGGCGCCATAGGTTCCCTTTGCGATGCTGTACTCATTCAGGCACTCCGCATATGAGAGATATGCCTCTGCAAGACGGTAGATGGCTCCGTGGCGCGTCTTGTACTTTCCGGAGCCGTCGCTCGGAATGGCTGACGGATCGACCATTTTTCTCACGAGATAGCCCGCCGTTGGAGAATCATGGCTCGGCCCGCCGTCTTGTCCACCGGAGAAGAAGTCTGTGTACTTATTGGATGACTTATGCTTATCCTTGCCCCAGTGATACTGCTCGTTGTAGAGAACTGAGATGTAGAATCTCGGCTCACGGTTGCAGTACATGTTGTAGGTGCCCTTTGTCGTAATCACATGATTGGTCTTCTGACCCTCGACGGCGCCCTGCTCTGCATAGAAGTACTTGGTGTCATCCTTGTAGTCCACCGTTGAATAGCCGGTCTCAGTGTAACCGGATGCAGGGTTAATTACAGGCTGTCCGTCAGCACCGTATCCGGTGATAGGAACAAGTCCGTTGTTCATGAAAAACGCGTCCACAAGGTTCTGGGTCACGCCGATGGCACCCGCACCGCCCATGCTTCGAGGATTGCATTGCCTGTCAAAGTATGCGCCGCTGTCGTATGTCTTGGGGAATATGACTTCATGATTTCCCTGATCCCAACGCATGAGGACAGCGTTCATGTAGGACATATACGGGTCAACCGTACCATTGTCAAGCCGCTCGACATAGAGTTCATAACCATTGTCCTTCGCGGCCTCGATGACTTCCATGTTGGCGTCGGCGGCGGCTCTCCACCTCTCCGGGTCGAACTCCGTGCTGAACAGAGGAGTTCCGTCGCAGTTGACCATCCCTGCAAGGTCCGGATTGCCGTTCACAAGCGGGCTGGCAGCGAAGGTGAGCAGACGGGCGCGGATGGCGAGGCACATGACGGATGTGGCACGACCATACTTGTTTGCCTCCTCGTATGAAGCGGGCAGGATCTCGGAAGTCTCCTTAAGCTCCTGAGCCACCCAGTCCACTACATCATAGAAAGGAGCCTGCTTGAGCTGCATGTCGAAAGCGTTCGTTCCCTGAGCCGGTCCCGTAATCATCGGAACGGCGCCATAGGTCGTCACAAGCATTGCATGATAGTACGCAATGAAGAAACGGCATTCGGCCTTCATCCACTCTATCTCCTTTGCGGAGACATCGAAAAGCGGATGGGCGTTCTCAATGAAGATGTAGGCAGAGCGGATTCTCTTGGAGAACTCTTTCCAGTAACTGATGATGCCGCCCTGAGCAGGGGTGAAGTTACCGTTCTGATAGAGAATGGCCTTGAAGCCCTGAGATTCCCAGCCCACAGGAGGCGTGAGGTCATCGGCGATGGCGATGGCACCGTCATAGTGATAGAATGTCGGAATGCCGTTGTAGATGTAGGCAAGCCAGCGCTCAAGGTTGTTCCTATTCTCGAATGCAGTCTTGAGATCCAGCTGGTCGTCCGGCTGCTTGTCAAGATAGTCACAGGACACAGCCGAGAAAACGGCGATGAAGCCTGCAACCAGATATGATAATTTAAGATTTTTCATCACGAAATGATTTTAGAATTTGAATTCAAGACCGGCGGAAATTGACTTCATGACCGGATAGGCCGCGCCTGTGTTGGAGGCGAGCTCAGGATCCCAAAGCTTGAACTTCGAGAAAGTAAGCAGGTTAGTCCCGCGCAGATAAACCCGCGCACTGGAAATGAATGACCTCTCCGCAAACTTCTTCGGAAGAGAATATCCGATTTCGATATTCTTGAGTCTGAGGAAGCTCATGTCCTTGAGCCACCATGTAGAAGCCTGGCTGTTGTTCGCGTTCACGCCGTAGTCAAGACGCGGATAGAACACGTCCTGGCTCGGATTCTCTTCCGTCCAACGGTCGGTGTAGTTCGTGAAGATGTTGTAGGTAGTACCCTTATTGGAAGCCGGAATGATGTTCCCGGAAAGGATGTTCCAAGTCTTTCCCACTCCCTGGAAGAGAGCCGAAATGTCAAGGTCTTTCCATGAGAACGTGAATCCGAAGCCGTATACCATCTCAGGGTTCTTGGTGCCTCCGATAGGTGACTTGTCATAGACGTCAATCTTGCCGTCCCCGTTCACATCCTTGTACTTTATGTCACCAGGACGCACCTTCGACACGAGCGTGACTGTCGGGAGATCCGGACGAAGTATTCCGTTCTCGACATCAACGAAATCGTCGTAGGTGTAGAGTCCCTCATCGATATATCCGAAGAGCTGTCCCACAGGATGCCCCGTCTCGGCCCTGTTGGTGCCTACCACGGCTGCCGGCTCGTCCATCTCAAGAATGGTGTTGTGGGCGTATGTGAACGTTCCCATCGCGCTTACGAAGAAATCGCGTCCGAACTGTTTTCTGATGTTCAGAGAAAGGTCAACACCCTGGTTCTTCACACGTCCGAAGTTTTGCCAAGGAGACTTGATGAATCCGGCGGTCATCGGAATGGAAGTCCTCTCCATGAAGATGTTGTTTCTGCGTTCATCGAAGAAGTCCACCTGAAAATCCGCGACTCCGTCCAAAAGGCCGATTTCAAAGCCGACGTCAGCCTTGTTTACCTTCTCCCATGTAAGATCCGGGACGGCGAAGTCGCCTTCCGCCATACCATTCTTGTTATAGTTGGACTCATATCCCCATCTGTACTCGCCAAGCGTATTCCAGTCGTCAGTGATGGTCGAGAGGTAGGCGAAACGGCGTCCGTCAAGGGAGGCGTTACCCGTCTGTCCGTATGATGCGCGCAGTTTCAGCTTGGAAAGCACATGCTTGGCATTTGCCATGAACGGTTCCTCTGAAATGACCCATCCGAGGGCTCCGGAAGGGAAGAAGCCGTATCTCTTGCCCGGCGCGAAGTTCTCAGAACCGTTGTAGCCGAAGTTGAACTCCGCGACATACCTGCTGTCGTATGTGTATGAAGCCCTTCCGGCAAGGCCCTGGTTCCTGTACGGGAGCTTTCCTCCGTTGTCATAATTTCTTCTGTTGAAGAGGAGGAGACCGGAGACGGCATGCTTGCGGTTGAATGTCCGGTCGTATGTGGCAGCAGCCTCAAGATAGACGCTCTTGTTGCCGAATGTTCCTGAAGACGAGTGCCCGAGCGTGTTGCTTCCGTTGGACTTTACTGTAAGAATGAGAGAACCGTCCTCATTACGTCCGGATGCCGGATTATATATGGTCGGGTTCATCGTGCGGCTCACTGTGCCTGTAGAGTAGCGGTCAAACGAGAATGATGCCCTGACCTTGAGACCTTCGGTGAGGAACTTGAGATCCTGCTCAAGCGTAACGAGCGTCTCAATCTTGCTGGCAGTTGTCCTATTGTAACCTCTCTGCGTGGCCATAGCCCACACATTGGACTCCTCGGTTCCGGCAATCTCTCCAGTCGAGTACTGAACCGGAAACTTAAAAGGAACCGCCCTGAAGGCACGGTTGAAGATCTCGCTCACGCTGTCCGGCGTGGAGTTGCGTTCCTGCATATAGCCGCCGATGTTGATGCGGAGCTTTGTAGTGTTTGTAATCTTGATGTCGACATTGCTCCTGACATTGTAGCGCTGCAGCTTTATCGACGGATCCCATTCCTTGGACTTGTCACGCGTAAGAATTCCGTCCTCATTATAGAAGGCGCACACCATCGAGTATATCACCCTTTCATTACCGCCGCTGATTTCTGCGGTGACACGCTGGTTGTCAGCCCAATTCTTTGATATTGCTTGAATCCAATTCACATCAGGATAAATGTCCGGATCGTAACCCGCCCTTGTCTTGGCAATCTGGTCGGTGTACATAGGAAGCGAGCCTGTGTCCACAAGTACGTCGTCAAGAAGCTGCATATAGTCAGCCGCACCGATATACGATGGGAGCTTTACCGGCCGGGTGCCTGCAAATTCCGCCTTTATTGTCACTTTCGGCTTTCCAGCCTCACCGCGTTTGGTGTTGATCAGTATGACACCGTTCGCACCGCGAACACCATACACGGCGCTCGCGGCCGCATCCTTAAGCACGGAGAACGACGCGATTTCCTCCGCGTCAATCGTGTCGAGGCTTCTCTCTATTCCATCCACAAGCACGAGAGGATCACCACCGACTCCCTGGAAAGTGGAGATACCGCGAATCCAGAAAGTGGAGTTGTCATAGCCCGGTTCACCCGAACGCTGGATGGCAAGTACGCCAGCCACGTTTCCTGCAAGGTTGTTCGTCAATGAACGCGAAGTGGAGACCTTGAGGGCAGACGGCTCAACAGTGGTGATTGACGCGACGACGGACTCCTTTTTCTGAGTACCATAAGCGACGACCACTGCGTCATCCAACTGTCCGATGTCCTCCACAAGCTCGACATTGACAACCTTTCGCTCGCCTACTGTCTCTTCCTTTGTCACATAACCGACAAAATCGAAGACCAGCACTGTCCACTTGTCGGGAACAACGATGGAATAATTACCGTCAATATCAGTGATTGCGTTGACGGACTTGTTGTTTTTGGCATAGACTGTGGCAGCAACAAGAGGCTCACCCTTTTCGTCCGTGACATTACCGATTACTCTCAAACCGGCGCCGTCCTGCGCAAGAGCTGCCACTATACCCCCCCCCACGAGCAAGAACGCCGTCAGGAAGCCACGTCTCAAAACATTTGAAAATTTGCTTGAAAACATAATAAGTGGTTTGGTTATTATTCTTTTGCAAATTTCCCCAAAATGCCCAATACTGATATGTGGTTATTATCCGAAAATGGTTCAATTTTGTACGAACCGCTCCACAGCCCCCTCCAAGGCACAAAAGTCCGTATTAAAAAAACAGTGTCGGCAAGAAAGTTTCCTGCCAACACTGCTATGATTAATCCAGAGAAAAAGGGGATGCATAAAAGGATGGGATGCAAGGCGGATGGTGAGGATTTCATCAAGACATCCAACGCAGCAGACCGCCCTTTAGGCGCCCCGCCCCTTATTCAGCCTTGCCGTTAGAACCAAGCACGTCCACGATCTTGTGCTCGTAGAGCTTCTTCATCTCGTCACGTGCAGGTCCGAGGTACTTGCGCGGGTCAAACTCGCTTGGCTTCTCGGCGAATACCTTGCGAATTGCAGCGGTCATTGCAAGACGAGAGTCTGAGTCGATGTTGATCTTGCATACAGCGCTCTTGGCAGCCTCGCGAAGCTGATCCTCAGGGATACCGACAGCATCAGGAAGCTTGCCGCCATACTTGTTGATGGTGTCAACATACTCCTGCGGAACTGAAGATGCACCATGGAGAACGATAGGGAAACCAGGAAGTTTCTTCTCGATCTCGTGAAGGACGTCAAATGCGAGAGGCGGCGGAACGAGACGGCCGGTCTTAGGGTCACGAGTGCACTGCTCTGGCTTGAACTTGTATGCACCATGTGAAGTTCCGATTGATATTGCGAGTGAATCGCAGCCCGTGCGGGTAGCGAAGTCAATCACCTCCTCCGGTTTGGTGTAGTGAGACTCTTCAGCGGAAACCTCATCCTCAACGCCTGCGAGGACTCCAAGCTCGGCCTCAACTGTCACGTCATATTTGTGAGCGTACTCAACGACCTTCTTGGTGAGGGCGATGTTGTCCTCGTAAGGAAGCGCAGATCCGTCAATCATCACTGAAGAGAAGCCCATGTCAACGCAGCTTTTGCAGAGTTCGAATGAATCGCCATGGTCGAGGTGAAGAACAATCTGCGGATGCTCCCATCCGAGTTCCTTGGCATACTGAACGGCGCCCTCTGCCATGTAGCGGAGAAGGGTCTGGTTAGCGTAGTTGCGAGCACCCTTTGAAACCTGAAGAATCACAGGTGACTTTGTCTCGGCAGCGGCCTGGATAATGGCCTGGAGCTGCTCCATATTGTTGAAGTTGAATGCAGGGATTGCATATCCTCCCTTGATGGCCTTCGCGAACATCTCACGGGTGTTCACAAGACCGAGTTCCTTGTAAGATACCATAATTATAAAATTATATAAGAATTATATTCGCACAAAAATCTCGGCAAAAATAGTTAATTTTGCCGAACTATAAAAACAGAATACAAAAACCATACGAAAATGTATGGATATGTCAGATTGTCAGTGTTATGAGGATATGATAAGTTCCGATAGCCGCAATCGGATATGAATCAAAACGTATAAAGCAATATGGACAACCGCAAAGTAGTGATTTTCTCAGCCCCGTCAGGTTCGGGCAAGAGCACGATAGTCAGCCACATACTCAAACTTCATCCGGAACTCGAGTTCTCGGTCTCCGCAGCATCACGGGCACCGCGCGGCGATGAGAAGAACGGAGTGGCCTACTGGTTCATCAGCGCGGACGAGTTCAGAAAGAGAATCGCCGCCGGCGAGTTTGTTGAATATGAGGAAGTTTATCCCGGTTCGTTCTACGGAACACTGAAATCCGAGGTGGAGCGCATCTGGAACAAGGGCAACGCTATTATCTTCGACGTCGACGTGAAGGGCGGGGTTAACCTCAAGAAATATTTCGGAGACCGGGCACTGTCCGTCTTTATTCAGGCGCCGTCGGTGGAGATCCTGCGGCAAAGACTTATAAAGCGCGCGACGGACTCGCCGGAAGCGATAGAGCGCCGTGTCGCGAAGGCCGCGGAGGAGATGACATACGCGGGCAAGTTCGACCAGATCATCGTGAACGACGATCTGCAGAAGGCGTATGCCGATGCGGAGAAGCTGGTCTCGGAGTTCCTTGGCAAAGAAAAATAAGGCAAGCCTTGCATCCGCAATCCTTATTTTCCTTTGCCTCCAAACTATTTTTGATTACTTGACTGAAAGCGTATGGAAATCGCCATATATTCCGGGTCGTTCAACCCGCTGCACATCGGGCACCTCGCGATTATGAGGCGGCTGACGGAGCTGTATGACAGGGTGCTGCTGGTTGTGTCGCCGAAGAATCCGCTGAAGGACAGCGCGACGGCGCTTGATGCCGGGGAACGATTGGACGCCGCACGGGCAGCGCTTGTGCGACATCCGGAATTGGCGGGCAAGGTCAAAGTTTCAGACATCGAGTTCAGGCTTCCTGTACCGAATTATACGATAGACACGCTTGATGCGCTGAAAGGCGAACACCCGTCAGACAACTTCGCATTGGTCGTCGGAGGTGACCAGATTGCGGATTTTCGCCGATGGAAAGACTGGAGGCGCATATTGCAGGAATATGAAGTCACGGTCTTCCCGCGCGAAGGCTTTGATACGGCAGCCATACGGGACGACTTTCTACGCGAGAATCCCGCCTATCACATAACACTCATTGACATGCCGCTGGTCACTGTCTCGTCCACACAGATCCGCAACGCCATCGCCGCCGGTGAAGATGTGGCAATGCTATTAATGTAAGTCCCCTCGTAGGGGAAGTGGTGCTACGCAAACCCTATCTCACAAGGCCTGCCCTTCGTTCGCTGCGCACGGCGCTGATGCGCCTTGGTCACGGCATAAAAAAATGAGGACACCTCGGCTGAATGACCTTGATGTCCTCTGTCGGGATGAGGCGACTCGAACGCCCGACCCCTACGTCCCGAACGTAGTGCGCTACCAACTGCGCTACATCCCGATAATTTATAATCTTTTGAGCGTCTGCTGCGTCAGACTTCGCATCGTCGAGCGGTCATTACCATAAGGTAACTCCCTTCCTCCTCACTCGCCTTCCTTGCATCCATCTCAAAATCTCACAAATTATTTCAAAGAAAAACGGAAGCACTCGGGAGGCTTCCGTGAAAGTATAGCTTGAAACCTCTTGTTCGAAAGAGAGAATTATGCGAGTTTGTTGATGTAAACCTGAATTCCGCTCTTAAGGTTTGCTGCCTTGTTCTTGTGGATTACTCCAATCTTGGCAAGCTTGTCAATCATCGCGTAAACCTTCGGTGCTGAAGCCTCGGCCTCGCTCTTGACGGTCATTGCCCTCAACGCGCGGATCGCGTTGCGTGTAGTCTTTGCATAATACTTGTTATGCAAGCGGCGCCTCTCGTTCTGACGATTGCGCTTGTCTGCTGATGCATGTTGTGCCATTATTGTACTTTTTTATATTTTGGTAGTGGGTAGGGGAATCGAACCCCTATTGCAAGAATGAAAATCTTGAGTACTAACCGTTATACGAACCCACCGCACGGAAATTTCAACGAAATTCCAAAGCCTTTTTACAAAGGGACTGCAAAGGTATGTAATATTTTTCAGAGAGCAAAATATTTTTGCCCTTAATTTTCATTATTATTCCACTCCCACGAATAGAGCAGCGACTCGACCTGACGCAGATAATGCCGCTTGTCATACTTAGGGGCATAGACAAAGGCGTCAAGAGTCACGATCCACTTCCCGTCCGGGCTGTAGAAAGAATGGGACACGAATGGCCCGCCCATGTAGTCGCCGTAGACCTCCCAATAGCCGCGCATCTCGGCAAAGTCGCGTCCCTGATACTTCAGGTACTTGACGGACGGGGCCACAATCGGACTTGTAATCATGTAGGTATTGTCAAACATTCCCGGCACATAGTTCTTCAGAAACTCATTTCTCTTCTCGACGAGAGCCTCTTCCGTGAATGGGGTCCCACCGGACGGGTACTTGTAGACGAACACTCCCTGGTTGGTGTACTGCGTCTCGTAGGCAATCCAGACAAAATCCTCGGCAGCCTTGCGCACAGCGTAGCCTACAGGAAAATGCAGGAAACCGCCGAAGCGCTCCTTAAGCACCGGCTGGATTCCCTTCTCCTCATACTGAATGGAATTGGCTATCACACGGTTGCGCTCAGCCTGTTCAATCATCGTCGCAATCTTCACCTTGTTGTCCTCAAAGAGCTGCACGGCAGAAGCCTCATCAATGGCCTCAATCTTTATCACGCACTGAGGACGGGCCCAGACATCATTGAGAAAACGTACACCCGGTTCAGAGACGTGCGGGTTAACGTTGCATATCAGGATGTTGCGGTGAATCTGGAATATGTTGGTGAATGCCGTCGGGACAATGTTCACCACAGAATAGAGAGGTTCGCGCTGCGGCAGGAATGGGCAGTCTGATGTCAGCGTGTCACGTATCGCCGTACCGAGGGCTCCCTCCCACTCGCCCTGGCCTATCACGACCAGAACCTCCCCTGCCTTGCCGCTAACATTGGGAAGCAGAGCTTTCTTGCGGTCGCCGCAAGAGATGCAGACAATTGCCGCAAGAGCAAAAATGATGAATAGTCTGAACCTTTTCATATCCATATATATTTTTATGTTATCATGTCCACATACGCACTCGTTTACCGCAACAGGCGCATTATGTCGTTGCCGAAGGCGAGAATCATCAGTGCAAAGATAAGAATCATTCCGATAACCTGCATAACTATCAGGAATTTGTCGCTCGGTTTCTTGCCCGTAAGCATTTCATACAGAATGAACACGATGTGGCCGCCGTCAAGTGCAGGAATCGGGAGAAGGTTCATCACGCCGAGCATCACAGAAAGCAGCGCGAGGATGTTCAGGAAGGCGTACCAGTTCCATGCGGACGGGAACACCTGCCCTATGGCGATGAAGCTTCCGACCGACTTGTAGGCCTCAGTGCTCGGGGTGAAGACAAGCTTCATGTCCTTGAGATAGTCCCCGATTGTGGTGAATGTGTAGGAGAATCCGGCCGGAATGGCCTCGAAGAATCCGTATTTCTTTGTCTGAATGTTCGGCATTGTCGTGAAGACGCCGATTCGTCCGAGAGTGTCCACGGCGACGTCAAGAGAGAGCGTGTCCTCACCGCGAAGAATCTGTGCCGTCACATGGGCGCCGGCGTACCCCTTGAGCAGAGCCCTGCTGTCCTGGAGGTAAGGCACCGGCTGACCGGCAATCGCCACAATGCGGTCTCCCCTTTCAAGCCCAAGGCCGAAGTTCGGCGACGCCGGCGGGATGCTGTCGATGACAAACGGGAGCGCAAGGTCGAACATTCCGGGAGTGTTCAGGACATCACCGATGCGGCTCCGGTCAACATAGAGGTCAAGCGTATCGCCTTCCCGAAGGAGGGTTACTTTGCTGACGTCGTTTCTCGCGAGGTCTGCCTGGAGAAGCCCGAAGTTCTCCTCGGGAACGCCGTCGTAGGCTATGATGTGGTCGCCTGTGCGGAAACCCATATCGTAGGCAAGTTCATTCACATAGATGTCGCTGCCGTCGTTGCTGATATAGGACTGTCCCCAGTGGGCAAGCACACCTATATATATAAATATGGCGAGAATGAAGTTGAAAAGCACTCCACCGGCCATCACAAGCAGCCTCTGCCACGCGGGATGACTGCGCAGCTCCCACGGCTTCGGCTCTGACTTCAGGTGTTCCGTGTCCATCGACTCGTCGACCATTCCGGCAATCTTGCAGTACCCGCCGAGCGGTAGCCAGCCTATGCCGTACTCGGTCTCGGAATTCTTGGGTTTGAACCGGAAGAGCGCCTTTCCTCCCACATCGAAGAAAAGGTAGAACTTGTCCACGCGAATCTTGAAAAGCTTCGCGAAAGTGAAGTGCCCCAGCTCATGAAAGAGAATGAGCACAGAAAGCGCAAGTATTACCTGCAGTGTCTTTATCAGAACTATCATCTTTTCCAAAATTATCTGTCAGATATATGCGGACATTCCCGCCGCAGACAATCCGCCCGTCAAAACCGCCCGGAAGCAATCAATGTCCGCGCCAAAGCCGACGCGTCGTCGTTCGTTGCGAATATGTCATCAAGCGAAGGCTCTTTCACGAAAGTCGTGCGCTCCATGCACTCGGACACGAGCTCCGGTATTCCGTAGAAGCCGATTTCGTCGCGAAGGTATGCCGCCACCGCAACCTCGTTCGCCGCGTTCATCGCGCACGGGATGTTCCCGCCTCGCTCCAATGACATGAATGCAAGTCCGAGAGCCGGAAACCGCTCAAGGTCAGGAGCCTCGAACGTCAGAGAGCCGAGCCGCGCAAAATCAATCTTTCTGTTGTCACGCGGCAGCCGGTGAGGATAGGCCAGCGCAAACTGGATGGGCTCGCGCATATCCGGACAGCCAAGCTGCGCAATCACCGCTCCGTCGGCATACTCCACCATGGAATGAACCACCGATTCAGGATGCACGACAACGTTTATTCTCTCCGGTCCGACGCCGAAAAGCCACTTGGCCTCAATGACCTCGAAGCCCTTGTTCATCATCGTCGCGGAATCTATGGTTATCTTGCTGCCCATGCTCCAGTTAGGATGCCTGAGCGCGTCATAGGACTTCGCAGCGGCAATCTTCGACTTCTCCCAAGTGCGGAAAGGCCCTCCGGATGCCGTCAAGTGTATCTTCTCCAAAGGGTTGCGGTTCGCCCCAAGCAGGCACTGAAAGATTGCCGAATGCTCAGAATCCACAGGGAGTATGGCCACGCGGTTCTTTTCGGCAAGCCCCATCACGACGGAGCCTGCGGCAACGAGCGTCTCCTTGTTGGCAAGCGCTATGGTTTTGCCCGCCTCAATCGCGGCGACAGTGGAGCGAAGCCCGCTGAAACCCACCATAGAAGTAAGAACGATGTCTATGCCGTCCGACTTCACGAGGTCACAGACCGAATCCATCCCGGCAAAAACCTTTATCATCTTCGGCTGCAGCGCATCCGCGACCTCGGCATATTTATCCTCATTGCAGATGACAACGCTGTTGGCGTCAAATTCAATCGCCTGTCGCACAAGCAGTTCAGAACTATTGTTCGCCGTGAGCAGCTCGATCTCGAACAAATCCGGATGCTGCCTTATCACGTCAAGAGCCTGACGTCCTATCGAGCCGGTCGAGCCAAGTATTGCGACCCTTCTCTTTTCCATAATCTAAAAGTTCACATATTTTGCCGGATCGACCGACTCCCCCTTATACCAAAGCTCGAACCTCAGATGGTCTCCGACCGCAAGGTTCTCCGCACTGCCGACAAGAGCAATGGGAGTTCCGGCCGTCACCTTGTCGCCTGTTTTCTTCAGCAGTTTCTCGGTGTGCTGATAAATCGACACGACGTCGTCAGGATGCTGAATCTGAATCGTATAGCCCGCGTCATTGTTCCATCCGGTGAATATCACCGTCCCGTCGAGAGTCGCCATCACCACCGAGTTCGCCGGAGCCGTAAGGTCCACATAAGGATGGACATACTTGTCGTATGGCCGGCTCACCACGCCCTTGAGCGGAGAGAAGAAATGGATGCCCTCAATCGGAAGTTCCCGCTTCTGTCCGGCTGAGAGGTCGAACTGCTCCTCCTTCACGACAGCCTCGCGGAAATCGGCGTCGGAGCCGCTGTCCGGCTCATCCGATGCAGGCGGGACACTGCCGTCATCTCCCGACATAACGGCCCGGATGTCAACGGTTTCATCCCCTTCCACCACTCTGCGGAGATTTTCCGAATAGAGCTCCCAACGGCAAATCACACGTTCGAGGGAATCTATGCGGATGGCATTGCTGATGGCATCCCTCTTGGAATGCTCGTCCGGATAGCCGGGAATGAATGTCCTGAGCGGAGTGTAGGCAACGACGCACCAGAGGAGAGCGCAGAAAACAAGCAGAACGTTCACGATGACAAGAATTGCCATCGGCCTGGTGAACTTCAGGGAATTCAGCGGCTTGTGCGTCATATCCTCGACGAGCGTGAGCACATAGCGCCGAACTTTTCTATCTTTATTTTGTTGAGCCATAGTTTAATGTTAACTTTGCATCCGATGGACAGACTTATAGGCATAGACTACGGACGCAAGAGAGTCGGAGTCGCGGTAAGCGACCCGCTCGGGCTCTTCGCGTCTGCCCTGGACACGGTACATTCTGCAAAGATAATAGAATATCTCAAAAATTACGCTCAAAATGAGAATGTCGTGAAGTTTGTCGTTGGATATCCGATGAATATGAACGGGCATCCATCGGAGGCCGCCGCTGACGTGGAAGTATTCCTCAGGACACTGAAAAATGCGTTTCCGGGCATTCCTGTAGTGACCGAAGACGAGAGATTCACGTCAGTACTCGCGCACAGGGCGATGATTGACGGCGGAATGAAGAAGAAGGATCGCAGGGACAAGGAGAACGTGGACAAAATCAGCGCCGCAATCATCTTGCAGAGCTATATGGACAGAAATAAAAATATATAAACAAAATATGATTTTACCGATATATCTTTATGGTCAGGAAGTACTTCGTCGTGCGGACGACGAGGCGGATCTGACGAAAAGGGAAGAATTGACGAAACTCGTCGAGGACATGAAGGAGACGCTGAAAAATGCGGACGGATGCGGACTTGCCGCTCCTCAGGTGGGCGTTCCGCTCCGTGTGCTCATCGTCGACGGGACGGAACTCACGGACACATACCCGTATCTCAAGGATTTCAGACGCACGATGATAAATCCGAAGGTTCTCGAAGAGAGCAAGGAAACTTGTTCATATTCAGAGGGTTGCCTCAGCGTCCCGGGAATCTATGCGGAAGTCGTGAGACCATCGTCGATGAAAGTAGAATATTACGATGAGAATTTCGAGAAACAGGTGGAGATCTTCGACAAGTTCGGCTGCCGGATGGTTCAGCATGAGATGGCCCACCTGGATGGCAGGCTATTTGTTGACGAGCTGTCCCCGATCAGGAAAAAGATGATCGCGAAGAAACTCCAGAACATTGCATCGCGCAAGGTTCAGACGAGATACAGATCTAAATAACCAATTAAAGTTCAAGGAAATGGGAGCATTTCACGCATACGACATCAGAGGCATCTGGGGCGTCGACTGGGACGAGGATGTCGCTTATAAGGTGGGCTTTTTCGTGCCCGAACTTCTCGGAACCGACAAGGTTCTTCTCGGACGGGACTGCCGTCTGTCTTCAGACGCGATTCATGACGCGGTGGTACGCGGCGTTACAGACGCAGGGGCGGACATCTACGACATAGGGCTCAGCACCACGCCTATGGTCTATTTCGGAACGGCAAACTACGGGTTCAAGGCCTCGATTCAGATTACGGCATCACACAACCCGGCGGAGTACAACGGGATGAAAGTCTCCACGACAAACGCTGCAGCAGTGGGATTTGATGCCGGACTCGGCACAATCAAGCAGTGGATTGACGAGGGAAAGCCGTGCACCCCGGCTGCAAAGAAGGGGCAGGTACATCAGAAGGACATCCATCAGGACTACCTGAACTTCCTCCTCAAGTACAAGGAGGACTGGTCGTGCCTCAAGATTGCGATGGATCTCTCCAACGGCATGGCGAACCTCTACGCCAAGGAAATTTTCGGGGATCAGCCGTCCTACATATTCGACACCATCGACGGACGCTTCCCGAACCACGAGCCTAATCCGCTGATTGCCAAGAATGTGGTGGCGCTTCAGGAACTTGTGCGCAAAACAGGGGCGGACATCGGGGTGATTTACGACGGAGATGCGGACCGAGTGATGTTCGTCGACGAGAACGCGAGATTCATATCACCGGATCTGATGATTGCCGTGCTCGGGCACTATTTCCTCGAAAAGAGGGGAGAAAAAGGCATAGTGCTCCAGGACATCCGCAGCTCGAAGGCCGTGGGAGAATATCTCACTCCAATGGGCGCACAGATGGCGACATGGAAAGTCGGGCGTGCCTTTGCCGCCAACAAGCTCCGCGAACTGAACGGAATCTACGGAGGTGAGCTTGCCGGGCACTACTACTTCAGGGACTTCTTCTTCTCAGACAGCGGACTTCTCGCGTCAATGCTCATTCTCAACGTGGTGGCGACAATGAAGCAGAAGGGAGTTTCACTCAGCAAGCTCATTTCACGCATCGAAAAATACAAGAATTCCGGAGAGGTCAACTTCAAGATTGAGGACAAAAAAGGAGCGATGGACGCAGTGCGTGACCATTTCCTCGCGCAGGAAAAGCCTACGGCCTACATGGACTTCGACGGCTACAGGGTCGAATTCCCGCGCTGGTGGTTCAACGTGCGCCCTTCCAACACCGAACCATATCTTAGGTTCATCTGCGAGGCTGACTCCGACGAACTTCTTGCAGACAAGCTCGCGCAGGTAAGGGACATACTCGTGAACAAGTTCGGAGGCGAGCAGAAATAGTTTTCTATGGGAGCGAAGGCAAATATTATAGCAATGGTTTCTGCGCTGCTGCCTGTGATGGCCGCGGCGCAGTCTCCCGTTAAGGTCATTGACGAGAAGATTCCGTCAGCGAACCCCAACTTCAGGTTTCCCACAACTGAGAATGAACTCGTGCCGAGGCTTCCTCGCCAGGCTGTGAAACCGTTGGTTGTCACGGAGTCTGACCCTGTGGACACGCTTGACACTATGTCGGATTTCGTGAAAGTGGTCCTTTATGGGAACGGGACATGGAAGTACATAAAGACAGAGGATTTCGCATACGATAACGAGATTTTCACGAAAAACTGGGACAACAGGAACGTTGACCCCTACAAGATTTCATGGGATTCCCTCCCCTCCTACTCCGCAATCTGGCTTGTGGACAGCCTGAGCAACTATGCGTGTCCGTATCAGGGCAAGGTGAATCCGCGAGGAAAATTCGGCCCGAGGCGCGGCCGCAGACACCAGGGAATTGACCTGCCGCTAACGACAGGGACGCCGATTTATGCCGCATTCAACGGCAAGGTGCGCGTGTCAACGACCATGCGCGGCTATGGCAATGTCGTGGTGATCCGCCACGAGAACGGTCTGGAGACATTCTACGGGCATCTTTCCAAAAGAAGCGTGGAAGCCGGGGACTGGGTGAACGCCGGAGACGTCATCGGGCTCGGCGGCAGCACCGGACGCTCGACCGGTCCGCACCTGCATTTCGAGACCCGCTACAACGGCTATGCCTTTGATCCGCAGTGGCTCATAGACTTCGAGACGGGGACGCTCCGCCACAGAATGTTTGTCCTGAAGAAGAAATATCTCAGCCAGTTCAGCAACTACGAGCAGAATTTTGACGATGAACTCAAGAGCGCCGAGGAGGATGCGGCGGAAGAGGCTGCGCTGAAGGCGATGAAATGGCACATCGTGAAGTCCGGAGACACGTTAGGCAGGATTGCGCAAAAGAACGGAACCACCGTAGGCGCTATCTGCAGGCTCAACGGAATCAAGTCCACATCGACCCTGCGTATAGGACAGAAACTCAGAGTCCGATAACATTTTTACAAATTTTTGATAAAAAATTGCAAGATCCGAACAGTTTGGCACAGGTCTTGCAAATTCCTTTTCTCGGTTATTAGTTTTAGTGTT
>DJRM01000039.1:46805-46986 GCA_002440085.1 Bacteroidales bacterium UBA6360
TCGGCGGAGCCGACAGCCCCTGGGAGGGGCATGCGACCTCCATTTCATTCCGGTCGGCGACTCCATTCCTACGTTGCACTCCGTCACTGCGTCGCTGCGGCTTTTGCCGCCTTTTGTCCGGCACTCCCGTGTATATAAAAAATGAGCTCGGACTCTGAAGAGTCCGGACCCTCCAACCCCA
>DJRM01000039.1:47023-69743 GCA_002440085.1 Bacteroidales bacterium UBA6360
TCGGCGGAGCCGACAGCCCCTGTGAGGGGCATGCGACCTACACTTTGTTGCGGTCGGCGACTCCGTTCCTACGTTGCACTCCGTCACTGCGTCGCGGCGGCTTTTGCCGCCTTTTGTCCGGCGCTTGTACACAAAAAACTTGTCGTCATGCACGGAATGTGACCGCCTGTTAAAAAATTATTGCGTTTAGGCTATGGATTTGTTAAATTTGTGGGGCTTATCGTCTCCTATAAAAACCGAAAAGCCCTGACAGATTATTACAATTTTAACAAATATGAAAAAGTATCTGATGATTTTTGCCGCAGCATTGTTCTGCGCCGTGTCATGCGGAACGTGTGAGCCGCATTATGCGAAAAGGACGGACAAGATTCTCGCTGAGATTCACGACCCAAACTCAAAATATGTTGTCGTTGCCGTCCACAGAGGCGACTGGAGAAACTACCCGGAAAACTCTATTCCGGCAATCGAGTCCATCATCCGGATGGGAGCAGACATCATGGAGCTTGACCTCAAACTTACCAAAGACAGCGTGCTTGTGCTCTCGCATGACGCCACAATCAACCGCTGCCTCACAGGAAAAGGTCCCGTGAGCGACTACACGCTCGCGGAGCTCAAGGCGATGAGACTGAAGAGGGCTCACGGTGTGGCCACGGATTCGCTGAGGATTCCGACCCTGCGCGAGGCTCTTGAGTGCTGCAAGGACAGAATCTGCGTGAACGTCGACCAGGGATATGAATACTATGACCTCGTGCTGCAGATTACCGAAGAGTTGGGCGTGACCGACCAGATTCTCATCAAGGGCAAGCGTCCTGTCAGCGTGGTGGCAGAAAAGATGGCGGCACACGAGCACAACATGATGTATATGCCGATCATCGACATTCAGAAGGAGAACGGAAAGAAACTCTTCGACGAATATATGGAGACAAAGACAGTTCCGCTCGCATACGAGGTCTGCTGGAAGAAGCTCTCACCGGAAGTCGAGGATTGTTTCGCAAAGATTCACGAGACAGGCTCAAAGCTTTGGATAAACACCATCTGGGGCAGCCTCTGCGGCTATCTCGACGACGACAAGGCGCTTGACTGCGGAGATCCTGCAAAGATCTACGATCAGGTGATTGCCTTCGGTCCGTCCTTCATCCAGACAGACCGCCCGGAGCAGCTGCTGAAATATCTCCGTTCCAAAGGATTGCATGATTAAGAAGCTGTTTGAATTTTTTGTTCGTATTTCATACGCCACTTTTCTCCGCTCGGCAAAAGTGGCGTATGAAATACGAACATATAAAAATAAATGCGAGAAAAATTAAAACAGCTTCTAAGCTATGAATTTCTTTAAGATAAGCTCGCCGTCCGGAAGCAAGGTCGCGGCTGAGAATGTGAACAAAGTCTGGAAACGCTCACGATTCCAGACCTTCCTTGCAATCACTTTCGGATATGCCCTGTACTATGTGTGCAGGATGTCAATGGGCGTGATGAAGCAGCCGCTGATTGATGCCGGACTCCTCAACGCGACGCAGCTCGGAATCATCGGAGCCTGCCTCTACTGGACATACGCGGTTGGAAAATTGGTGAACGGATTTCTTGCCGACAGTTCCAACATCAAGCGCTTCATGGCCACCGGCCTGGTGCTCTCCGTCGCTGCAAACTTCATAATGGGAGTCATCGGAGTGACGGCGATAAAGGCCGGACTGAGTAACTCAGTGATTTTCGTGGTATTCGCCATCATGTGGGCAATGAACGGATGGGCTCAGTCAATGGGAGCGCCGCCTTCAATCGTCGCCCTGTCACGCTGGTTCCCGCTTAAAATCAGGGGGACATACTACGGATTCTTCAGCGCGTCGCACAACATCGGCGAGGGGCTGTCATTCATTTTCGTAGGCTCGCTTGTCGGGGCGTTCGGATGGAAATGGGGATTCTTCGGAGCAGCATGCGCCGGCATTCTCGGAGTCCTGCTCATTCTTTTCTGGCTCCACGACACTCCTGAAAGCAAGGGGCTTCCTTCCATTGAAGAACTCTCCGGAGAGAAAGTTCCGGAAAAGGTCGCCAACGATGCCTCGGAAACAAGGCAGATCCAAAAAGCGGTCATCAGGAACCCGGGAGTGTGGATTCTCGCATGCGCGAGCGCGTTTATGTACATGAGCCGCTACGCCATAAACGAATGGGGAACAATATTCCTTCAGGAGACCTACGACTACGATTTGACTGCCGCGGCCGCCATCATCGGCATCAACCCTATATTCGGAATCATAGGCACTGTTCTGTCCGGATGGCTCTCTGACAAGATATTCAAGGGAGACAGGAAATACCCGGCATTCGTTGCCGGAGTTCTTGAGGCAATTGCCCTCTTCCTGTTCCTTTTCGGCGGAGGAAGCCATTTCGTGCTTGTCCTCTCAATGGTGCTCTTCGGAACGGCAATAGGCGTGCTCATCGCGTTCCTCGGGGGGCTGATGGCGATTGACCTCGTGCCGAGAAAGGCCTCCGGAGCGGCGCTCGGCATTGTCGGAGTGGCATCATACGCTGCGGCCGGTGTGCAGAACGTAATCACCGGACTGCTGCTTGACAACCACACCTACGAGGCAATAAACGCCGCAGGTGAAACCGTGACAAAGCACGACTTCACCTACGTAAGCTGGTTCTGGCTCGGAGCGGCGGCGATTTCGTTCCTGCTGCCGATGCTCAACTGGAGACGCAAGAAGCAGGAGCTATAGAGATTTATTCTGGGGGCCGTTCTGCCCATCTTCTGACTTTGGAGATCCGTCGCGGTACTTGAAGCGGCGGATTTTTTGTGTAGCCGTCTTCTCGAACGGCTCTTTCACAACCTCAACGCCGGCAACCTTGGACGAACGGTTCACCTTCTTGTTCACGTAGTTCATGATTGCCTGCTTGCGGGCCTCAAGCTTCTCGAAGAACTGATCCTCGCTCTCCTGATTCCAGTCAAGGACATTGCTGTTGAGCTGCACCAAGGCCACGAGCTTGCCGTCCCGTTCCACAACGAGGGACTCGTCAACCCCGTCAATGTCGTTTATCACCTTCTCTATCTCCTCCGGATATATATTTTCACCGGACGGCCCCAGAATCATATTGTTCAGACGCCCCTTTATGCTGTAACGCCCCTTTTCGTCAACCGATGCGAGGTCGTTGGTACGGAACCATCCGTCCGCCGTAAACGCAGCCTTCGTCCTCTCCGGATCCTTGTAATATCCGAGCATCACGTTGTCGCCCTTCACGACGATTTCTCCCTCCCCTGTCTCCGGATTGACGTTTATCAGCTTCACCTCTACACCATACGCCGCCCCGCCGGTAGTCCCCACATGAGTCTGCTTCACGCCGGCCGTACATATAAGCGGAGCACATTCGGTCATGCCGTAGCCAATCGCGTATGGGAACCGCGCCTTTTTCAGGAATTTCTCCACAGCCGGATTGAGTTTTGCGCCTCCTATTCCGAAGAATTTTATGCGTCCTCCGAATGTCTTTTTCAACCGTAACCCGACGAACCAATAGAGAACGCAGGCCATTTTCCTGTGCATCCACTTCAGCACACGGCTCTTCTGAATGGTCGGAAGTATGCTGGCCTTGTACATTTTCTCAATAATCAGAGGCACGGAAAGCATGATTGTCGGACGAACTTTCTTGAGAGCTGAGAGCAGCACTGTGGCTGTAGGGGGCTTCTGAAGGTAGCAGACCTTCGCTCCGACGAACATAGGATAGAGCATTCCGATGCTCATCTCGTATGTGTGCGGCATCGGGAGTATCGACAGCCAGACATCCTTCTCATCGGTCTTGTGCGCATGGTAGGATATGACAATGTTTGTGCAGAGATTTCTGTGGCTGAGCATAACGCCTTTCGCGCTGCCGGTCGTGCCCGAGGTGTAGATGATTGTGGCGAGGTCATCAGGCTGCGGAGCAATGGTACGTCCGTCGCAGGTGAAGGCCTCATCGTCAACGTGTATTGCCGTGAAGTCCTCGATGTCGATGACAAGCGTAAGTTTTTCTATAAGTTCCGGTCTTATCTTGGAAAGCAGCCTTTTCGATACATATACGGCCTTGCACCCGGAGTGCTCAAGAATGTTTGTAACCTCATTTTCGGATGAGTCCGGAAGAATCGGCACGGCGACCCTGCCGAAAGCGACGGCAGAAAAAAAAGCGACGGTCCAGTTCGGGGTGTTCTGCGACAGGATAGCGACCCTCTCCCCCGCTCCGATACCATATCGCGAAAGCTTGCGCGAGAGCTCGTCACACTTGTGCTTGAAGCTCCCGTATGTGTATTTCAACTCCGTTCCGAGCATCTCCGACATCTGACGGTTCTCATAAAACGTTGTTGAATAATCATATAGTTTTGCCAGCGTATCTACATATTTCTCCCTGAATCCGGAGAGTTTCTTATATAACTTCATCATTTTTTCAAATTTTGTATGCAAAACCGCCTTCTATTGCAAAAAGCGGGCTAATGGAACATCGTCGTCAAGAGCCCGCAAAGATACGACATTTTTATTTTTACTCCTGTTTCACAACTGTGAAACACCGGCTTTGAACCGAAGATGACGTGCGTGGAAATGGCCGAAACAGGGCATAAAAAAAGATATTGTTCCATTCAGGACAATATCTTTGAAGCGGAACGAAGCCGCTTTTGCAGTTGAAAACCGAATTACTCGGCAACGACTGTGCTGTCGCAAGCTGTGCAGGTTGAATCTGCAGCGGCGCAGCAAGAATCGCAGCACTCAGTGCATGCTTTCTCCTCTGTAGCCTCAGCCTTCTTCTGATTGTTGTTGCAGGCGCAAGACACGGTAGCGAGCATGAGAGCTACAACTGCCAAAGACATAAATACCTTTTTCATAATACTGAAAAATGATTTAATTAAACAATTACCATTCGGAGAAACACGCTGACCACTTAAAAGTTAACGCTTTTCTACCAAGCCGCGAAAGTACACATTATTTGTGAAACAGCAAATATTTTTCTTAAAAATTTATACATTTTTTCTCAAAACACTGACAATTAGGCCATATATACACCATACTCGGACGACATTTATGGATTCAACCTTGGCTGCTCGCGGTCGAGCTTGAACACGTCCATGTCGTGAATCTTCCCGTTGTCGATGTGGAAGCGCAGGGCGGTACGGACAATGTGGAAACCCTGGAGTCCGGCCGCGCCGGGATTCAGCACCAGCATATTGAAATTCTTGTCATAGACCACCTTGAGGATGTGCGAATGACCGCAGACGAAGATGTCCGGCTGATAGCGCGTCAGGAGAGCGTAGGCGTTGCGGTCATACTTTCCGGGATAGCCGCCGATGTGTGTCATCAGCACTTTCATCCCCTCGCATTCCCAGAAACGGTGCAGAGGATAGTCGTAGCGCAGATCGTAGTTGTCGCAGTTCCCGCAGACCCCGACCAGCGGCTTGAAGGCGGCAATCTCCGCCGCCGTCTCGAATCCCCCGCCGAAATCCCCGGCGTGCCAGATTTCATCCACCGGCGAGAGAAATTCCCTGAAAGGGGCGTCAAACACCCCGTGAGTATCAGAAATAAGTCCTATAAACATAAATTCAAAAGTTTCAAAATAATGAGCCGAAGAGGCGGGCTATCGGTTCCATGATTTTGCTTATGCGGGAACGGTGCTCCCAGCCCTCGCGTGTAATCAGTTCGCTGTCCTTCAGGTCGGCGAGGAAATATCCCTTGAGTTCGGCGCTGATTTTCGAGTCATAGATGTAGGCCTGGACCTCAAAGTCCGTGTCAAAACTGCGGTAGTCGAGATTCGCGGAGCCTATGGAGCAGAGCTCGTCGTCGATGACGAGGAATTTCGAATGATTGAACCCTTTTTTGTAGAGATAAACCGACACGCCGGAGTCGAGCAGCGTATCTACATTGGAATATCCGGCCCAGGCCACGACCATATTGTCCCCTCGCACGGGGATGAGAATCCGCACATCGACCCCGCTCATCGCCGCGACCTTCAGTGCAGTCACAATCGGCTGGTTTGGAAGAAGATACGGAGTGGAGATGTAGATGTAACGCCGGGCGTTTCCGATGGCGGCGAAGTAGGCCTGCATTATCGTCGCGTGCGGGGAGTCCGGGCCGGAGGTCGCAATCTGAATCGGGAGGGTCTGAGGAATGTCCGGCGTCGGGAAATATTTCATGTCATAGAGCAGTTCCCCGTCTGTCACGAAAGACCAGTCGTTGATGAAGACTGCGTTCAGCATAGTTACAGAGCCGCCCTCAAGACGAATCTGGGTGTCGCGCCACACACCGCGCTTCGTGCCGTGGAGGTAACGGTCGGCGATGTTCATCCCTCCGGTGTAGCCTATCTGGCCGTCAATCACGACTATCTTGCGGTGATTGCGGTAGTTGAACTTATTGGCGAAATGAGGCAGCCAGACCGGCATATAACTGCAGGCCTCGATTCCTGCCGCCCGCATACGTTCCACATCGCGAAGTTTCAGTGCACGACTGCCCACGCTGTCGAAAATCACCCGGACTTCAACTCCGACGGAGGCCCGCTCCGAAAGTATGGCAAACATCTGTTCGAAGAGTTCCCCGCTCTCGATGCCGAAAACCTCGATGTGAATGAACCGGCTCGCGTTCCTGAGGTCGGAGAACATCACTGGGAAGCACTCGCGGCCGTTGTTGAGAATCCGCAGGCGATTGCCGAGAGTGAGCGCGGCCTCTCCGTTGTTGAGAAGAAGTGTGACGAAATTACGGCCTACAAGTTCCGCATAGTCCGGTTTGGAGAGTTCTTTCAGCTGTTCGGAGCATATTGCGCGGAGCTTCTTCGACACGGTGTCGTCATCGTAGCTGAACTGCCTGCTCTTGCGCCAGCTGCGGCCGAAAAGCATATAGGCGAGCATACCGCCGACCGGGATGACGAGTATAATCAGTATCCATGCCAGAGTCTCAGCAGGGTCGCGCCGCTCCTTCAGCAGAACATAGAAAATTACTGCAATCAGCAGCGCATATATGACACTCAACACCGTTCCCATATTGCTTTGACATTCAATAGACTACAATATATATTCTTCAATGATCCGCAATCCCGGACGCCATAGGCTCACAATGTCAGAGCCGCATAGACCTCCTCCACACAGAGCAGGGCGGCCGTTTCTGTGCGCAGGCGCGAGGGGCCGAGGTGCACCGGGATGTAGCCGAGCTCTATTGCCATGCGCAGTTCGTCCTCGGAGAAATCGCCCTCTGGACCAATGAGAATCGTGACTTCAGGAATATCGCCATCTGAAAGACGACCACCGCGAGCCGCCGTGTTCTCTTCGTATGCCGCAACTCCCGCTTCGGCAAGCGCGGAGAAATTAGCCCTTAGCCATTCCACAAGAGCCTCCCTCACGGAGCAGCGCGGATGGTCAGCGTCCTCGAAGCAGCAGGCAATCAGCCTAAGGGGGACTTCTGACGCTTCCACGCCGGCATCCGCCGGAACATTTTTGGAGAGGGAGCCCGGCACATCTGAGGAGGCCGCAACGCCTGTAAGGATAAAGTCCTTGACGCTCACAGGCTCAACTATTTCGGGAAGTGTAGCCTTGAGTGACTGCTTGGCGGCCGAAAGAACTATCTTTTCAAGCCTCGGCGTCTTGACAACACGGCGCTCCGAGTGCTCGCCGATGACCGGAACAATCGCATCGACGCCAATCTCCGTCGCCTTTTCTGCGAACCACTCGTAGCGGTCGATGTTCTTGGTCGGGCACACGGCCATGGTCAGACGGTACGGGTGGGCGTTCCATTCCCCGATGCGGGAGATTACCTCCGCCTCAACCGCCTTTGGTCTGTCGGCCGTTATGCGGCACTGCAGCAGCGTCCCGCGCCCGTCAATGACACGGATTTCATCTCCGGCACGATGTCTCAGAACCCGGACGCAGTGGCCGGACTCCTCCTCGTCGAGCCTGACAAACCCGCCGCTTATGTCATTTGAATAAAACAGTTCCATTATATTTTCCCTTTACTCAAAGTTTTCCCGACTACATTTCCCTAAACAAAGACTTCGCGAACTCCTTTCCATGAACAAAGATTTCTCGACTTCAATGCGCCCCGCTATTTTCTGATTATCTCAATCGACGCGTCCAGCCCGACCTTTATGATTGACGAGGCCTGCCCCGTCGATCCGCCTTCAAGCGAGCGGTCAACAACATAGTCAACTCCGTCAAGCACCGGCTTCGTGATTTCGGAGAAACTCTTCGGGGTCGGTTCGCCGGAAATGTTCGCCGAGGTGGAAACAATCGGCCGTCCGAAAGCCGCAACAAGTTCCCGGCAGAAATCCATCATCGGAATACGCATTCCCACCGTATCATCCTCGGCCACAACATTATAAGCCAGAATATGCCTATCCGCAGGCTGACCGGCCTCTCCGTGAAGGGCACCCGGATAAATGATGGTCATCGGCCTGTCGTTCACCTCAATCAGCTGCACGGCCATCTCCGGAATCTCCCTGACATAGCGGCAAATCATGTCCACGTCAGAGGCAAGCAGCACAAGCGACTTGCTGTCAGAACGGTGCTTCAACGCATAAATCCTCGCCACGGCCTCCGGATCGGTCGCGTCGCAGCCGAGTCCCCAGACGGTGTCGGTGGGATAGAGGAAAATCCCTCCCTTGCGGAGAACTTCAAGCGTCCTTCGCAATTCTTCCTTATAATCGATCATTCCTTTCATATCTTCAGTCATTTATGAAATCTTCAGAAACAATTTTCCTCACCATCAAAAAAAACATCAAACGTCATATTGCCTCCAGTCATTGTCCCGCGACAAGGTCTGTCACAACGGGATAGTGATCCGAAAACTTTATCCTTCCGGTCCTGTGGGCAGTCGCGTGCCACTCCTCAGGAATGAAAACATAGTCAATGCGGAGCATCGGCCAGAAAGCGGAGTAGCTTGCCCCGAAACCACGCCCCGCCTCGACGAACGTATCCTTCAGATCGTGGCTTATGCGGTGGTAGGTGTATGACATCGGATTATCATTGAAATCCCCGCACACGAGAGCCTCGACCGGACTTTCCTCAATGTGTGCAAGCACGTCACTGACCTGTTTGGGACGTCGGACGATGGACTTGCGGTATTTGTTCTCCGTCTTCTGCCAAGTTTCCCTGTCACCGGTCACAGACTTCCATATATTCGACATCGAAATCGCGTAACTCTCGAAATGACAGTTATATACCCGAAAACGTCGTCTGCCTGCGGCATAATCGGAATATAGGGTAAGATTGCTGCTGTCCTCGAAAAGAACCTTCCCCTTTGCAAGTGCAGGAAAACGGCTGAGGGTTACATTGCCGCAATAGGAGCCCCCACGTTTAAGCATATAGTATTCAATATGATACCCCGGCATCCGGGACGCGACGAAAGACATCAGAGACGACGGGGTGTCGGTGACATATTCCTGAAGACAGATGATGTCGGCATTCTGACGACGGAGATAGGCAAAAACGGAGTCGGCACATTCATCGCGCGCCATGCGGTCTTTGCGATAGGCGAACCGGTCCACGTTGTATGTCAGAAGCCTGAGACTCTCGGATGGTGTTTCCGCCGTCTCCGCATCCCGAGCCTCCGAATTGCCGAAACGGACATATCGGCCGACAAAAAGCAGCGACGGCAAAATGGCGAGAAGCGGAATTATCAGAAGACGAGAACGCCGGACCGCAGCCCAGACAAGAAGCATAAGGTTCAGCAGGACAAAAGGAAAGAACAGAAGACCGAATATCGAGAAGAACCAGACTTTTGCGGGATCCGCGACAATGGAAATGTAGGACAGCATGAGCAGCCCGGCGGCCACAATCATCAGCATGCCCGCCGAAATGCCCACAAACAGGTGCCCCTCTCGTCTGTTTCTCTTCCTTTTCATTATTCACGAGTTCCGTAGTACGCACGGGGCCGGTTCAGTTGTCGTAGTAGGTGTACATCTTGTTGCCCTTCTTCCACCAGAGAATGAGAATGAGCCCGAAGAGCATGCCGCCCAGATGCGCGAAATGTGCAATTCCGCCTCCGACACCGGTTATGCCTGTAAAAAGTTCAATCGCAGCAAAAATAAGCACGAACCACTTGGCTTTCAGCGTTATCGGCGGAAAGAGCAGCGTCATCAGCGAGTTCGGGAAGAGCATCGCATAGCCGAGGAGCAGGCCATAGATTGCTCCTGACGCGCCGACGGTCGGGGTCATGCAGAGGGTCTGTATGGAGCGGTTCGCCATGACGGCGTCAGCTGCGGCACCGGTATTCATGATGTGCTCCCAATGCAGGCACTGGAGCCACTCCACTCCAGTGTGCAGGGCTGCGGCACCGAGTCCGGTCACGAAATAGAACAGCAGGTACTTCTTAGGCCCCCATACCCTTTCGAGCACGCTGCCGAACATATAGAGGGTGAACATGTTGAAGAACACGTGCCAGAAGCCGCCGTGCATGAACATGTGGGTGACAAACTGCCACCAATGGAAATACTGCGACTTCGGATAGAAAAGGGCGAAAGTCTCGTACATGAAGTCCGGACGAAGCTCCGAGATTATCCAAATCAGGAAATTGATTATAATTATGTTTCTTGTCACAGGAGGGATTGCGCTGAGGAATCCACGTCCGCTGTTGTTGAATCTAAACTGCATATTGAGTTTCTCGTGTTTTCATGTTTCTAAGGCACGGACTGTTAAAATTTTCTGTCAAGTTCATCCGCCGGCAACACGACCATGGTCTTGCGTCCGGATGCCGTAAATTCCGGATTTGTGCTGGTCATCAGTGCATCCACAAGCCTCTGAGCCTCATCCGCGTTCCGCACCCCGTCATAGCCGGAGGCTCCGAGCACCGCGAGCTTGCCCGCCATATCAGGGCGCATAAGTTCGGAAATGGAGGAACGATTGTCCTGAAGCAGAAGAAGCAAATCCCCTACCATGGTTTCCACACGCCCCTCATCCGAGGAATACCCGGCAGGGATCGCGTTCACGACCACGGAGTCAGTCCCGAACGGGGCGATGTCGAAGCCGAAGCCCCTGAGCAGTTCCGCGTTCGCCTCGACAACAGGCACATTTTCGACACCCACGCGCACGGACACCGGAAAAAGGAGGGTCTGAGAAAAACGGTCCGCATCTTCTTCGCGACGTCCGCTGATGAAACGGTCATAGAGAATCCTCTCCATCGCCCGGCGGGCATTCACGACAAGCAGCCCGGACTTCGAGTTGGTGACTATATATTTGTCCTGAACGGTTATGAAGCTGCGGGTTATGCTGAAACGATCCTCGAAGAGCTTGCCGTAGTCGTCACGTTTGTCGATGTATGCCGCCGTGCCGTATCCGCCGCCATTCGCAGTGACAGATTCAGGAGCAGCGTCCGGGGCAGACACAGAGGAATCGGAGCCTAATCCGAATTCCGCGAAGCCAGAGCCTCCGAACGGATCCGGCTGGCTCCGGTATAAACCTGACCCGGCGCTGTCCCCTGTCCCCTTATGTGAGCCGCAAAAGACGTCCGGCTGATTCTGAAAGCCGTCGTTGTCAAACGGGTTGTAGCCGCTCTCGGGCATTGAGGGTTCCGAAACAGGCCGGTATTCGTCGAAATTCCTGCCCACAGCCGGAAGTTCAGGAACAGAGCCGAGTTCGAAGTCTATTGACGCAGTTCCGAAAGAATTTTTGCCGAGAGTCTCCCGCACGCAGGCATAAAGGGTCTGGAACACGAGAGAGTCGTCCTCGAACTTGATTTCCGCCTTCTGCGGATGTACATTGACATCAACCTCGTGAGGGTTCACTTCAAGGCAGATGAAATATGTCGGAGTCGTTCCCTCTGCAATCATCCCCTCATATCCCTTCATCACGGCCTTGTGGAGATAGGGACTGCGAAAATATCGTCCGTTGACGAAGAACAGCTGATTGCCCAATCCCTTACGGGCCTTGTCCGGGCGTCCGATGAATCCGGAAATGCGCATTATGGAGGTTTCGGCACTGATGTCGGTGATTTCCGAGGCAACGCCGGCCCCGGCAATATCCTGGATTCTGAACTTCAGCGACGGCGCCGGTTTCAGGACATAGAGCTCACGGTTGTTGTGAATGAGCGTGAAGCTGATGTCCGGACGGGTGTAGGCCACGTGCTGGAACTCCGTCACTATGTGCTTGAGTTCAACGCTCTCGGACTTGAGGAACTTGCGCCGTGCCGGAACATTGTAGAAAAGGTTGCGCACAGAGAAGTTCGAGCCGACGGGAGTGACTGTCTCTATCGTTGAAAGGTGTTGTGAATCTGCAAAATCCACCTGGCAGCCTATTTCATCTTCGGCGCGCCTGGTCTTGAGCGTGACTTCGGAGACTGCCGCGATTGAAGCAAGCGCCTCGCCGCGAAATCCGAAGGTGTGGATGTTCATCAGATCCTCCGCAGTTGAAATCTTCGACGTCGCGTGACGCTCGAAGGCCAGCACCGCCTGGTCCGGGGACATTCCGCAGCCATTGTCGATGACCTGAATCTGCGTGCGGCCGGCATCCTTTATTATGACGCTGACCTGTGTCGCCCCCGCATCAACGGCGTTCTCCATCAGTTCCTTCACCACAGACGCCGGCCGCTGGACGACTTCGCCCGCGGCAATCATGTTCGCTATGTTGCTCGGAAGTATTCTTATATCCATATCACGCGAACAGCAGAGAATAGTACTTGGCAATCAGATAGATAACCACAAAGGCAAGAATGAGCGTCACCATTCCGATAATACGCTGTGCCTTGCTCGCGCCGCGAGTCTTGGAATAATTTCCGTTCCTCAGACTGCCCTTTATATAAGTCCCGGGAGCATAATTTTTCTCCCGCGACCCGTCAACAGCTCCGAATTTCTGCTTCAGGGCATCCTTCTCCTCGTCATAGTAGCGCGGTCTGTAGTTGAACACACGGTGTTCCTGCGAACCGAAGAAACTGAAATTGAATATTCCCATATATAAGTCATTTTATGATTTACGTCCCCACATTCCGTCGAACACGAAGACATATTCTGCAAATTTACTCATTTTTCATTATATTCGCGAGTTCAAAAGACAGATAACTCGAAACGGCCGATTTACTTTCGGCGAATTGGAATATAAAAATATGGAAGACATCAGAATAGGTCAGGGATATGACGTGCATGCGCTGGCGGGAGAGCTGCCTATGTGGCTCGGGGGCGTAAAAATAGAGAGCGAGAGGGGGTTTGTGGCACATTCGGACGGCGACGTCGCAATCCACGCGCTCTGCGACGCGATGCTCGGCGCTCTCGCGCTCGGGGACATCGGGAAGCATTTTCCGGACAGTTCGGACGAGTTCAAGGGCATCGACAGCAAGATTCTCCTCGCCCGAGTGAATTCCCTCATCAAATCTCAAGGCTACAGTCTCGGCAATGCGGACATCACCATAGCCCTCCAGGCTCCGAAACTCGCCTGCTACATTCCTCAAATGCGCGAAACGCTCGCTGAAATCATCGGCTGCACCACCGAGCGCATCTCCGTCAAGGCCACCACAACCGAACGCCTCGGATTTGTCGGACGGGGGGAAGGCTGCGAGGTCTGGGCGACGGTGCTACTAAAAAAAGGCGGCAAGAGCCGCCGCGATGCAGTGACGGAGTGAAACGGAGGAACGGAGTCGCCGACCGCAATGAAATGGAGGTCACATGCCCCTCACAGGGGCTGTCGGCTCCGCCGACTGGGGTTGGAAGGCCCGGACTCCCCGAGTCCGAGCTCATTTTTTATATGCACGGATGTGCATATAAAAAATGAGCTGTCGTCGCTCCCGCGAGGACACCTCATACTAACCACATAATTAATAACACTAAAACTAATAACCGAGGAGAAGGATTTTGCAACTACCGTGCCAAATTCAAAAAATCCTTCCCCGCTTTTCAATATTTATTCATTCCTCAACTTTTCTACAGGGTTGGCCGTCGCGGTCTTCCACGTCTGCCAAAGGATTGACACGGCGGCGAGAATAAGGGTCATAAGCGCGGCAGCCGGAACCACCCACCACGGGAACGGAATGGCATTGTAGAAATCGCGGAGATAGTAGCGCATGGCCCAGACACAGAGAGGAATGGCCATAACGACGGCAACGGCCGCCATCAGTAGGAAATCCCTGGAGAGCGTCCACGCGGCGGTACGGACATCCGAGCCGAAAATTTTGCGCAGGGCAATCTGGCGGGACTGCTGGTCGGTGTAATAGACCGACATGGCGAACAGGCCGAGAGCCGAAATCAGGATTGCCAGAATCATGAAAGTGCTCACGAGCGCCATCGTGTTACGCGTTCCGGTGAGGGCGCTGTTCAGAAAATCTTCGACATAGCTTATTTCCGGAGCCTTAGGGACACCAAGATAATCAACGGCGACGCCGCGCCACACGTCAGAAACGGCGGCGAACGCCTCCTTGCGGTCGCCAATAACCTTTACAATTATGCACGAGCATATCGATGTCCTGTTCTGCACGGCATTGTGGCTGTCCTCCATAGGACGTCTCAAGGCATCGTTCGAGCGGTAGTCGGCGATGATTCCGCAGCATTCATATTCCGGAGTTCCGTCATCACGTTTTCCCACAATACGGTTTTCCTCGGACACGCCATAGCGCCTCTTCGCCTCCTCAGTAAACCAATATGTTCCCTCCAAAGGCTCGGAATATTTCTCCAACACCCTGAACCCGAGAAGGCGGAAGCTCGTAGAGTCCAGTCCGGCAACATTAAGCCACGACATTTTTTCATTCTCGACGTGCACGCCGTTGCTTCCGCAGGCAAACGGAGCCTGCATCGCCATTCCGACGGTCTCCACCTGCGGCAGGGCACGCAGACGGCGGGCGAGTTCGTCCTGCGCGTCCATGTTCCTGAAGCCGAGTGACCATGTTTTCAACGATATGAGGTTTTCGGTGTTATATCCGGTCGGAAGACTGACAAGGTGGCGCATCTGGAGGGTCATGGTAAGCGCGACGGCAATCAGCACGGTGCTTATGACATTCTGACAGACGATGAAAATCTTGCTGAAAATCATCTTGCTGCGGAAGCGGAAATCCCCCTTGACCACATCAATCGGCTTGAAGCGCGACACCATCGCTGCCGGCAGGAGTCCGGAAACAAGCGAGATGAGGCAGAGGAGCAGAAGCGCGCCGCCGACTGCGAGAGCATCCGGGCGCAGTACGATTTCGGTCGTGAGAAGTCTGTTCATCCATGGTCGGAAACACAGTGCAATCACGCAGCCGAGTATGAAGCAGCCGGCCGTAAACAGGAATGACTCGCCGATGTAGCGGCGGACAATCCCGCCCTGAGACTCTCCGAGAAGACGGCGCGTCGCCATTTCCTTGGCGCGCTTGCCTGTCTGGGCCACGGTGAGGTTGATGTAGTTGAATATGGCGGAAACGAGCAGGACGAGAGCGACGGCCAGCAGAACCTCGACAGTCCTTCGGTCTCCCTTGCGCAGAGGATTGAAGACGTCCCTGTTGCAGAAATAAATCTTGTCGAGACGGGTGAGAGACGAGCCGTACATGAATCCGCCGTTGGAGGCGTCGCGGTCAAACCAGTCCCAGTAGCCGCAGTATTTGTCAAGAAGCTTGGCTGCGACATCGTCAGGGTCGGTCCCGTCCGCGAGCATCACAAAAGTCTGGACTGCCCCGAACTGGTCCATTTTCATGACTATGCCTTCCATTATCTTCATATTCAGGAAGATGTCGCAGTGGCCGAAAGCATCATAGGGGCCGAAGTCCTGAAGCACCCCTGTGACTGTCAGGTTCTTCTTGTTGAAGACGACGGTTCTGCCAATCGGGTCATCTCCCCCGAAAGCCTTTTTCGCAAAGGCTTCTGAAACAATCACATCGTCCTCAGCAGCCAGAATCCTGTTCCTGTCGCACCCTGTGATGCGGTAGTCGAACAGCTTCAGGAAATTTGTGTCGAGAGCATCAGCCTCAACCTGATAGTATTCGCCGTCAACGGTGACATCAGCATCGCCGTACACCGCGACCCGTGTCCACGAGGTTATCTCCGGCATCGAAGGGAAAAATTCCTCCCCAGTTCCGAGCGTCATCCCCACCATATCCTCGGTTCCGATGGCGTAAATCTGCTTCGAGAGCGGCTGACGCGCACCGACGCTGAACTCCGTGCGGGCATACGACGCGAGAAGTATCGTGAATCCGAGCGCCAGCGAAAGCCCGAACGCCTCAATCGCCGTATATAACTTATTCTTTGACAGAAATTTAAAATACGTATTCATTTTCAACATTCATTTTTCAGATTCATTCTCAACTCCATTTCAGTATTCATTCTCAACTCCATTTCAGTATTTCATTCTCAACTGAAATAAAGCAACTGAGAGTAAAAGCCGTATAAAAGGATGGGATGCAAGGCGGATGGTGAGGATGAATACCGCAGCAACCTGATGGTTGTGAGGATTTCATCAAGACATCCAACGAAGCAGACCGCCTTTTAGGCGGCTTTTACTTTATTATCAGTTCATCTTTGTCGCCAAATGAGTCATACGACGATATAATAACCTTGTCGCCAGGGGCGAGCCCTTCGAGAACCTCGTAATACTGAGGATTCTGCCGGCCTATGCGTACGCTGCGTTTCATTGCCTTCGTACCGTCGGCATTGAGGACATAGACCCATTTGCCACCGGTGTTCTGGTAGAACGAGCCGCGTGGGATGAGTATGGCCTCGGCGCTCTGGCCGAGCTGGAGATTGAGATAGTAGGTCTGACCGGTGCGTATGTTCTCCGGCTGCTGGCCCTCGAAGCGGAAGTCAGCCTTGAACTTGCCGTCGCGGACCTCGGGATAGACCTTTCGGATGGATGCGGAGTATTTCTCGTTCTGGCGCTCGAAAGTCGCCTCAAGCCCCGGAGCGACACGGTCTATGTAGTGCTCGTCTATCTGAGCCTCAATCTTGTAGGAATCCAGATTGTTAATCTGTCCTATCTTCGCGCCGGCGGCAACCGACTGCCCGAGCTCCACGTCGAGCAGACCGAGTTCGCCGCTGATTGGAGCCTTGACGGAGAGGTTGTCCTTGCGGCGGCGTATCATGTTCATATTCAGCCGCATGTTTTCAAGGCTCTCGTGCATCTGTGCAATCTGGACGCTGCGGTAGAGACTGTCCTGACGCTCGCGGTCGGTGACGAGTTCGAGCTTGTCCTTGGCGAGTTCGTAGTCCTCGGAGGCTTTGAGATACTCTTCCCCTGCTATCAGCTTCTCTTCATAAAGAGCCTTGTTCTGCTCGTAGGCGCGGCGTGCGCGACGAACCTCAATCTGGAGGCTGAGCCGCTCCTGCCGGACGCTCAGTTTCTGCTGTTCCATGGAAATCATGGTGTTGCGCAGGATGTTTTCCTTTTCAGCGAGTTCGGCCTCGGAATTAAGAATCTGCATGTCAAGGCTTTCGTTGCCAAGAACGACGATTATGTCACCGGCCTTGACCTTGCTGCCTTCCTCGACGACGATTCGCTGGACATTGCCGCCCTCGGTCGGACTGAGTTGAACGGTGGTCATAGGCTGCACCTGACCGCTGACCCTGATGTAGTCGTTAAACTCTCCCTGACGGGCGGTACCCGTAAGAATCGTGCTGCCGTCAACACGGAGAACCGAGCGACGGCCGGTGAGGAGCAGGACGACGACGAGGAGCACGAATGCGCCGAGCGCCCACCATTTTATCGCCTTTTTCGTGAATGCGGCTGCTATGCCCTTTTTCTTTTCAATTACCTTATCCATAATATTCTTTATTTTCATTGTGACCTCCATTGTCGCGTGGAGGATATTTTTCTTGCGTCTCGATTTGCGAGACCCCGCCCAAGCAGAGCTTGGATCACCTTTTCAGTTATTCTTCCTGGTCTATATAACGAGTTCCATTATAATATGATACCACGCGGCGCTTGAGCTGCCATTTTAACAGGGCATTGAGGCGCTCGGCCTTGGCCTTGAGATAATTGGAGGAGGCGGTGTTGTATTCGATGGAGGAGATGAGTCCCTGCTCGAACTTGCGGGAGTTCAGGCGGAAAGACTCTTCCTGGGCATCGGCACGGCGCTCTGCCTGAAGCAGGGCCGACTCGGCGCCGTCTCGGTCACTCACCGCACGGCGGACTTCGGACTCGACGTCACGGAGCGACTTGTTGTACTCGATTTCGGCGCGACGGTACTCGTTGCGTCGCTTGGAGAGTTTCGTGAACTTGCTCAGGCGGTCGTAAATCGGGATGGTGAGCGAGAGCTGGAGATATTCTCCGCCGTTATTGGAGAACTGGCTCCAGTATGGGGTCGGCGTGTAACCGGACTGACCGGGGTAGGTGTAGTAGCTCGTGGACCAGCCGCCATAGAGTCCGAGGGTAGGCAGGAACTGCCACTTGGCTGTGCGCAGGGCGTATTTCGAGTTGTCGAGTGCCCCTTTTGCTACAAGAACCGACGGCATTGACGCGCGCGCCTTGAGAATTATCTCATCAACTGAAACATTTCCGGGAGCACCGATGCCGTCTCCGCGAAAAATTGCGTCTCTTGCAAGAACCGAATTATCGGAAATTCCCGGATCACCGGAAGTCGCCGCATCCAGAGAACCGAGTGACGTATCTATCACAAGTTCCTCACCCACAGGCCAGAGCATGATATCTTCGAGGGTTATCTTCGCATCCGTCAGACTGTTGCGTGCCGAAACGAGCTCATATTCCCTGTCCGCGAGGTCAGCCTCCATCTGCACCACGTCCGCATGACCCTTCACCCCGAGTTCTTCCTGACGCGAGGCGAGCGTGAGCGCCGACTGCGCGTTTTCGACCTGTTCGGAGAGTATGTTCACGAGTTCGGTGTAGTAGAGGACGTTGAAATAGGCCTCCATCGTGGCGAGGCAGACCTTGTCCTCTTCCTGCCGCTCCTGCGTAAGTCCCATAGAAAGCGAGGTCTTGGCAATCTTTATATTGTTTATGGCAGAGAATCCGTTGAAGAGAGTTATACCGGCGGAGACAGACCAGCCATTGTTAAGGGAAGTAGTTGTCACATAAGTGTTTGTCTCCGGATCAATGGAGCGCCCCCAGCGGTAGTAGCCGTAGGTCGAAGCCTCGATGGTAGGGGTGAAGGCCGTGAGTATGGCGTCGCGTCTGTCAAGTCTTGCATCTCCGACCTTTGTCCGCTGAGCCTGTACCTGTGCGGCATTTTCCACCGCATATTCCATGCAGTCCTTCAGCGACATCATTTTCACCGCTGTCTCCGTTTCGCCCTCCGCCACAACCAGGAGCGAATCCTTCATAATGCCAACGGTCTCACCAACAGGACTTTGCCATGAACAGGCAACCTCACTTCCGCTTCCCTCCACAGAAAACGCAAGCATCGCAAACCCCGCAGATATAATAATAGATGATTTCATATTCATACGTTTTGTCCGAGAATACGGGCACCTCCCGTGCCACACGGTACAATCACATATGTATCAACAAGTTAGTCACACACCACCGGCATAATCATGTAAAGAAACTTTACACTCCTGTAAAGAATCTTGACACCTTCATTATAAACCGCATCAATCGCCATATTCGTACACTTTTATATTTCCGAAAATCACTATATTTGCAGAGTTTTAGAAACAAGATGATGAAAAACATAAATTTTCTGTCATTCCGGGAGAGTTTTGTGAAGTTCGGGTGCATCAGTATCAACCAAATAATGATGCTGTACCCGAACTTTGACACAAACAATCTTACCAGATGGACAAAACAGAGACTTCTCCTTCGGTTGAGACGGGGCTGGTACGCGTTCCCGGAACAACTCAAGGTTCCTGACTTTGCAGAATATGTCGCTAACAGGATTTATCGCCCGTCATATATAAGCCTGCACACGGCATTGTCATTCTATGGAGTCATTCCTGAAGCCGTCACGGATGTGACCAGCGTGACGACGCTCAAAACAGCCTCATTCACAAATGAGTTCGGAAAATACAGTTATCGCACAGTCCAGCCGAAGCTTTTCTTCGGGTTTGACATGAAGCCAATGTCAGACGGGCGGACTGTCCAGATTGCCACTCCCGAAAAGGCGATGCTTGACCTGCTCTATCTGTATCCAATCTACAACTCGGAAGAAGACATGCTTGAACTGCGCCTGGATGAAGCCTTCATGGAAGATGAATTTGACAGGGCAAAGGCAGACGCATATCTCAAAAATATTGGCAATAAAGCGCTCAACGACAGGACACAAACTCTTTATAAAGCATACGGACTATGATAGACATAAATCTCATACGCAGCTATTTTCCGGGCACGATACGAAACAACGCCGCTTTCGACAAACACATGCTGAAAGAATACCTCCAGCTGATGATTCTTGATTTCATATCCTCTTCCACATATGCCGGGAAACTATGTTTTATAGGAGGTACGAACCTGAGGTTAGTCTACGGAATTGACCGTTTCTCGGAAGATCTGGATTTTGACTGCAAGGATATGACAAAAGAGGATTTCATGAACATGACTGACGACATTCTGGTTTTCCTGCGGAAGAATGACCTCAACGTGGAAACTCGGGACAGGGAGAATCCGAAACTCACCGCATACAGAAGAAACCTCTATTTCCCGGGGCTTCTTTTCGAAATGAAACTGACCGGACACAAGGAAGAGCGTTTTCTCATAAAGATAGAGGCACAGGATCAGGGCGTAAACTACAGGACAGAAGTCGTCGATGTCAAAAGCTGCGGATTCTTCTTTCCCATTCAGGCTCCACCAAAGGAAGTACTATGTGCGATGAAAGTATCAGCACTGCTTTCACGGGCCAAGGGCCGCGATTTCTATGATTCAATGTTCCTGCTGTCACAGGTAATGCCGGACTTCATTTTTTTGAAGAAACGCGCCGGAATCGGTTCGATCGATGAGCTCAAAGCAGCAATAGGCGACATGCTCGCCAGGACAGACCTCGCCTCCAAGTCAAAGGATTTCGAGCACCTGCTGTTCAACTCCACAAACTGTTCAAAGATCCTTCGCTTCAAAGAGTTTGTGGATTCATTATAATCAACGAAGATTCGGAGTTATGGTGAAGCGCAGGATGCTGCAGGTCTGCGGGGTCACGCGGACGGAGTCGTCGATGCGGTGGCCGAGGAGAGCGAGGACGTGGCGGGAGGATTTCTCGGTCGGAACGGGTTGCGGGATTCTTGACGGATGGGATGATGTTTCCGACTCATCTGCCTGGCTTTCAATGAATATGGCGGAACGTTTCTGTGGTAGGCTGAATTTTAGGTCGGTAAAGAGGTCGCTGATTTTCTTGCGGCCGCGGCAGCCGAGAGGACGCATCCAGTCGCCGTCCTGCCATGTGCGGAGCTTCAGCGGGAAACGGACCTTGTCAGCATCGACGACAGTCACGCCGAGGGGCTGGCGGGGATTGAAATTGGCCGGGCGGTCAAGAAGTTCGACCTTGACGAGGTTTCCGCTGAAATGGTATTCTCCGGGAGCGATTACTGCAAGTTCTTTGTAACCAATGCCTTTGAGTGAAACGCCAGCTTTTGGATGGCAGAATGGAGCGCATCCGTTTTCAGAGCCGGAGTTCACGCCCGAAAAGTCACTGTTCGTGGCAGGCAATCTCAATGGACTGACTATCAAAGATGTACTCGTCATCACGAGGCTGTGGGTCGGGCTGTAGAAAATTTTACCGCTGACCGTGCGGTCTGATTCAAGAAGGTCCTCGACCTGGCCGATGACGGAGCTGTTGAAAGAATACCTTTCAAGATAGAGGAACAGCGCATATCTCCAGCCCTTGCTCCGTGACACTATCTTGTCAAGCAGAGCGGCGTCCGGAGAGCAGTCATCACCCTGCCCCGAAACAGCCGACGGAAAGTCCCAGTCGAAAAGTCCGCCCGTGCATGCAGGGCCGCCACCACTAAAATAATCACCCACAATAGCCTGTGCTTCAGAGAAATGTCGCATGTTGCGGTTCAGCGTCTTCACGACCGAAGGGTTGAGCCGTTCAAGAAGCGGGATTACCTCGTTTCTGATGAGGTTACGCTTGTATTCGGTGTCCCTGTTCGTGCGGTCCTCGCGCCATGAGAGCCCCTGCTTGTGGGCGTATCCCTCAATCTGATCGCGAGTCATTCCGAGCAGCGGGCGCCAGATATTCAGCGTTTCAGGAAAGTCTGCCACCATACATCCGAGAGCCGCGGCAAGTTCCTCACCAGCCTCCACGTTCTGTACAGACGCTGTCTGCATCCCGCAGATTCCCCGAAGTCCCGTTCCTCGCACAAGGTTCAGCAGAAGCGTTTCGGCATTATCGTTGGCATTGTGTGCAATCGCCACAGCCTCATATCCATATTCCTTGCATAGCTTGGCAAACCACCCATAGCGCAGTTCCCTCGCAGCCATCTCAATGCTCGCCTTTCGCGAACGCGCGTAGCCAAGCGTGTCAAAATCAATATGATGAAATTTCACCCCTCTCTTCTCGCACCAGTCTCGCACAAACTCCGCATCAGCGTCACTTTCCTCGCCGCGAAGACGGAAATTACAATGAGCCACAGCGAAATCCGCAATTCCCTGCCGGTACAGCATATCCGCAAGAGTAATGGAATCCACTCCCCCGCTTACGCCCACCACTAAAGGCGAGTCGTCAGACCGACATATTTTTCCCGCAATTCCCATATATTCCCAATTTTAGAAACTCCCCCCTAAAAAAAACAAAAGGCGTCCCCTTCCTGCGAAGATAACACCTTTTCATAAAACCGCAGCAACCTCACGGTTGTGAGGATTCAAATTATCGCAGTGCAACGCCGCAGATCGCCAAGCCTGAACTCAAAATTCAAATAAGAGGATGAGATGCAAGGCGCACAAGAAATTTGAACCGCAGCAACCTCACGGTTG
>DJRM01000119.1:0-25957 GCA_002440085.1 Bacteroidales bacterium UBA6360
GCACGGATAAGTCCCCTTGCGTTGTTCCCAGCTCGGCAGCCGTCAAACAGGACGTTGTCCAACCTTACCATCCCCTTGTAAACAAGAAGAACAGGTATCTGCCCAGAAGCTTCAGAGACACAGTTCTTGAACTTGCAGTCTCTGAAAGTCACCCTTGCATCACCGGAGCCACCTGCCGCGACCATGATGCAGCCTTCGCCGTTGGCCTTGCCGTTCGCGAAAGTGATGCCATCGAACACCGGTTCTGTCTGGTTGCCGAGGGTAAAGAAGCGGTTTCCGCCATTTCCGCCAAAGACAGTCTCGTATGCGGAAATGTCACGCTGAGTTACATCCGTGCCTGTGCTGGAAGGGTCATAACCGCCATGGACGCGGAATTCGACTCTTGAAGCATAACCATTGTATTCCACTTTTATATTTTCCGCGGAATACGTTCCACCTGTAAAGTAGAAGTCCCTGTCGTCCACGTTGTCGGCGTTTTCATCAGACTCTGCCTGACTTCCGTCCTTCTGCTTTATCATCTTGAGAAACTCAGCCATTCCCATTGCGTTCTCCCAGGAGAGGCCGTCTCCTGTTCCAGATGCCAGCGGCTTCACAAAGTAAGGAAGGAGAGGAACTTTATCCGCATCGCCTCCTGGAACGACTATTGTGCCTTCATCCCACGGAGCAACAGAAGGCGAGTCAATAGAAACGATTGTTCCCGAGACGTTTATATTCATGTCATATCTGAAGCCCTTTTTGAGTTCCGGCACACCGGTTAACGTTATATCCTTACCGTTGTAGTTGAACGTTACGAACACCTTTGAAGCGTCAGCCTCAGAAGGGACGATAATCGCGGTGAAGCTTGTCCCGTTCTGCCCGGAAGTGGAGCCTTCCGCAGTGACAATATAAGGACTGACGTACATCCTGTCCGAGTTCGGATGTCCCTCGGTAAATCCTGTCGAAGTCCACACCCGAAATCCTTGGACACGGGAGCCGTCTTCAATCCCGGACAAAGTAAAGCGGACCTTGGCCATCTGCCTTTCCATTTTCAGACGAAGGCTTCCGTCGCTCGTCCTGACCGCATCGGCAACTGTGCAAGTCATATAATCCGCTACAGCCAAACGTTCCTTCGTGCGCTGCGAAGACTGGAGTTCAAAGTTTCCGAAAGTCGTTGATGTCTCCTTGGCAGGATAGAATGCCGAATAACTGACTGGAGCGGAACCCCAACGCAAATAATAATAGTCAGTCGTCTGCCATCCTTTATCGGTCAGTTTGTATGTCACGTGACCGTCGTTGCAAAGAAGTGCAATCATATCACCCTCGTTAAACTCAGTTTCTTTTCCATCCGTAATCGGATTTGACTTCGTGAATGGAGAAGCTATTTCCGGGATTATGCGTATGGCATGGTCATCACTGTCAAACGAAAGCTGCACTTTTTCTTTCTCGCAAGAAAAAAACGCAAGTGTCGCTGCAAAGACGGCCATCAATTTTGATATTCCTGATTTCATAGTCATTTCCCTATTATTTTATGGTTATTGACATTTGGCCGGAAGAGACCGATTTTGTTGTAGAAATGTTGATTGTGAGCTCGGCTGTCTTTCCCGGGACGAGTTCTATGTCGGACGATGATGTCCATAAATACTGGCGTTTGTTAAAAGTTGCCTTAACCGAGAGTGAACCGGCAGAAACAGTCTGCGGCACAGTAATTAGTTCATAAGAGCTCTCTCCGACATTAGGGAACATATTGACAGGAGCACCATCGGCAACAACTGATGGTAAATCCGCGCCAAGGTCACATTTTCCCTCCGCCTTGAGTCCTCCGACAGAAAGAGATGCTATTTTCGACGTCACAACAGGAGCTCCGTCCAGAGTAAGTCTGACAATCAGCCTTGTATTGAGGTGGCCGAGTCTAAGTTGAATCTTGCCGTCAGAAAGGTCTGTTGATGGGTTCACGCTGCCTTTCCAAAGTACGAAATCAGCTGCAGTGAGTTCTGCTGTCGTTGCCTGGTTGCTTGGACACGACACTGCAACAGAGCCGTCAACCATATCGGCATAAGGGGCATACGCGGTGACCGTCACTGCCGTGCCCTTGCCGTCCCACAACATGGTTTCTCCGTCCTCGGCAATATATTCGTTTCCACGCCGAATCATTTTCTTGTTGTAAGAATAGATGCCTTCCGGGTTTGTGAGAATAAAACCGAACGATTCCGGACTGCTGAAAACATTTCCACCGGAAAAAGGAGTGGCAGACACGCTTAAACGCAGAGTCTTAGAAGCTTCGCCCTCAAGACAAGGGTCGTATGCTCCAGGAAGGAGCTTTGAAGGGTTGCGCGCCTCCCCTCTTTGGTCAACGGAGAAACCATCGCACCAGTCAGCGAACACTGCTCCGATGCCGGTGCAGATGTCCGGATTGAAGTTCCTCGCATAACCCTCAAGTTCTGAAGCCGTCGCATGGCCAGGCAAAGTGACCTCTGCCGGATTCCAGACATATACTCCGTCTGTAAGCTGGCCTGAAGGAGCTGATGTCACATCGGTGGAAGAGGATACGAAACCGGCTCCGCTGACGGAGTTGAATATGTTGTATCCACCGGAAACGGACTTGTTAGCATCGCCGTTCACGAGAAAGCCCGGCTTTGAGTTCGTGTTCACCGCTATGCTGTTGGCTATGACAGTGCCCCTTGCAGGAGCAGACTCGCAGCGTATTGCAGCCGTGTTGTCGTCCGATACTATCGTCGAATTGAGGACAAGCATAGCGCCGCCGCCGTTCAGAGCTCCGGCCATAGACTGGTTACCGGCCGCGTTGCCGACAATTGTTGAGTTATTGATGCAGACAATACCGCTGGAAAGCTGTATTCCGGAGCCCCAGTCGCTGCCCACACGGTTGTCGTGAATGCTGCAGCGGTCAAGGAAAATCACCGCGGTGTTGGCATTTCCCCTTATCGCTCCGCCCCTTGAAGTTCCGGAGCATCCGCTGAATTCACAAGCTTTGAAACGAGCCTGGCCGGAGACCACGTAAGCCGCGCCACCTCCGGCATAGCTATTAGTTGTGGCTGCACTCACGCAATCCTCAAAGCGGCAATTTACAAATTCGACCAAAGTTCCGGCATCACCATCAACAAAGACTCCGGCTCCGCTCTTCTGTGAGGAAGCAGTCTTTTCGCTGATGTAGCCGTTGCGGAATGTGATTCCGTCAAATGACGAGGTTCCTCCGAGAACGCAAAGAAGTCCGCAGTCTCCATCATCGGCTCTCTTGTTCTTGTTCACGTCGCCGCTGAACACTGTCTTGTGATTCTCCACATCCCGTGAACTTACGTCCGTACCTTTACTCAGAATGCTGTATCCGCCCATTACAGGACCTATTTTCTTCCTTAACTCAGGACCGAAAACGGAACCGCTTGACATGTAATAGTCACCTTCGGAAAGGTAGATCTTAGCCTTTGACAAATCCGTCTGGTCTGAAAGGAGGCTCAGGAATGTGTCCGCGTCGATGGCGTTATCCCACGATGAACCGTCCATTTCCCCTTCACCATACGGAGTGACGAAGATGACCTTGTCATCCTTGCCCCAGAAGTCCTCGTCATCGAGATCGTCCTTTTCCTCCACGAGCGGAGGCGGAACCATCTGATATGTCTTCTGACACGCGCCGGCGCCGAGGATGGACACGACGGCAAGCGTCACTGCTAATATTCTTCTCATATTCATATTTTCATTGATTACGAATCGTCTGATATAAAAATACCGTCTCTACCGGTTGATGTCCTGATAGCCCGGGTTCTGTTTGAGATACTTATTCTGTTCAAGAGCCTGGCGGGAAATAGGATAAATCTCATAGTGGGTGTCGGCATCCTTCGGCTTGTCCCACCATGCCTCCTGAAATCTTCCGAAACGGATCAGGTCTGTCCTGCGGCGTCCCTCCTGAATGAATTCGCGTCCCCATTCGTCGAGCATCTCGTCAAGGTCGAGCTTGACGCTGCCATCCGGCTGATAGGCTATTGATGAATTGAAGTCCACATAGTTCCTCTTCCGGACTTGGTTGAGAAGCTTACCCGCCTCGTCTGCCTGACCGGTGCGGAGAAGAGCCTCAGCCTCGGAGTAGTAGATTTCCGCATAGCGGATAACAGTGAGGTCAGACTCGATGTAATAGCCTCCGGTGAAAGAGTAGAACGGATACTTTACACAAAAGAGACCCGAGTTGAAGTCTCCGTTCCCGAGCTTGGAGTCCTTGCCAGAACCTGCTATGACCCCCTCTGCGGCCTTGTTGAGGAACTGCCCTACCTGGTCGCGGAGGTAGACGACATACTGGTTGTCCGGGTTCATCGCATAGCCGGAGGATGTCTTGGTGTTGGGAATCTTGCCCTCAAGGAAGAACATTCCCTCGCGGGAGTTCACGCTTGTGTTGCGGTACTGCGCCCAGCGCTTGTCTCCGGCATATTTTTGGAATTTCTGTGACGGCATTCCAAGCTTATAGTCAAAGAGTTGGCGCGGATTCTGGTTGTCATAGCTCGGAGACAGGGCATATTTCGGATTCCTCTCCCCGTTCCCGTCAACACCGAGATAGTTGGCGCACCCGTAAGGCAGTGTCCTTCCGTAGAAGGTTCGGGGCGAGTTCTGCATGTGCCAGCTTATCGTGGTGTATGATCCCGGGAAGCCGAAGATGACTTCGTTGCAGTTCTCGTTGTTCCAGTCGAACGGCTCCCACCAATTTTCTGCAAGGCTGTATTCCCCGAACTCACCGCCGCGGATCCTGCGGCACCAGCTGATGCAGTCATCATAACGGTCAACGCCAATCCACTTTTCGGCATTGAGGTAGAGCCTCACGAGGAGTGCGGCCGCAGCGCCCTTGGTGAACGAGCCTTGGGTCGCACCCGGGCCTGATGTGCCGACCTTGGCCGGAAGATTGGTTACGCCATTCTTGAGCTCTGACTCGATGAACCCAAACAGCGTTTCCGGGGCCACCTGTACCCTGTTCTCGGGAAGGTTATTCACGGACTCGTCGGATGTCGTGGTGAGGATGCAATTCCTGTAGGTATTGAGGAGACGCAGGTAGAGATAGGCTCTCATGGTGCGCAACTGTCCCTTGAAAGCCTCAAATTCGGCTTCAGTAAGGGCGAACTTTGACGGATTGAGTTTGGAAAGGTCGTCAAGGACAAGATTGCACTGCCCGATTCCGGTGTAGCATGCGTTCCACTCCGACGTCCAGTTCCAGCTGTCCTCGATGTTGGTCCAACTGTGCCTGTGGAGTATCTCCCACTTTCCACCGTCATACCACCACGTTCCCCTTGTCGGGGTGATGAAATGGTCCGCGGTCAGTTCCTCGTGCTCATAGAAGTCATACTCACAGCAGTAGACGTGCTCAAACGGGCGGAACACGGCCTGTATGACATCGGACTTCGTGTTGTAGTAGTTGTTGGTCATCACCTGGTCGTAGACCGTCTCGTTCAGATCCGTACAGGATGACGCCACGATAATTATGGCTGCAAGAGCCGAAAACCTTATGATATCTTTCATTTTTCCCTTTGTTTTAGAAGCCTATCTGAACTCCGAATATGAACTGGAACGCCGAAGGATAGTAGTTGTACGAGCCACCGAATGTGCCCGGGGTAAGTCCGTTCACCTCGTAAGTTGAAGGATCCACGCCCTCAAAGCGGGTCAGAGTATAGAGGTTCCTTGCCGTCCCGTAAACCCTGAAGCTGTCGATGAATTTCCGGTTGAGGCGGAGTGTGTAGCCGAGGGTTATGTAATCAAGTTTGAGATAGTCACCCTTCTCGATGAAGTAGTCGGTGATGACGTTCAGACCGGTCTTGATGTGCGCATTCTTCGAATATGCCTTTGTGAGTACATTCCCGCTCATTCCCTGAAGTCCGAAGTAGAAGTCGTGGACGTTGAATATGTCGAATCCGGCCGCTCCGGTGAAGGCAACTGCAAGATCGAAGTTGCGCCATGTGAAATTGTGCGTCATGCTTCCCGTAAATTTCGGAAGTCCGTTTCCGGTCACGCACTTATCGTCCTCGGAGCCTTCGGAAATCGGGATTATATTGTCTTTGTGGTCATATATGAGCCAGTTCCCGGCCTTATCGACTCCGGCATACCGCCAGGTGTAGTAGTTTCCTATGCGCTGCCCTTCCTCGATTCTCTGAAGATAGCCCGGGTTGTTCGGATTGGACATGGTGCAGACGTTGTAGTAGCTCTGACCCTGATAAGTGTCGTTCGAGAAACTCATGAAGCGGTTGTCGCTTGTGGCACCGACGAGAGATATGCTCCAATTGAACTTGTCGTTCCGGATGGCATCCACCGTTATGTCAAACTCGAATCCACGGTTGCGGAGAGTTCCGACGTTAGTGTATATCGTCTTGAAAAGGTGCGGTGGCACGGAAACCTCATATTCGCCCAGAAGGTCCGACTGCCTGCGGATGAAGTAATTGAGCGAGCCGCTGATACGATGGTTGAGCAGGGAAAAGTCAATACCGACATTCTGGTTGTGTCCCTTTTCCCAGCGAAGTTCCGTATTCACGTTTTTCGATGGGCCCCAGACGTGGAAGTCGGAGCCGTTATACTGGTAGTTCCCGAACGCGCGGTAGGTCGCCAGTGACATGTAGCTGCCGAAATCCTGGTTTCCGGTAACACCGTAATCATACCTGAACTTCAGGTCGTTGATCCATGACGACGCCCATGACATGAAAGGCTCGTCAGAGATTCGCCATCCGGCCGAAATGGCTGGAAAATTACCCCACTTGTGGTTCTGTCCGAACTTTGAGGAGCCCTCGTGGCGAAGCGAGACGGACAGGAGGTAGCGCTCCTTCCAATCATAGTTCAATCGTCCGTAGAAGGATATGAGCTTGCTGTCATTCTTGTAGGAGCCCATCAGCACCTGTCCCTCCTTGGAAGCCCATTCACCGGCACCGAGATTATTGTAGGTGAGCCCATCGGAAGTGAAGTCCTGATTACTTGCGGACATTCCGGAATTAACGACATAGAAATAGCTGTAGCCGGCCATTGCCCTGAGGCGATGTTCTCCGAACTGTGCGCTGAAATTGGTCACCCAGTCAAAGTTAATCTGGGATGATTTGTCAAACGATCTGGAGGCATCGCCCTTTATCTGGTCGTTCTGGTGCCATGAGATTGTCGACGGCGCAAAATACCCGCCGAACTTATCTACCTCATATCCGGAAACCGTAGCCTTTGAAGTAAGGCTGTAGTCAGGATGCTTCGGGGTGAAGAGCGGGAGAAGGTTTATCTGCGCACCCGCGTTCCATTCGAGGAGTTTAATTTCCGTGTCGCTTTTCACTTCCATCATGGATTCGACAACATTGGAATAGTTGGAGCCGGAAGGGAAATGATAGTAACCGTTAGACGTTGTCTCATCGTATACCGGTGCTGTCGGGTTTATTCCGAGGACGCTGGAGTATGAGCCCGTAGCCTTGTTGCGGTTGATGATTCGCGGTGTTATATTCGCCGTGAACGTGAAGAGACCGCCTTTTGTGGTATGGCTCACGCCTGCCCTCGCGCCGTATTCGCGGCGGTCCGAACTTAGGTCAATGCCGCGCGCATAGCGGTAATCGGCTGTCACCCTGTAGTTTGTCTTCGCATTGCCACCGGAAACGGTGAGGGTGTGCAGATGGCTGAAACCGAGCCTTGTCGTTTCCTTGAACCAGTCGGTGCTCGCTCCGAGGTCATCGAGAGGATTATTCACTGTCCTGTATGCCCTGTACTGCTCGGCTGTCATCATGTCAAGTTCGTTTTTCGGAGCGTTGAGAGTGACTGTTCCTCCGTAGGTTGTGTGGATGCTGCCGTCCTTGCTGCCTTTCTTGAGGTTCACGAGAATGACACCATTGCTTCCGCGCGTTCCGTAAATCGCTGATGCCGCACCGTCCTTCAGGACGTCTATGGACTCGATGTCAGCCGGGTTGATGTTGGTGAGGTCACCGCCCGGGACTCCGTCGACGACAACGAACGGGCCGTTGCCGGCACTCCTTGAAGAGACACCGCGAATCTGTATGCTTCCTGTGTTGTTCGGATCCGCAACCGCAGTGTTGGAGACGGTCACACCGGAAACCTTGCCCTGGATGAGCATCGATGCGTCAAGGCTGCTGACTGAACTGAAATCCTTGGCTCCGACATGCGAAATCGCCGAGGTCATTTCCTTCCTTTTCATCGAGCCATAGCCAACGACGACAACCTCGTCAAGGATTGTCTTTTCTTCCTCAAGCACGACACGGATGTCGCCTCCGCTGACATGAACCCTGGCAGTCTTGTAGCCTACCGAGGATATTTCCAAAGACGAGCCGACAGCCGCCTTTATCTCGAATTTGCCGTCAAGGTCAGTCACGACTCCAGTCTGCGTTCCCACCACGACAACACCAGCCTGAATGACAGGCTCACCATCGGAATCCACCACAACGCCCTTCACGAGAGAGTCGGACTGCGCGAAGAGAGCCGTGCTGGAGAGAAACGTCACTATGAGGACCAGAACTGGTGACAGTCTGAACTTTAACTTGTTCATAATGATAGTTTTTATGTTAATTATATGTTTATCTTTGACGGAACGCTGACTAACGGCGACCGCGTGAATTGAGCGAACTTATGAGAGCCTCCGGTGAGTCTGTCATTATCATCTTCACGTCCGGATAGATCTCGAGGAGTTCAGTGATCTGCTCCTCCTTGACCCCGTATTCAGGAATGTTGGCGCCCGAAAGGTAGATCACCGAGCAGAGCATGCCGTCGCTCACCGCAGAGCCGACTGGGGTATTGTCCGTGCTGGTGTAGGAATACTGCACGAAATACGGCCCGGCAAGTCCCTTGAGAGGAGCGTATAACGTTGCCCAGGTGTATGCGTGAGCATTCGGATTTATGGCGAGCACTTCCCGGATTTTCGCCTCGCTGTTGCAGTAGAACCACACCTGCTCCATCATTCCGAGCTTTGCGACAACCGACATCACTTCAGCGGTGGAGGCGGTGCGCGGAGAATAGTCGATGTCGACATAGATTCTTCCGCGGCAGGCCTTGAGGAACTCCTCAAGCGTCGGCATAGTCTCGTTTGTGACATTGCCGTTGCGGTCAAGCAACCTATAGGACTTGATTTCCGCAAGGGTCAGGCTAGTGATGTCGCCCGTCCCGTTTGTTGTCCTATTGATTGAAAGGTCGTGGCAGACAACGATTTCGCCATCCTTGGTGCGCTGGGTATCGCACTCTATGGCCTCTGCACCGGAGGCTATGGCAGCAGCCACCGAAGAAACTGAATTCTCGGGAATTGACGGGTCATTAGTATGGGCTCGGTGAGTCATCACCCAAATTTTCTTATAAGAAGGATCCCTGAAGTTCTGCTGTGCAGAAGACAAGGCTTCTAGAGGATAGCAGCGGAGCCGTTTGCTATAGTCCTCGATTGCGGAAGAGGTAAGCTTAATCTGATAGTCGGCACCTTCCGTATATTGATGTACGGCGGGTTCCGGAGTTACTGCCTCGACTATCGTCCCGTCACCGAAATCCACGGTGAACGCCGTGCCGGAGCTGACACCCTTAAGATAGACGTTTACATTTTCCTCGAGCATAACACGTGTCGGAGCCGACACGGAAGGATTGACAGGGATTTCGTCCTTTGGCGAACATCCCGAAATGAGAACGGCAACAAGTGCCGTGATTGCTGCTTGCATTGCTTTCGTGAATGACATAGTTTATTAGTTTTTTGTCAGGGAAACACCAGGGGAATACATGGAAATGCCCGGCATTTTCCTACAGTGCACATCGCAAAAGTAGGAATCAAATCAATACAATTCCCCCCCCATTTCACCAAAGGAAACCAAAAGCAGTGTAGGGAAACGTCATATTATTGAATATCAAAACATTCCCCAACTTAAACAAATCGAATTAGGGAAATGGATTTTTATAAATTTTCGGAGATACTACAGATCTTTCAGGATTTTCTCGAACTTTTCCTTAGGAATGGCGAGCTTCGCGTTTATGCCCGAACGCTTGTTATAGACGGTCTTTATTGAATAGTGCAGAAGTTCGGAAATCTTTGCGCTTTCCGTGACCCCAAGCCTTATCATCGCAAAGATTCTGAGTTCTGTGTTCAGTTTTCCGCTTTCCTTTGGGACTATGCTAAACTCCGGCTTCAGAAGGGCGTTGAAATCTTCGACAAAAGTCGGGAATATGTCGAGGAACGCGGAGTCGAAACTGTCGTACATGTGCCGTAGCTCATCGTTGGTTATGTCCCGCGAAGGGTTGGTAAGTTCTATCACATAATCCGTATTTCCACGTCTCAGGCTTGTGTTTATGCGCCCGCGAAAAGCGAGGAGACGATCGATGTAGGAAGAATATAGTTGGAAGAAACTGGCGATGTAGCCGTTGGAAATCTGATTCGAACGCTCAAGGCGGAGATTGAGGATTCGGCCTCTCCGTATAAGGGCAATCATATAGCATACGGCGCCCACAAGGAGCAATGACAAGACAGAAAGAAGCACAATGCTCATCGTAAGCTGCCGCTTCTGCTCAAGAATCTGCTGCCGAAGCAGTCTGTCCGTCTCCACAATAACATCCATTCCTAGAATCCTCCGTGTCCTGGAGCGGAATCTGAGCATGGTGACGTATGAATATTCGGAAAACTTGTCAAGAATCCTCGCATCCACGGAACCCTTCAACATGAGAGCAAGTCTCGTGAATGCAGCGACGTCCTGATTGGAATTTTCCAGATCGTCAATGGCCGATCTCAGCAGGCAATACAGGCGCTCCTCATCGTGGCCGTCCATTTTCTCATATATCAGGTTTCTCTCATAAAAGACGAATGACTCCGCAATGGAGCCTGGCGACGCAAGTTCCATTCTTTTGCGGTTGCACTGCATCGCACAGTCATAGTCCCTCTCTGCCAAGGCCTTCTTTTCCCTGGAGCGCAGGCCGTATTCTGAAATCGCCGGTGCGGTAAGGATGACGGAATCCGTATATGCGCGATATTCAGCCTCATACATATTCTGAAACCCGAGGCGTGAGCCGTCAACATGGAAAAGTTCGAAGCAGAGAAACTCGTGAGCCTCGAAATACTCGTAAAGGAGAGTTTGTGGAATAGACTTCCTGTCTATGGAATCAATCACGTCGCTGCTTTCCTTGTAATATCCGAGCGTCGTCAGAATCCGCGAAGTGCGGACTGCCGTTTTGATCTCCATATATTTGTCGGAATAGTCCGAGGCCATTTCCGCAACTCTCTCAAGGGTTGCTATGGTGGAGTCCGAGTCGAAATAACTATATTCGTATGCGACATCCAGCCAAGCGTCCATCCGCTCGCGTCCCTCAAGCCTCGCGCACGCAGCCTTCTTCGCCTGAATCCTCGCGAGTTTGCGGCTCTCGTAGACATCGAGACTGTCGAACCTCACAATCAGCGAATCCAGCAGCACACGGCAGCGCGGTGAAAGCGTCTGCGCAGCGGAACACCACAGACAGCAAAGATTTATTATCCAAACAAGGAAGGCACGTTTCATAATCGGAGAGGCATAAGACGCCCGGCTGCCAGAGCCAAAGCGCCAACACACTCAGAAATCCAGACCGTCTATCTGATCGACAATGAACTCGCGGAGGTCATCCCAGCGGTAGTAGGGGCCGGAGACGGCCTTGAGAGCGGGGATTGTGGTCTCGACCTCGTTGCGGAGAAGCTTCACGAGGACGTCGCCTTTCTTGTTGCGGTAGAAAATCATCTGGAGATTGGAGGCCATCGGCATATCGCGGAAACCGTACCACACGCCGTCTATGGCATCGGCCATCTTACGCTCTTTTTCCAAGCCCTTGACACGCAGCGTGCTGAAAGTCGGAGCGAGCCCGGTGTCGTGCCCGAAACGAAGGTCTGCGGCGTGATCGTTGCCTGCCACAGCGGCATCTGCCTTCTCTATGATGTCGCTGAGAATACGGGCTCCGACAAGATCTCGCGACCGCTTGTTCTCAACGGTCGCGTTCATGAAATTGTAGTAGCGGACATCGTTGTATGCCCAGAGGGCGTAAAGTTCGTCAAGGTTGAAATGACGGTAGACGTACGGATCCTCAATGTCAAGGCACTGGCCGATGCTGCCCGCCCAGAGAACGTCCACGAAGAATTTCTCCGGACCATGCTTCATGAACTTCACGGCCTCCTCCGGAGATGTTGTCCAGGCCGCCAGAAGCCTTGAAGGGTCGAGATTTGCGGTCAGGACGGAATCCATTACGAAGGCCTCACGCTTTCCGACACCCGGAACACCGTCTGTATTGCAGAGGTATCTCTTGAAGCGTTCTCCCGCATCCATAGTGAGGTGAAGCTCCGGATTCTCACGCGCAATCTGCACGCAGAAATTGGCCATGCTCTGAATACAGCGCTGGACGTCGGTCGACACGCAGTAAATTTCCTTCCTGTCCTTTTGGCAGAAGACTTCCGGGCAACGCTCGTAAAGGCGACGGGATATATCCTGATGCTGTGCGGCACCCTTGTGGGTGAGGTAGCCAAGCTGACCGTCATGAGCCTTGCGAAGAACAGTAAGGTCATTCAGGACAGAGTTTCCCTCATCGGTCAGAAGGTCATGCGCGTACAGAGAGTCCAGGACTGCAATCGGGCTGTCCATATAGCCGAAAGTGTAGTGGTAGCGGCTGCCGTGCCTGCCGTAATGGCTGATATAGAACGGCTTGTAGCCCTTGGGAGCCGGAGTGTCGACAATCTTAGACGGAGCCTCATAATTGTGGTGGAGGTTGACGCTTCTCGTAGGGTCTTCCTTCAAGAGTTCCATGACTTCCCGTCTGTGCTCCGGAGTCTGGGCCGAAGCAACGAGACAGCAGCCCGTCGTGAAAGCCGCGACAATCAGATATTTATATAAATTTCTCATTCTCAATAAATTATCATAAAGAAAATCACTCGAAGAAAAATAATCAGAAACAAACTATATAGGGAAAGGGGATGAAGAAAATGATGAGATGCAAGGTGCACTGGGGATTTCAACACCGGAGCAACCTCCCGGTTGTGAGGATTTGAAATTCACATGCAACGAAGCAGATCGCCTTTTCTTCGCCCCTCCGCCATTATTTTGTTCTGAAATCAACAGTCCCCCGCACATCATCCGACGCCGCTGCAAAATAAACAGTGAACTCATGCGCCGGATCAAGAATCCACTCGTGCTTTTCCTCGTTGAAATAAGCCAGATCAGAAGCCGGAATCTCGAACGACACGGTCTTGCTTTCGCCCGGAGCGAGGCTCACTTTGTCGAACGCCTTGAGTTCCTTCACAGGACGGTCAAGAACAGGGTTGTGCTCGCCAACATAGACCTGCACGACCTCCTTGCCCTCACGGGAGCCGACATTCTTAACCTTCACCGAAGCCTTCAGAGTCCCGTCAGCAGAAACGGTCGAACTTGCCTTGAACACGCTGTACTCGAATTCGGTGTAGCTCAACCCATGTCCGAACGCGAAGAGAGGCTTGATGTCGCGGTTCTCGAACCAGCGGTAGCCGACATAGATGCCCTCCTCATATTTCACGTCCGGGCCGCAGGTGTACACGCCGAGAGCGTGTGCCGGAGAATCCTCAATCTTCACAGGGAAAGTGAACGGAAGCTTTCCGCTCGGGTTCACAGCGCCGAATACGACGTCAGCGATGGAGTTTCCGGCCTGCGAGCCGCAGAACCAGCACTGGAGAATCGCCGGAACTTCCTCAACCCAAGGCATCGCAACAGCGTTTCCGTCCACGAGGCATACAGCAAGACGAGGGTTTGCCGCTGCAAGAGCCTCAATCACCTTGTCCTGAGCATATGGGAGATTGTACTGCCGGCGGTCAGTGCCCTCGCAGTCCTGATGCCCGTCCTTGTTGAGACCACCGAAAAAGAGAACGACATCCGCATCGGCTGCGGCCTTCACAGCATCCTCAATAAGCTGCTCCTCAGAGCGAGACTCTGACAAATCCTGTCCTGTAGTCACACCGTTATATTCGTTGGACGCGCTTCCCACATATCCCCTCTCATAAACGACTTCAGCGGCATCGCCGACAGCAGACAAGATTCCCTCAAGCGGAGAAACCTCATGCTGCACCTTCAGCGAGGACGAACCGCCGCCGACTGTCATCATCTTCAGGGCATTCTCTCCGACAACGAGTATCTTCTGGGTCGAAGCAAGCTCCACCGGAAGCACTTTCACTCCACCGGCAGGCGCGGTGTTCTTGAGAAGCACGATTCCGTCGGCACCAATCTGACGCGCAGCCGCATGATGCTCCGGAGAATTGAGCGAGCCGAATGGCTTGTCCGTGTTCATCGCCGTGCGGAAGATGAGCTTCAGCACACGTCCCGCCTTGTCGTCGAGAGTCTCAAGAGATGCCCTTCCGTCACGAAGGCGCTCAAGGTAAGGGTCTGCAAGCATATAACTGTCATAGCTCTTCTTGCCCTTGCTTGAAAGTCCGTCGGTCCATGTGCCGTATTCGAGGTCGAGCCCGTAGGCCGCAGCCTGGTCCGGGTTGCACGCGCCGCCCCAGTCGCTGATGACGGCTCCGTCAAACTTCCACTCTCCCTTAAGGACATCGTCGAGAAGATATTTGTTGTGGCAGAGGTGCTGTCCCTTGTAGAGATTGTAGGCTGCCATCACAGACCATGCGCCGCCCTTTTCCACGCCGGCCTTGAATGCCGGAAGGTAAATCTCATAGAGCGCCCTGTCAGAGACTTCCACATCGGCCGTGTGGCGGTTGCACTCCTGGTTGTTCAGGCAATAGTGCTTCAGGCAGACGGCCACTCCGTTCTTCTGCACCTCTTTTATATAAGGCACGCACATTTCCCCGGCAAGGAACGGATCCTCACCCATATACTCGAAGTTACGTCCGTTGTAAGGCGTCCTGTAGATGTTCACGCCCGGGCCGAGCAGCACGTCCTTCTCGCGGTAGCGTGCCTCCTCTCCGATGCTCTTTCCGTATAGCGCGGCGGCCTCCCTGTCCCAAGTCGCGGCAAGGCAGGTCAGAGCAGGATAGGCCGTGCAGGAGTCGTTCGTCCATCCTGCCTGATCCCATTCGTCCCATTTCACTTCGGGGCGTATTCCGTGAGGACCGTCGGTGCACCAGAGTTCGGGTATTCCGAGACGAGGCACGCCCGGTGACGAAAACTTGCTCTGGGCATGGAGAATCGCCACCTTTTCCTCCATTGTCATGCGCGAAAGCGCGTCTGCGACACGTTCGTCAAGGTCGCGGCTTTCGTCCATATAAACCGGAACATTCTGTCTCTCGGAACACGAAGACAGCGCAAGAAGCACAAGGGCTGAGAGCGAAAGAAGAATCTTTTTCATCGTATATTATCAGTTTTATAATTATTTTCACTGTGGGACGGGTATACACAGACAGGCAATGCTCCGATGAACCCGAATCCTGCAAAATTAAGGAATATGACACACCGATACAAATTTAAAATCAGTTTTCAACATTTTTCTACCATTTTTTTGTAATGTCGTTATATTTTTATTTGTCCGTTATACCTATCTTTGCAGCGCTGCTGACAACAACAAAAAATCACAATAATGAAAAGAACACTTTTATTGATGGCCGCCGGCGCGCTTATGGCGGTCGGATGCACAGAGAAGAAAGACGCCGACGAGGTGAGGGCGGAGAAACTTATGGCGAAGATGACGCTCTCCGAGAAAATAGGACAGCTGAGCCAATTCGTGCCGAAAAACTCGGTTGTCACCGGGCCTGACGGAAGCCCGGTCGACGTGAAGAACGTGATTAAGGCGGGTGGATGCGGTTCCATGCTCAATGTCTGGAAACCCAAAGAAATTATTGAATATCAAAAACTTGCAGTTGACAGCTCGCGTCTCGGGATTCCGATTCTCTTCGGGCACGACATCATCCACGGGGCAAGGACTACATTCCCGGAGAACATAGGAATTTCCTGCTCGTGGGATCCGGAGATGACGGAGGAAGTGGCGAGAATTTCGGCTGCCGAGGCCACCGCATTCGGGATTGCATGGACGTTCTCACCTATGTGTGACGTGGCCATTGATCCGCGTTGGGGACGTGTTTCCGAGGGTTCTGGCGAAGACCCTTATCTTTCAGGTGAACTTTCGGCAGCTATGGTTCGCGGCTATCAGGGAGACGATCTCTCCGCAGGTAACACCATCCTCGCATGCGTGAAGCATTTCGCGGCATACGGCGCGGCCGAGGCAGGAAGGGACTACAACACCGTGGATATGTCCGAGATGATGTTCCGCGAGCGTCACCTGCCTTCCTACAAGGCGGCTCTCGATGCGGGGGCGCTGAGCGTGATGTCGTCGTTCAACGACTTCGACGGCATCCCTGCAAGCGGCAACAAGTGGCTGCTCACCGACCTGCTGCGCGGCGAGCTCGGGTTCAAGGGCTTCGTCGTTTCCGATTATTGCTCTATAAATGAAATGATTAACCACCGCGTGGTGGCGGACAAGAAAGAGGCTGCGGAACTTGCGCTGAACGCCGGTCTGAACATGGACATGGTGGACGGTGACTACTACAAGTTCGCGGAAGAGCTTGTGAAGGAGGGACGCGTGAGCGAGGCTCAGATTGACAGGCTCTGCAAGGAGGTTCTGACGGTGAAGTTCAAGCTCGGTCTCTTCGACGACCCGTTCCGCTACGGCGGAGAGGGACGCTGGGAGAAGGAGACATGGCTTCCGGAGTACCTTGAGACGGCACGCAAGGTAGCGCGCAGCTCGATGGTCCTGCTCAAGAACGAGAACGGGATTCTCCCTCTCAAGGGCAGCGAGAAGATTGCCATCATTGGCCCTGCAGCGGACTCCCGCAGCGAAATGACAGGAACTTGGGTCGGATTTGCGGATTACAAAAAGCCAGTCAGTTTCCTCGAAGGCCTGAAGGCCAGATTCCCTCACAACGACATCAGGTGCGAAAAAGGCTGCGATTTCTTCGATCCTATTGACGGAGGCATATCCAAGGCCATCGCTGCGGCGCGCAGGTCGGACGTCGTGCTCATGACCCTCGGACTTCCGAATGCCTACAGCGGCGAAGCCGCATCAATGGCGAACATAGACATCCCAGCAGCACAGAAGGAACTCTTCAAGGCAGTCAAGGCCACCGGCAAGCCTATTGTGATTCTGCTCGTGACAGGCCGGCCGATGACCATCGCCGAGGAGACGGAAGCCGCAGACGGACTGCTCGTGACATGGCACCCGGGCATCATGGGAGGCACAGCCCTCGCGGACATCGTTTCCGGAGACTACAATCCTTCCGGACGACTGACGATGACCTTCCCGCTCTGCCTCGGCCAGGTTCCTATCCACTACAACGCCAAGAGCACGGGCCGTCCGCGCAAGACCCCGACAAACAACGCGAAGTACGTCTCACGCTACATGCGCACCCCTAATGAACCGCTTTTCGCCTTCGGAGAGGGCTTGAGCTACACGGAGTTCGCCTATTCGGAGCTTGAGGTTCTCAACCCTGAGGCAAAGCTCGGAGAAACGGTGAAAGTACGCGTGAAGGTCAGCAACATCGGCACGCGGGACGGCGAAGAAGTCGCACAGCTCTACATCCGAGACGTCGTTGGCAGCCGCACCCGCCCGGACCGCGAGCTGAAAGGCTTCAGGAAGATTGCGCTGAAGGCCGGAGAATCGGCGACAGTTGACTTCGACATCACTCCGGAGGCGCGTTCGTTCTTCCGCGCAGACAATGTTTGGGGCGAGGAAACCGGCGATTTCGATGTTTTCGTCGGGCATGATTCGCACGCAAGCCTGGCGGGCAAGTTTACCGTAGCAAAGTAATTCATTGAAGTTCAACATCGTGCGCCACCGACGGAATCGGAAGTTCCTGATGGTGGCGTATTAATAATCAGGAATGAACAGAAAAATAACTGCGGCCATCGTTGCTGCGCTTTCTGCAATCAGTTGTACAGAAAGCAGAGAAAACACGGGAATACGCACGGAAGCGCTTGACAGTTCGCTCTGGAAGAAATCGGAGTGGATTGCCGCTGCGGATGCTCCGGTCGTGAAGGGTGTAATAAGCGGAGTCATCGAAGGCACCGCAAACGAACGCAGGGAAAGGGCGGCGGACGGCGCAAGCTGGTTTGTCAGCGACGTCATGAACCCGGAGAAAGTGGAAAAGGCCGTCTGGATGACAACCGGTCTTGGCGTCTACCGAATATTCCTCAACGGGACTGAGGTCGGGAATGAGTTCCTCAAACCGGGATTCACTCATTACGAGAAAACAAGGCTTTCTTTCACCTACGACATCACGGACGCGTTCAAAAAAGGCTCCGGAGAACTCAACAGGCTCTCCGCGCAGGTGACGCCGGGATGGTGGGCGGACAAAATCATAACCCCGTATGGCCACGACGGAATGATTGGCAGCAAACCGGCATTCAGAGGAGTCCTTCAGCTCACTTTCGCCGACGGCAGCGTTCAGAATTTCGGGACGAACCTCACGGAATGGAAGGCAGGAATCACCGGGCCTGTGACCCATGCCTCGATTTTTGACGGCGAGGAGTACGACGCGCGCATCCCTCAGGGCTATCTCACCCCGGAGAAGCTCGGAGTTCCTGAGAAATTCGACGAATTTAAGGGAAATATATTCCCGTCTGACGGGGCGGAAGTCTATCTTCGCCGCGACCTTACGCTCAAGCCGCAGACGGCATACGTCTGGAAGGATGTCGAGAATGTCAAGGAAAATGAATATGGCAAGGTGGTGATCGCCAGGGAATATACCCATGGAGAGGAGATGACAGTCAATGCGGGCGAAAACCTCGTCCTCGATTTCGGGCAGAATACGGCAGGCATTCCGGAGTTCGAGTTCAGCGCCGCCGATGGCACTGTCCTGACCTTCCTGCCGGCGGAAATACTGAACGACGGGAACGGTGCGCTGAGACGCGGAATGGACGGGCCGGAGGGCAGCATACACAGAACAAATCTGCGCGCACATAACATCGGCATTCGACTCTTCTATACTTTCGGAGCGGGCAAAGGATTTGTCTCCTACCATCCTTGCAGCACATTCTTCGGCTATCGTTACGCCTCAGTCAGCGCCACGGCCCCAGTGAAGATTCGTTCCATAGTGACCATCCCTGTAAGTTCCATAACGAAAGAACTTGAGACCGGCACGCTCACGACCGGCAACGCGCTCATCAACCAACTTATTTCCAACACGGTCTGGGGGCAGCGTTCCAACTACCTTTCCGTACCGACAGACTGTCCTCAAAGAAACGAACGCCTCGGATGGACCGCCGACACGCAGGTTTTCGCGGAAACCGGCTCATTCTTCGCGAATACCGACAGATTCTTCCACAAATGGACACGTGACCTGCGTGACACCCAAACAGAACTCGGAGGACTTCCGGGAGTCGCTCCTTTCGCACAATACGGTGCAGCGCCAAATGAGATGATGAGGGTCGGCTGGGCTGACGCAGGAGTAATCGTTCCCTGGGTTGTCTGGAAGCAGTTCGGAGACAATTCGATCGTTGACGAGAACTGGGAGGCGATGGAAAGGTTCATCACTCACGTGAACGAGACGAAATATGACCATGCGGCCCTCGCGGCGGAGAATGGCAACGACCAGTATGCGGACTGGCTCAGCTATGAGGCGCTTGAAAGTCACTCTCCAAAGTTCGACAAGGACGCTTCAGGGAAAAGGACGCTGAAGAAGGACTATGACGAGTATTGGGACTATCTCGGAGCAAGTTACTGGGCAATCGATGCCGCGATGATGCGCGACATGGCAAAGGCCACCGGACGCGACTGGAAAATCTATGAGTCGATGACGGTCGCCGCAAAGAGCTACCTCAGGGAGAACTTCCTCAACTCCGACGGCAGCTTCCGGAACGCCGTGTTCAACACGATGCAGACTCCCGCGCTCTTCGCCCTCAAGAACGGGCTTGTGGAAGGACAGGCAAAGGATAACATGACCGCACGCCTGCGTAAAAACTTCGAGGAGCACGGAATGTGCCTCCAGACAGGCTTTCTCGGCACGTCAATCCTGATGCCGACCCTCTCCGAAAACGGGATGGCCGACATAGCCTATAACCTCCTGTTTCAGAGGAAGAACCCGAGCTGGCTCTATTCAGTCGATAACGGGGCGACCACAATCTGGGAGCGCTGGAACAGCTACACCATCGAGAGCGGGATGGGTCCGAAGGGCATGAACAGCTTCAACCACTACGCCTACGGATGCGTCTGCGAATGGCTCTGGAAGACAGCGGCCGGCATCGCAGCCGACACCGAAGCACCTGGCTTCAGGCACATCATAATGAAGCCCGTCCCTGACCGCCGCCTCGGCTCCCTCAAGGCCTCCTACAAGTCCGCTGCAGGACTCATCACAAGCGAGTGGAAATATGACGGCGACCTCTGGGAATGGCATTTCAGCATCCCTGAAGGCAGCACCGCCACCGTCTGCCTGCCCGATGGCGGCGCCCCGACGGAATACGGCCCCGGCAGCCACTCCGTAAGGCTCACGCCCGGCAAATAGGAGACACCGCACATCATAAAAGAACCCGTGTGTAATGATAAACCCCGAAAGTCAGACAAAAAACTTTCGGGGTTTATTATCCGTTTAGTCTCGCTGAAACTTACTCCACCGGGTTCTCGCCGTTCTGGATGTGGCGTTTGCGGACGAGGGCTTCGAGGAGATAGTAGTCGGCGTAGTTGAGAGGGACGTCGATGCTGCCGCCGTGAGGGATGCTGCCCACGGAGTGCTGGAGGAGGAACCCGCCGTTAGTGCCGAGAGCGGCGCGGTATGGAGCGGCGGAGAGGGAGCTGACAATCTTGTCGGCAGCGGCAAGATAACTGTCATTTTTCGTGTACTCCCAAAGTTCATAAAGAGCAGATGCCATTATGGCTCCGGCAGACGCATCCCTCTGGTTCACGTATTTCTCGTACGCAGGCGTAACCTTCGCATACTCAACCGCGTCATAGTCCCACAGCGGGATGAAATCCTCCGGCATATTCTTCTCATTGATGAGGAAATCGGCGATATGGCGGGCCTGTTCAAGATAGCGGGGAGCCTTAGTGTAGCGGTAGGTGGCAGTGTAGCCGTAGAGCGCCCATGACTGTCCCCTTGACCAGCGGGATTCGTCCCCTGCGCCCTGTGCGGTCTCGCGGCTGCGGACGGCGCCTGTCTCCGGATCGTAGTCAACCACGTGGTAGCAGCTGTAGTCGCTGCGGAAATGGTGCTCCATCGTCTTGTCAGCGTGGCTTATGGCGATATTGCGGAATGTCGGGTCTCCGGAAATCTCGCTTGCGCGGAAAAGAAGTTCGAGGTTCATCATGTTGTCGATGATGACAGGGCAGATCCATCCCCTCTCCTTCTGCCAGCCACCGGTGACGTTCCATGACTGGATGATGCCTGCCTTGGGACGGAAGCGGGTTGCAAGGGACTTCGCGGTGTTTACGAGCACGGTGTCATATCCGGGGATATTCTTGAGCCTGAGCCCGTTGCCATAGCTGTCGTAGACCATGAAACCGACGTCGTGGTGCTCCGTGAAGTACTGAAGGTTATGGAGAGCCTCCGTCTGCTTCTGCGCATGCACTGCATAGTCCTCTTTTCCTGTGAGTTCATACATATACCACATCGTGCCGGCGAAGAATCCGCTGACCCAGTCCCTTTCCGGAACGAAGACCACCTTCCCGTCCTTGACAGTCGACGGGAATCTGACCGCGCCGCCCTCTTCGGACTCGGCAATGAGCCCGGCAAGCTGCTTCTCGGCAAAGCTGACGTTGTCGTCAATGATGTCGTTCTTCGGAGTGCAGGCAAATGCCGTCAACAGAAGAACTGGCAATAAAAGTTTCTTTTTCATAATCCGTTAGTGTTATATTTAATTGATTCAAAACTTCTTGAAGAACAATAAAGGTCAGCTAAAAGCAACTTAGCTGACCTTTTCTCCTCTGCGGTGAGAGGGGGATTCGAACCCCCGGAACCCTAATCGAGTTCGGCAGTTTAGCAAACTGCTGGTTTCAGCCACTCACCCATCTCACCAGTTGTTGTACCAATCTGTCCCGCAAAAGGGACAGCAAAGGTACAACAAAATAATTGCTTTAACAAATTTTTATTTTCATCGGGTTTCTGGCGTCGTCAGCCACCGGGCAGACTGCGCCAGAACCGTTATTTGTAGAACACGGTCATGCCGGAAATCCATGAATTTGCATCCTTTCTGCTTACCGTAAGAGAAGAACCGGATTTTTCTTCAGGGACTACGAAATCAATGAAACCGGCATTTGCACTCACACCGGCGTAAACAACGTCTTCCGTTGCCAAAGCTGCTCCGTCAGCATTCAACTCCAATTTACTACTATTGAAGCCAATAACGGGGTGAGTATAAACACGAACCCTGCTTACAGTCTTGCCCGACGCGGGATTGATGGTTATAACACCCTTCGTGCCATTATCATACGCCACTCTCAAGGCCTGAGGATACTGAGATTTGCCATTGTCTTTCCATACAGTGCATCCCACGGCCGAAAGCGGAGTCGTACCATCTGATGCCGTAAGGTCAGAAAGAGACGCTGTAGGATCATCATTACTTACAGCGGATGCCACCGAGAAATCGCAATATGCAGAAGTCTCCACGACACACCCGGAGCCGGAAATGTTGAACGGTATGACATTTATCTTGTCCTTGACGACTGCAACAGACGGAAGAGTCACAGTTCTCGTGATTGTTTTCGTGTCCGATGTCACCGTAACTGTCAGACTCGTTCCTGCCGGAATTTCCGACGGATTCATAATGTACCAAACATTATAAACCCCGCCAGTCTTTTCAATCCCCGCCGCATTGAGCGCCGTTACAGAATTACCGAAGTTTTCGGAAGAAACGCTATTGTTCTTATCGGTTGCGAACTGGCCGATTTTCGCCGCGTCATAGTCTTCACCGAGGTCAACATAAGCCATACCTACAAGAGCGTCATTCTTTGTGGCAGTCTTGTCGAGAGCAAATGAAACCGCGTGTATTTTTTCTGTTCCGAGAACATTAGCTTCGTCGGAGAGTTCAAGCTTTACCGGAGCGAACAGCCTCTTGAAGCTGACCGCCTCAACGGCAGAAGCCTGAGATTCGCCGAACCGAGCCTTTCCGATGAGGAAATCCATGTTCGGATCGAAAGACGTCGCTGAAGGATATTGGACACAATAGAGGCGGAGCTTAACCTGTTTTTTATTCCCAGGAAGTTCATTTTTCGAGGTGTACGGCAGCACAAAGGCATAGTCGTAGGATTCCGCGCCGGAAATGGCGGAGTGGCTGAAAGTCCAGTTGCCGTTGCCGTCGGGGGTTCCGAGAATCTGGGTGCTGAGGCCACTGAGGGTCCGGTCGCCGTCGTTGGCGGCATAGTAGACCGACATGTACTCCTTGTTGGTGAGATGGACGCCGACCCCGCTCTCGTAGAGGGATTTCACCTCAGGAATGTCAGCACATTCAGTCGAGACAGAGACAATCCTAGATATTGTTTTTGGAACAACCTGTCCTTCTTCGTAGACTTTCTGGCAGGAAACAAACGAGGAGGAGAGGACGAAGAGAGGCGTAAGCGCCAATGTCGTTATGATAGTTTTTTTCATTGTTTTTCCTCCGTCTTAAAGTGATTCCCAAATGTTGTAGTTGCTCTGCGTGTCGCTGATCGTGCCATCGTTCCAGTCGTTCACGGAAGCGGCGAAACCTGTTTCCAAGGTCATTTCAAGCAGGAAAAAATCCGGGGAGGAGTAGCCCCCCCCAGAAATTCCTGAAGTCTTACATAACTTCTTCATAGTAAATCAGTCAGATTAGCATTATGATTCTATCTGTTTTCGGTGTCGACCATGCAGCGTACGGCAAATCCCTGTGCTCTGTTGGCAGAGTAGGTCTTCTTTCCTTTACTGTCGCCTGCGGCTCCGCCATAACCTCCGGAGAAGTAGCAATGCTCAAGGACGTAAGACTGATTACCAAAACCGGTACCGGCACCGGCCGGAGAATTTGACCAATACAGAGCTCCGGCTGCCGAATTTGAATATTCCTTACTTCCGATCTTGACATATGTACGATTCCCCCAATTAGCCTTATCTCCCCAAAGAGCACCAATATAAATCCAATAATCGTTTGCGCCGCCATCAAGAGGAATCTCCACCACTGAAGCCAACTCAGGGAACAGGATGTCCTCCGTTTTTGTCACGTCGGTATGATTCATTTCATTGCGTTTTCCATACTTTATGGCATATTCGATGACATCACCGGAAGCCACGCGATAACCCTCAGGACACGGGTCATAGACTGTCTTGCCCATATCGTTGTTCTTGTCGTAGAACTCATCGGTTTCATTGCCTCCCCAGAGATTGCGGAACTCGCCGACATACCAATTGCCGTTGGATGTCCAGCCGTCGCCACTCGCATAAGCCCATCTGATAAATGGTTTTGCAAGAGCTGCCTTGAGGTCTGTTGATTCATCCACGAGGACACAATTGTAATGTTCTTGCTTGCTGACTGACCACATGAGTGGAGCAGGACGCCCCCACTGGAAATATGCTCCCCAGTCACCCTTCTGCGGGATTATCTCCTTGGTAGCCGGTCTCTTCGCTCCAAGGTTACGGTCCATCACGGACTTTCCTGTGCCAGGATAAGCATTGGCCTTAGGCTCCTCACCCGGCTCGTAGGAGTTAATCATATATGACCAGAGAAGATTGTAGTCCTTGTCATAAATTGCCACCACTCCCCAGGCAGAACTTCCGCAACTCTTTGATTTCGGAGCCATCTCGACGGTCACCGTATAGTCTCCGTTCACCGGAGTGGTAGGCTTGTCATTATATGTCATCGTGCCGTCGGAAAGGCGGATGAGACCGTTGTTTCCAACATCCCCGGATGAAATGATACCCACATACTTAGGCTCGGCAACCTGCGAAAAGTCGCCGCGTGCCTTCACGTCGAATGTCACCTGATTCCAATTGCTTTCCGCGCTGCGCTCAACAAAATAGGTATTCTGCGCACCGTAGCACCAGCCGTTCACGAGATTTCTCTTCTCCACAGGCTCGTACCATGCGAACGCGTTGCTTGAGGCATTGACCGAACCGAGGTCGATTGTAGTCATCGTGCCTGCCTCAAGCTTGCCCTTCTTCGCAAGTTCCACAGGGATGCTGACAGTCTCTTTCTTGTCATTGGCAAAAGTGACGACGGCATAGACAGTTGCTGAAGTCAAGTCTGCGCCAGGAAGGAGCGTGAGGTAGAGTTCCTGCTTGTCGGAGCCGATGGCCTTGAACTGCGCGTTGTCAGCAAGCGCGACCTTTGCAGAAGAGCTTGTCTTGCCGTTTTCCGGAACGACAATGGCCTTATTCTCGACGTCAAAGGCATATTCACCCGTGAGGACAGCCTCACCGGCAGCGTCGTAGAGCTGAACTGACTTGAGCATATAGTCGGCATAGTCGGTCGACGCGACGACAAAGCGGATGTATGACATCGCATGGGTGAGAGAGAAGTCTATTTTCTTCGTATCGGCGGCAACCTGCGTGAATCCGTAGGCAAATCCGTTCTTTCCGATTTCCTTGTCACTCACCGCTGCCTGCTCCTGAAGTTCGGAGAGATTGCCATGAATCATGAAATCGTCCACGTTGAGATCCGCCTTCTCGGAATATGGATAGTAGATAAGAAAATTCTCGGTTCCTTTTTCCGGAAGTTTGAGTCCGTCAGCCTCTTCAGATTCGGGCTCGACAGGAATGAAGACGCCGTTTGACGAGCCGATGGAGGTGCGGAGAAGATTCGCACGGTAGTTGATGTTGTTCGTAGAACCCGAAACCGTGAAGATTCCGATTGCATCGTCCTTCGACCACACGAGTTTGTTTGTCGGAGCCTCGGCATCGGTGAATGCGGTCTTGGTGTCCGCCCACGTGAAGCCTCCCTCAAGTGTCACGGCCGGTTTCGTCGATGTTCCGGAGGTCTCCGCGAGCTGTTCATTTGTGCAGGCTGCCAGCACGAGCGCGGCAGTGCAGAAAATCATTATCTTTTTCATAAATTCTTACTTTTTGATGAGAAGCCGTCCCTGCCTTCAACGCAAAGACAACTTTCTGTCGTTAAACTGAGAAGTTGTTTTAATTTTTTGTTCAGTT
>DJRM01000119.1:26061-43711 GCA_002440085.1 Bacteroidales bacterium UBA6360
TTTTGAGAGGAGTTTAGCGGTGCTAAATGACAAACAAAATGGGAAAATATGACCAAAAAGACACCAAAAGAACGAACATATAAAAAATGTGAGAAAAATTAAAACAGCTTCTGAACTACCAGCGGTCATTGGTGATTTCGCCGGCTCCGGCCGTGTCGCCTATGGCATTGTCCGGAACAAGGGTGGTGAAAGTCTTCGAAGAGACGCTGACCACAGAGAAGTTGGCGTCAAATGCCACCGCTGCGGTGAAGTACTCGGAGGCAGGAGCGAGCTCCGTCACCTTTGAAGAGTACGGGGTGCTGACAGCCGAGCCCTTTGAGGCATATTTTGCGACAGCCGACTCATCCTTGATGTCGAAGTCAAGTGTCTCCACGGCCACAGGAGCGACAAAGCGCACCATCTGCGGTGCTGCTCCGGTGACAGTGACGTTGATGGTGGCGGAAGCGGCGGTGATGTCAGCGATGTTCACCACAACCTCCGTAGGGTCTTCCTTCTGCTCTTTCTTGCAGGAAGTCAGCGCGAATGTCCCAAGGAACATCGCAAGCATAGTTAAGACAAAAAATCTTTTCATAAACTGAATGTTATTAAAATGAGTTTAGTTAATATCCGTAAGCCCTTTATAGAGAAGGCGTCAGTATTGTCGTGAATGTGACGGTCGTTCCCTTCGGGACAGTGGCGGTGAATCCGGCCACCGTGAATCCTGTACAGGCGGTATCCCATGAGTTGGTGCCCTTTGCCGCCCAGGTGGTGTATGTAACCGGAGACGAGGCGCTGGAGGATGCCGCCTTGAGGTAGAGTGCCTTGCCTTTCTGGGTGAGTTTTTCATGTTCGCTCCCGACAGTGACAGTCGCAGGAGTCATCATCCTCCACTCCACGGCAGCATCAAGGTCGGACTTGGCCGTGATTTCATCAATCACATAAAGATCCCCGTCCTTTAGACGGAATGTCCTGCTCGCCGAAGCAACCTGCCCCGACAGCGGTCCTGTCATGTCAAGTTCAACAACCATCTCGGAACCTTTTTCCTCGGCTGACTTGACGGTCGCGGGCTTGCTGACGATGTGGTCTGCATTATTGACGGTGAGGGTGCTGTGGGAACGGTTGTTAAGCCGCCACACCTGCCAGCGGAGAGAGTTCTGCCCCATGTCCCAGAAATTTCCTTTGGCCGCCTTCAGGGCATTCTCGACTCTCGCGTAGGATTCCCTCTGGACGTCTTCCGACCAGCGGAGCCCAAGCGCGTCATAGACGAAAGAGCCGGCGTCCATGTGCCCGTGGCTGGAGTTTGCCTGTCCGCCTTTCAGACCAAGGTAACGATCCGTGTCGGAGTCGGTCCAGTCCGTACGCATGAGCACGACCGGGACCTCCCCGCCGCCGGAATACATATTGATGTTTTCCCCTGCGGAAACGGAGTCGAGATTTTCGATGTCATTCGCGCAGGCGATGGCCATCGGAAGAAGACGAATCTCATCGCAGGTTGTCGTATACCCGCCGTCATTGAGCAGAGCCAATTCATTCTTGAGAAGGGCGGTGTTATTGTAATGCTTTGCAAACCACCACATTCCCATCTTAGGAACTCCATACGAGCCGGTGGAGTCCCCGTAGCAGTAGGTGCGGTTGCCGACACCCGTCATCATAAGCATCCACTGCGGTGTCTTTGCAAGCCCGGCAGGCGCATCCATTCCGAAAAGCTGCCCGAACGCGTTCTCAAGCAGAGTGAAAATCACGCCCTGATAGCCGGTGCCATAGCCCCAATAGGAGTAGCCCTCAGGGTAGACCCCATCCGGGTCATAGATTGCCTTCACCATGTCGCCGTTGTTCTTTATACAATCATTGATGAGGCCGCCGCTCGCGGATTTTTCCTTTCCGTAGATGGCTATGGCAGCGGCTATGGAGCCGCCGTAGCAGACCTGATTCCAGTTGCCGGCCTCGGTGTTGGACCAATGGCTGCGGGCGTTCACGATGTCGTAGTTGAGCATGGCCTTGCGAGCCTTGACTCGGAGGTCGTAGTCGAGGCTGTAGTAGAGCCAGTCATAACCCAGAGCCACGGCGAAGGCCATTTCAGAGGTGTCGAGGAAGTGGCGGCTCTGGTTCCAGTCACTGAACGCGAGCACGGTCTTCATGTCGGAGACCGCCTTTTCGCGGTACTTCGCCATCCCCGTCATCCTGTAGGCGTATGCGCAGGAGCCGATTCTCTTGAGCGCGAGCTGCGACTTGTCGAGTATGCGCTTGCCGGCGGCATCAAGCTGATAGACAATTTCTGTGTTGTCGGCTACGGACTCGTTCGCGACGTCTATAAGCAGTTTGTGCAGCTTGTAGAGGGTCTTGTTCTGGAAGCGGTTGTTGAGGGCCTTTTCCTTAAGCCGGTCAAAATCAGCCCTGTTCATAAGAACGCGCGGATGCCCTGCGGTCTCAAGCACGGCAAGATCCGCAGTACCGGCAGGGTTGCTGACAGTGGCGTTCGGCTCTTCCACGAAGCCCTCAGGAACAGGATCGAAATCCAATGTAGGTTCCGGCTGCGGCTCCGGATCTGGGTCCGGCTCCGGGTCTGTCTTTCCCCCGTTGTCATCAGGGGTCTCGACAGGCGCCTCAACCTTGCACGACTGCACCGCGTACGCCGTGCCCGACAGGAGCAACACCGACAGAATAATTGATATAAGTCTCTTAATCATGTTAATCATATAAATCGTGGAACAATTTTCTAATAAAGCCAGCCGTCACGGCGTATGAGACTCGGATTCTTCTGAGCCTCGCGGTCGGAGATGGACCACGGCCACATAGTGCCGGTGTAGTACCACTTGTATTCGTAAGACATGTCACCCCAGACATTCGTGCCGCCGTGCACATCCTTGCCCTGGAACTTTGAGTCCTTGTATGTACCCCAGCGGATCTCGTCAAAGTAGTTCACACCCTCCTCACAAAGTTCGATGCGTGTCTCATAGCGGATTGCCTCAAGCATGGCCTCCTTGCCTGAAGCCGTCACGCCCGGCATCCCGGCACGGGAACGAATCTGGTCAACGAGCGCCTTTGCATCTCCCTCGCGCCCGAGATGAACGAGAGCCTCGGCTCTCTGAAGAAGAATCTGGGTGAAGCGCACGAGCGGCCAGTCATAACCGCAGCGCTGACGGCCCTGCGTGCCTCCCGGAAGGGAATCGTCAAGGACATTGTACTTCTTCCAGACATAGAACATCGTGTTGCGGTAGCAGACGTAGAGATCCTTGTCGTCGGCGGTGTTGTCCTGGACGGAAACGGGCCACCTCATCACTTTCGTAAGCACGCGCTGAGGCTCGCTGTACGGAGAGTAGGAGTTCAGCTTCTGGTAAGGAGTTATCACGGCCTGCTCCAGACGAGGATCGCGGTTGTCGTAGGCCTTGCGGATGCGCGCCTCATTGCCGTCATTGATATAGTACTTGTCCCAGTTGTCCTGACCGATTCTCTTGATACACTCTTCTTTGCGGGTGCGCAGCTCCGTATAGACAAGTTTCTCCTTATTCAGCGTCGCAATCACTTCCTCGTCAGTGGCGTTCTTGATGCGTTCGTCATATTCATCAATCTTGTCCTGCACATCGTCCATCCCGTCACGGACAAAGAATACCTCACGCACAGCAACGTCCATCGCGTCCCATTTCTCAAGACCCGGGACCTCCGACCACCGGAAAGGAGTTCCGTCGGCGTTCTGGAAAGTGTTGACGAAATCCGCCGAAGGCTTGAGCTGCTGCCAGCCGATGTACTGGTCCGTGCAGCCGATGACCTGCTGCCAGTTGTGGCAGAATCCCGGTTCTGAAGTGAACTGAAGCGGGAAAATCATTTCCTTTGACTTCTCGTTCTTTTCCGTGAAGAAGTCACCCCACTTGCCCTGCCAGAGTCCGTAGCCGCATTCCTCAACCTTGGCGAAGTCCGCCTCCGCGAGCGTGTAGTACTCGGTCTCGGAAAGCTTCACGTCGGAAGGGTCGGTGATGATTCCCGACTTGAACGGATGGCTTACGCCGTCAGGGACAATCGCGGCCAGCCACATATAGGCCATTCCCCTGAGAGAATAGGCAAGTCCCTTTGAAGGCCGTCCGTAATTGGAAGTGAGCGTGTTGGAAGGGCAGAACTCGTTTTCTATCGCGAAGGTGCAGTCGTCGATTACCGCCTGCCACACCTGAACGAAGGAGGACTGCACACGATTGCACTCCTCGTTGGTGACCGGTTCGAGATAGAGCGGAACACCGCCGTAAATCATGTTCAGACGGGAATATGCCCATGCCCGCAGGAGCCTCGCCTCGCAGAGATAGCGGTTATACTTCTCTTCGGAAAGCCCCGCCTTGCCGAGGTTGGCGACGGCATCGTTGCAGTCATGCACGAGACGGAAGATAATCTGCCATTCGAGCCTTCCCTGAAAGTCCATCGCCTGCTTGGTCGAGCGGTAGAGGTACTGGAGAGGATAGTTTGTTGAATATTCGTCCGAAGTGAACCCGTTTCCTTCCATTCCCGTCCTGTTGAGCCCGTCGTAGTCCTCCATACGAATCTGTGTCCTCGTGAGATTGGTCTTGTAGAGAGGATAATATATTCCCGCCATTCCCGCATCGGCCTTGGACTCGTCCGTCCACATGTTTGCGGTGGAAACGGCGTCCGTCCTCACGGTGTCGAGAAATCCGGAGCATGATGATGCGGCCACGAGAGACGAGAGAAGAAGAATTGATACATTTATCTTTTTCATATCCATATTTCTTTATACATCAGACGTTTAGAATGAAATCTGCGCACCGAGGCTCACGCTCCTCATCAGAGGATAGCCTATCGTTGTTCCGATTTCAGGGTCGAGACCCGGATACTTCGTTATCGTGAAGAGGTTCTCAGCAGAAACGAACACGCGGAATTTCTGCATCGCTATCTTGCGGCTTATGTTCTGCGGAAGCGTGTAGCCTATCTGGAGGTTCTTGAGCTTCACGTAGTCACCGCGGTATTCACGGAAGTCGCTGGTCTGCGCGTTGCTGAAATCGTCGTTGAGCGTGAGACGCGGGTTCTTGCCGTGGATGTTGGTGCGGCTGTCCGTAAGGTTGTCCGGGTCATAGAAATAGTGGTCGGCAGCGATGTGGCGCGCGATGCTGTGGCCGTTTGTGACCTTGGTGGTGTTATAGTACTGCGTGCCCCAGTTGAGCCAGAACCCGAACGCACCGGAGAACACGGCCGAGAAGTCAATCCCCTTCCACGCGAAGTTCAGGCTGAGACCGGCGTTCACAAGAGGGTTGTTGCTGTGACCGTTGAGAACCATGTCGTTGGAGTCTCCGAAGTTCCCGTCACCGTTGACGTCCTGATAGAGGAGGTCGCCGTACCAAAGCTGGTCCTTGCCGACCTTCTTCACGCCGCAGAACGAATAGCCGGCCTCAATCATGGCCCTGACCCATGCCATGTCGGCCTCGGTACGTATCATTCCGTCCTTAGGTCCGGCATTAGGATCGACTGTACCGCCGGTATAGCCGCGTCCGCTGCCCTTATAGACCTGATAGAGCATATGTTCTCCATAGACGTGTCCCTCGATTATCTTCGCGGTGTTGCTTCCCTGAGACACCTGGGCAATGTTGTTTACATAGACTTTCTTTCCGTTTTGCTCCGTCCAGTACTGCTGGAGCTGTCCCTGATATTTTGTCACTACACCCTTATTATAGCCGAGATTGAGGCTGATTCCGTAGCGGAAGTCCTTGCCCACGGTGTTGCTGTGCGCGAGAGTAAGTTCGAATCCGGTGTTGCGCACGGCAGCGAGATTCGCGTATGCCCCCGTGACGTTGCCCATCGTCTCATAGACGGTCGGGCGGTAGAGAATGCCGTCGGTGTCCTTCACATAGAAGTCCATTTCCGCCGTGAGAATGTTGTCGAATATTCCGAAATCGAGTCCGATGTTCGTCGTGTAGGTCGTCTCCCACTCAAGATTGTCGTTCCCGAGTTCCTTCTGCACGAAACCCGTAGTCTCCGTACCGCCAACGACGGTGCTGACAGACTGATAGGTGCTCTGCCATGAGTAGTTGCCGACATTGTTGTTACCGGTGATACCCCATGAAGCACGGAGTTTAAGGTTGCTCAGCCAGTCGACTTCCTTCATGAACTCCTCCCGATTGATTCTCCATCCTGCGGAGAATGACGGGAAGAAGCCCCAGCGGCTTTTCGGCGAGAAACGGGACGATCCGTCCGCACGGAAATTGGCCTCAAGGAGATAGCGGCTGTCGTAGGCATAGTTGACGCGCCCGAACCATGACATGAGAGACCACTCCTCGGTGAGCGAGCCGGATGAGTCGTAGTCGGTGTATTTGTCCATCTCGGTGATTGCCCAGTCCGGAGCGCCTTTCTTGCTCACGTTGAACTTGCGACGCTTATAATAGTTTGTCGTGAATCCCGCGAGCGCGCCGACCTCATGTCTTTCCGCAAAAGTGCCGTTGTAGCGGAGGAGCATCTCGGTGTTGATGCGGTAGTTCATGTCGTAGGTGTTGGAATTGTTCGCGTTCGCGAGGTTCGACTCGCTGAAACGTGTGTCGTTGGTGTAATTCCACATGCCGTTCTTGCGGGAATACGTGTTCTGATCCGTGTATATCTGGGAATAGTTGCCGGAAGCCTCGAAGGTCAGGCCCTTGTAGAGCGTCGCCACGCCGTAGAGCGAGGCGTTGGCACGGTAGGTCGTCTTGTGACCGGAAGGCCCGGCCATCTGCGCGAACACATTGTTAGCGTTGGTCGACTCCTCGGTGGCCACCGCCCTTCCCCACTTGTCGGGTTCGCCGGGATAAACTCCCGGAGTCGTCTGGTAGATGTACGAGAAGGCATTGGAGACATTGGCAAGGCCATAGTCCTGCTTCTGCCCGAAGACCCTGGCGCCCATCGTCAGCCAGTTCGTGATCTTGGCCTCGACGTTGGTCCTGAAATTGAACTTGCTGGTGCCGGAGTCTATCTCCTTGAAGCGAGTCATGACTCCGTTGTTGTCCAGATAGCCGAGCGACACGAGGTAGCGCACCTTCTCGGAAGCCCCCTGCACGGAAACGTTGTGTTCCTGGGAGAATCCGGTCGAGAACAGCTCCTTGAACCAGTCTGTGTTCGGGTAGGCGATGCTGTTCTTCACGCCGTATTCGTTGACGCCGTCAGGATTCGCGTTCGCGGCCTTCCATGCCGCTATCGTGGAGTCTGAGAAGATGTGGTTCTGATCAACATTCTCCGCGGCCTCGTTCACGAGCTCCATGTGGGTGGCGTAGTCGCTGAGCCAGCCTATCTTATTATACGGAGTCTGCATCACCGCCTGCACGGAATAGGTCACGCTCGCCTTGCCGGAACCTTTTTTCGTGGTGATGAGTATGACGCCGTTTGCCGCACGGGAACCGTAAATCGCCGTCGACGAGGCGTCCTTCAGCACGGTGACGCTCTCGATGTCCGCCGGATTGACGTCATCCATGCTCCATTCTATCCCGTCCACGAGGACAAGAGGATTGTTGTTATTGAGCGTCGTGTTGCCCCTGATGCGGAGCGTCGCGCCGTCGCTGCCAGGCTGTCCCGAAGTCTGCTGAACCTGAAGTCCGGCCGAAAGTCCCGCGAGAGCGGAAGACACAGTCATCGCCGGACGGCTCTCGATGGCGTCGTTGAAGTTAATCTGAGTGACGGAGCCGGTGAGGTTTCCCTTTTTCTGGACACCATAGCCGACAACTACGACTTCGTCAAGTCTCTGGGTGTCCTCGGTCATCACGAAATTGATGAGGGAGCGTCCGCCGACGGCCTCGCGTATCGTGCTGAATCCGAGGCATGAAACCTCAAGTTCGCTGACAGAAGACGGAGCTGCCGGAATTGACCAGTTGCCGTCTCCGTCAGTTATGGATGTCAGGGAATTACCCCCCCCACGGTCATCACGACGACACCGGGAAGCGGCTCCCCGCCTTCAGACGTGACCTTGCCGCTGATGACTGAGCTGTTCTGTGCCGACAGGTAAGAGGTGACGAATGTCAGGGCCGACACGAGAAAAAGAATCATTCTGGTTTTGTATTGCATGGTGGTTATCAGTTTTTTACTTTTTACCGGTTACAAAAGTCGCAAATATACTCGTCTTGCAGTATCATTATTTAGGCATAGAATTTCACTTTTTGAGCACTGTTGACCTCTGCAACGAATTGGACGGGGACTTATATCCTTTTTATAAGTAGATTTGCCGAAACAGACAATAAAGTAACCGCAAAAGAATTTGCATATCGATATGAGAACGACAAAACGGCTTTTCATGGTCATTGCCTGCGCGGCCGCGGCATGGGCACAGTCCGGTTCGCGGGCTGCGGCGTCCGTGATTCCGTGCAGGGTCTACGACGTCCGTGACGGGCTCTCGGAAAACAGTGTCCGCTGCATTATTCAGGACAGGAAAGGCTACATCTGGCTCGGAACCAAGGACGGGCTGAGCCGCTACAACGGAAAGGAGTTCAAGGTGTACGGAAACTCTTCAGACATGAGACAACTGAATGTGGAATTCATCGCCGAGCATCCGGACGGGGACAAGCTCTGGATTGCATCACGCTATTCCCTTGAACTGCTCGATGTCGCCACGGGGCAGCTCACCGGCCTTGACCTCAGCGGGCATGGCATCACAAAGAGTTTCCGCACGCTGTGCTACGACAGCGACGGCAACCTTTGGGCCGGCTCAAACGATGGTCTTGCCGTCATAGAGGCCGGGACATGGAACGACGCTTCAGAATACAGGGTGAAAGTCGTGTACAGAAATGACCCGGAAGACCCGCATTCGCTCCCGAGCAGCAATGTCGGGGCACTGCTGTGCGACAGATGCGGAGACATGTGGATAGGCACGGAGAACGGGCTCACGAGATACTCACGAAGCAGCGGAAAATTCACTCAAGTGAACACAGGCAGCGGAAGAAAGGAACATTTTCTCTGCATAAGGGAAGATGAGAACGGGATGATATGGGCCGGGACTTGGGACGACGGGATGTACAGCATAAACCCGAAGGACGGGAGCGTACACAACTATCTTTCGCCTCACGGCGGCAAGGATGCCGTGCCTCTCATCCGGTGGATCTGGCACAATGACCGCTCTACCATAATAATATGTTCCAATTCCGGACTTTTTGAATATGACCGAAATAACGGAAGGCTCAGAAGAATGAATCTCTCCGCGGGTCTTCCGAACGACAGTTTCTATTCGTGTCTGAAAGACCACGAGGGAGGCCTGTGGGTGGGGACATATTTCAACGGAGTATTCTACATATCACCGAAAGCCGCGAAGATTGAACTCTACCGTCCGTCTCCCGGCAGCCTTTTCTCCGGAACGGCGGTGAGCGAATTTTGCGGTGACGGGAAAGACAGGCTGTGGGTCGGGACGGAGAACGGCGGGCTCAGCCTTCTCGACAGGGACAGCGGAGAGTTCGTCCCGATAAAATGGCATGACAGCAACGACAACATCCACGCCCTGACACGGATTGGAGATGACCTTTGGGTGGCGACGTTCTCCTCAGGGCTGAAGCGCATAAACCTCAGAAGCGGGAGGGTCAGGATATATTATATGACACGAGGCAACGTTCCCGACAGCGAAAATGCCGTGTACTCGCTTTCCCACAGCAACAAGGACGGTCACAGCCGCCTCTACGTCGGGACAAAGCGCGGATGCAGCGTCTACGACTACGCGACGGACACGATGACGCCCATTCCACAGCTGGACGGGCAGATGATTTACGACATCTTTGAAGACTACACCGGGAAGATGTGGTTCAGCTGTCACGGCTACGGGCTCTACAGCCACGACATGTACACAGGCTCGTGGAAACTCTACAGACACGACCCGGAGGACGCGGGCAGCGTGTGCAGCGACCGGATCATAGACATCTACAGCGATGCGGGAGGTCAGCTCTGGTTCTGTTCCGAAGGCAACGGAATCTGCCGCTACGACTATGGGACCGACACGTTCAGCGTGCCGCACGTCAACACTCCGGACGGCAAGCTTCCGAGCAACATCATATTCGGAATTCTTGACGACAGCGAAGGGAGGCTGTGGATGAGTTCCAACGCGGGCATCATCCGCCTCGATCCGAAGACCGGAGACTACAGGCTCTATACCCACGAGGACGGTCTTCAGAGCAACCAGTTCAATTTCAAGTCGTGCTTCAAGACAGATGACGGCAAGTTCTGGTTCGGCGGCGTGAACGGCTTCAACGCGTTCTTTCCGCAGGAGATTCTTGACAATGGCGTTGCCCCGAGAGTCACGGCATCCGTGAAATTTGACGGCCGGACGTTTCAGGGAAATGCAGTCACGGTTCCGAGCGGGGTCGGAAACTTCTCCATCAGCTTCGACTGCCTGAGCTATGTGTCTCCGGAGAAAACCGTATTTGAATACCGTTTCGACAAGGATTCGGAATGGATAAAGACGGGGCAGTCCTCGGTTTCGTTCGCCGACATGAAGCCGGGCAAGTACACTTTCCTGCTGCGCGCGGTGAACTCCGACGGGTATGCGAGTGAAAGGGACTGCTCGATAGCGCTTACGATAATGGAACCATGGTACAGAAGCTCTTTGGCAATATGCCTCTATATCCTGTTCGTGGCGGCGGTCGCAGCACTCGGAATATGCCTGTACATAAGACTGCGGGGCAAGGAGGAAAGACGTCGGATTGAGGAAATGAAACTTCGGGGAGAGCAGGAGTCCTACAACGCGAAGATTCAGTTCTTCACGCAGATAGCCCATGAAATCAAGACCCCTGTCACTCTCATCAAGGCACCGCTAGAAATCGTGCTGGAGCATCACACATGGGACAGCGAGACCGAGGAAAACCTCAGCATCATAGAGGCCAACACCGCAAGGCTCACGGAACTCACCAACCAGCTGCTCGACTTCAAGAAAATCAGCAACGAGGGTTATCTCCTGCACCTCACTCCGGTGAACATAGTACCTGTCGTGGAGGAAGTGCTGCGCAGGTTCAGGACGCCGGCCATTGAAATCAGTTTCACAAGTCCGGACAAGGGCAAGGGATACGTCGGGATGTTCGACCCGGACGCGGTGTCAAAAATTCTGAGCAACCTCGTGGAGAACGCCGTGAAGTACACGAAAGACCGGATTGAGGTTGAGCTTCATGATGAAATGCGCGACGGAAACGACATACTTGTGCTCTCCGTGAGCAACAATGGCCCTGCCATACCGAAGGAGGAGGCCGAGAAGATTTTCGACACTTTCTACCAGGTTGACGGAGGCACCGGAAAGAACCGCAAGCCCGGGTTCGGAATCGGGCTGTCGCTCGTGAGCCTTCTTGCAGAGAAGTCCGGAGGGCGGGTCTATGTGGACACGGACTATGCGGACGGCTGCCGTTTCTGCGTGGAACTTCCATGGAAAAAAGCCGAGGGACAGGTCATGGAGACAGTTCCGGCGGGCGATGAAGCCTCAACAGAGAAACAGGTGGCTGAGGAACCCGCTGGAGAGAAGGTCACGCTGCTGATTGTGGAGGACAACACTGACATACTCTCATTCATCGCGGAGCAGCTAAAGTCCTCGTACAGGGTACTGAAGGCGACTGACGGGCAAAAAGCCATGGCAAAGATTGAAAGGCACAACGTGGATGTTATTATTTCGGACATAGCGATGCCGAATATGGACGGGTTCGAGCTCCTCAGGGCAGTTCGTGAAAATCCGATGACCTCGCACATCCCGTTCATTCTCCTCTCGGCCGAGTCGTCCGTCGAGTCAAAAATCCGCGGACTTGACTGCGGAGCGGACGCATATATAGAGAAGCCGTTCTCGCCAAGTCACTTCAAGGCGGTGATTGACAGTATAATAAACAACAGGAAAGTGCTTATGGAGAAGTTCGCGTCATCTCCGGATGAAAGCCTCAATTTCTCGAAATACGGTACTCTCGACATCGAATGGCTCTCCAAGGTGGACTCAATCATCGGTGCAAACCTCTCATCCATAGACTTTTCCGTCCAGCAGCTTGCGGACGGGATGTTCGTCAGCCGCAGCAACCTCCAGAGAAAGATGAAGTCGCTGACCGGAATGGCTCCGAACGAGTACATAAAGTTGTTCCGGCTGAAGAAGGCCGCCGGACTGCTGCTGTCAGACAACTACAGGGTGAACGAGGTCTGCTACATGTGCGGATTCAACACCCCGTCCTATTTCACGTCGTGCTTTTTCAAGCAGTTCGGCATACTCCCGAAAGAGTTCGTGGCGCTGCATAAGGCAGAGAACGAGGACAGTCAGTCCTCCCCGACGGCCGGAGGCAGCGGCTCGGAGTGAATCCCGTCATCGGAACAAAAATAGATTCCGGGAGTCGAGAAATTGAACTCTCCGTTTGAGAATGAATATGCACCAGCCTTGTGCACAATGACATAGACATTTCCAATATAGGACACAGCCTGGCAACTGTCATCGTTGCGGAGAACTGTGGGAACAGCTGTCTTGAACTGCACTCCGGAGGTCTTCTTACTGCGTTCGGCGTGGGCTTTTCCAATAGTGTCCTTCCCGGATGCGTATGCCTTCGCGAAAGCCTTTGTTCCGGCAACGTCATGGCATGGAAGCACGGCGTAGGCGTATGAGGCAACACCGTCCGCCGGATGCTCAAACCAGCATTTGAAGACGCGTCCGCTGTCAACCTGCGTGTACATCGGCGCCATTTTCGCCCAGCTTCCTTTTTGGAGCGGAGTTTCAGTCCGGATTTCAGAGCCGTCAAGGACAACATATCCCCTGCCGTCATGCCATGCCCAGTCAGTGCGTCCGTGCGCCCTTGAACGAACAGAACCGGATTCTGCCTTACCAGAGAGGCGGTTCTGCTCAAGAGTCGTGGTCACGCGGCTTATCTCCGCACGCGAAGAACGTATGTCGGAACCGAGAGACACAACAATGCCGTCGAGGAAGAAGTTCGACTTGAAAGCATGGAGCCCGTGGCGGTTCAGTTCCATCGTCGTGACCATGACATTGTCCCGAGCCAGACCCCCCACGTGTCCAGTGTTGTTCTGCTTGTCCTCGCGGCTGTCGTCGGTGCGCAGAGGCGAGCCGTCATAGTAGGCCGTGACTCCGGGCAGCATCCTCCAGTCCCAATAGGGGAAGATGTTCTCATATTCCCGTCCGGACTGCATCAGTATCACCGCACCGTCGGCGGAAAACTGCGCCAGCTGGTTCTCGGCGTTGGTAAATTCGTAGCCTATCGTCCGTTCAGACTGCATTCTAACGGAAGCGTACCAGTCCCTTGCCCGATAGACGCCATAATCCGAACGCGGATAGTACCGGGCACCGACTAATTCGTTTTCGTAAAGCTCCGGCTGAAGATTCTGAAGGGCAATGTGTCGGAAGACCTCGCTGCGAGGACGCTTCATAGCTGCCATATTCGACACGGCCACGGCGCAGGAATAAGCCTTGCCGCGCCCTCCATTGATGTGAAGCTGCCGACCGCAGGCGCTCGGGTCCATCACGCCCTTCCATATAGGCCAGCATAGTCCGTCAAGTATGTAATTCTCAATGATTTCAACCTGCTCCTCCGAAAAAGCATATTCAGTGCCCTCCAACACACGTGCCCAGAAGGAAACTCCGTCGGCGAAAGCCAGCCCATAGTTACCGAACTGCATCTGAGGTCCGTGCTGGTGAAAAGACCAGTCCCGCTGTATGCCCTCGCTGTCCGTCACGTATATCTCCTCACCAATCTGTCTGCACGCCTCCCTCGCGAGTTCCGGGTCTTCGATGAGCAGCGCCTTCATCATCTGGTTCCCGGCAAGCCACGCCTTGTTCTGCCCGGTGCGCCCGAAACGCGACCGTTCAAGCACACGCAGCGCTCCCTGAATCTCGTCTTCGGAAAGTTCGTCACGCAAAAGCACCATCGCGGCTGCAAGCTTCTTTGGAACCCCGATGTCATTGTGCCACCAGTTCGGGTTCACTGGCATATTGTCGAACCACCACCCGGCCGCCTTATGGAGCACCGCCCCCAGTTCAGGAGACTTGTAAAACGGCGACTGCGGCCATTCGTAGGTCTTGGCAAGGGCATATATACGGGTAACGTGCAGGGTCATGTCCCAGCCGCCCCGGGACATGTCCGTGTAGTCGATGTCCCTCCACTGCCGCCTTTCGGAATCGAAAAGCCCCATGACCCGTTCCACCTCACTCTGAGGCAGTTGCACCGCAAGATAGAGCTGCATCAGGAGCACGTCAATCGCCGCCCTCCCGTGTTCCGAATATGTCATGAAGTTTTCCGTCACCTCGTCCGACGGCGAACAAGAGTCGAGCGTCGCCGCCACAAATGATTCCCTCACTTTCCGAAGTTCCGCTACCGGATCATCCTCATTCTGTGCAAAAGCGGCAAAGGCCGACATCAGCATCAGCGAAATTGACGCCGCGATATTCCGTAAAACAATCATAAGTCTGTAGTGTTATCGTGTTAACGAAGCTGTCTTGACCTCAAGCCGGCTTCAAAATCTCTCAAAGATAGAAATAATTACCTTCAAAAGCCCAACTGCGCACAATCTCGGAGAACTGTGTACCGATATATCACAGAATTTGACTAATATTTACTATTGCGGAATCTGCTCGACAGGAGACTGACCGGAACGGAAGTTCAGCGCGGCGCCCGTCTGCCGTTCTTTGAAGAGGTAGCCGGTGCCGTCGCCGACTATGTTGCGGGCGGCCTCGGATGAAAGCTTGTCGTAGTCGATGACCACGCCGCCGAACAGAAATTCCATCTCTATTTTCTGGACTTCAGCAGCGGCCTTGTCGAGTTCCGACTGAATCTGAGGAATCTTCGCCTCTGCCTCAAGAATCTGAGAGGTGAGTTCCTGACGGCGCTCGACATCATCGCTGACGGCAAACTCTTCCCTCATATCCTCGAGTTTCCTGTTTTCCCCGTCAAGCGTGCCACGGAGCCGGCGGACGTCCTCCATCTTTTCCATATACCGCTTAGTGTCGTCATTTTCCGGTATTCCTCCCCCGACGGCAGAACCCGCATCGACGACATCAAGCCCCTCCTCGGGCGCAAGTTCCATAATCTGCCTCAACCTGTCGGCGTCAGTGATTCTTTTCCTTTCCTGAACAAACTCATATTCAAGGACATAGACACACACACTATCCTTCGTGCACCCTCTGTCCGACGCAAAGACCGTGTAACGCCCGTCATCCGTATTCATATATAGATAGTCATTCGCGACGGATGAATATGGAAATCCGAGATTTACGGGCTCCGTCCAGCAGCTGTCGGCCTCGGACCACACGGATTCATAGAGATCGTACCCTCCAGCACTGCCCTTTCGTTTCGACGAGAAATAGAGCGAACGCCGATCCGCCGAAAGAACCGGGAATATTTCATCCGACACAGGATATGAAGTCATCGTCGAGTCCGGAGACACGATGACGGTCCCTGTCGAATCCGTCGTCGTCACAAGAGAGTCCTTCGGGGCGAAAACCTGACGTGGACGGCTCCAGAGCGTGTCTTTTGAAGAAGAATATATCTTCATATTTCCGAGGGTGTCGGGAGCGGAGAAATATACAGCTTCATCGCCCTCCTGAAAATATGTGATGTCCGGAAGTATGCCCAAGAGAGCCGGAGTCCTTGCAGCCTGAAGGCTGTCGCGAAGACCCTCGCAGACGCGCGTGTCGTGCCATGAGCGGTCCGGGAACGGATAGTAGAGGAAAAAGTCGCGGAGCGTGAACTTCTGGCGGGCAATCACCGTCGGGAGCGCGACGTTCGAGGACATGTCGAAACCGCTTTCGGAACATTCGAGCAGTTCGGAGGCGTAGACCTTCACGAGGCTGTCGGAGGATTCGGAGAGAATCTCGTCGCAAAGCTGAACGGCACGGCGGAACTGGTAGACCTCGTGAAGCGAGTCCGCAAGCGCAAGCTTCTCCGTGTCAGTGAGTCGGCGAACATCTTCAGCCACAGGCACGGCTATCTGAGCGGGGACGGACGGGACGGATATGGCTATGGTATCACGTGACTGTGCCGCCGCGATGCCTGACGAAAACGCCGTCAAGAAAATTATCAAAGCCTTTATCTTCCCGTATTTCATCACTCAATGACCACAAAAGGACTACAAATTTAAGAAAAAGTGCGTTTATAAGAAAAAAATCGTAAATTTGTGCCCTATTTGCCGGACGTAAATTCGTGCCATACATTGCAGAATGAGAACGGATTGCAGCCCGTGAAGTGAAAAAGACAATAAATATTAATTAAAACTATAACAATTATGCAAAGTAAAGGTGCCATCAGATTCGTTGCAATCTGCCTTGCGCTCGCATGCCTCTGGCAGCTTTCGTTCTCTGTAGTCACAAGAGTGCAGGAACGCAAGGCCGACAAGTATGCGGAAAAGGCTGTCGAGGCTTTCAGCGCATCTGCGGATTTCAACTCTGTGTCGGACGAGGACAAGGCATACGTCCTTGATTCGATCTCAAAAGTAAACAACAGAAGGTTCCTTGATTCGATCTCAGCCGAGAAAGTTTATTTCGGCTACACTTACAAGGATGTGAAAGTCAAGGACATCAACCTCGGTCTGGATCTTAAGGGCGGTATGAACGTGATGCTCCAGGTTCAGCTTGAGGACCTCGTGAAGGCTCTTGCGGGCAACAGTCAGGATCCGCAGTTCCTTGCGGCCATCGACAGCGCGAAGGTTCGCAGCGTCAACTCAAGGGACAACTTCATCACCCTTTTTGGAAAGGCTTGGCAGGAGACTGCCGGCGGCCGTCCGCTTTCGGACATATTCGCGACCTTCGACCTCAAGGACAAGGTGACGAGCCAGTCAAGCGACGCGGACGTTCTTTCAGTCATCGAAAAGGAATCGGAGAGCGCTATTTCCAACTCCTTCAACGTACTGAGAAACCGTATCGACCGTTTCGGAGTCACCCAGCCTAACATCCAGAAGCTCGGAAACAGCGGACGAATCCTCGTCGAACTCCCGGGCGTGAAGGAACCGGAGCGCGTGAGGAAGCTCCTTCAGGGAACCGCCTCGCTTGAGTTCTGGACGACCTTCCAGTTCTCCGAGATTGAGCCGTTCCTCACGGAGGCCAATGCCAAGCTCGCCGAGATTCTCCCGTCAACGGAGACGGCGGTGGCCGTGACGGAAACCCAGCCTGCCGACAGCAGCGACATCCTTTCTCAGGAAGTCAACGCGGCGGCAAACGATAACGAGGAACTTGAGAACTACAAGAAGCAGAATCCGCTCTTTGCCGTTCTCCGTCCTTCAGGCTACAACACCAACGCCTGCATCGGTTTCGCGAGCTACGCCGACACGGCTCTCGTGAACAAGTATCTCGCGATGCCTCAGGTTCGTGAATGCTTCCCGCACGAGTTCACCCCGATGTGGACAGTGAAGCCTTCAGACCAGATTCCGGGCGGCAACTACTTCGAGCTCGTCGCTATCAGGAACACATCCCGCGACGGCAAGGCTCCGCTTGACGGCGACGCTGTCACAGAGGCACGTGTACAGTACGGCGACGGCGGTGCGCGTCCTGAAGTTTCAATGTCAATGAACGCCGAAGGCGCACAGACATGGGCGCGTCTTACAAAGGACAACATCGGCCGTCAGGTGGCAATCGTGCTCGACGGAATGGTTTATTCATACCCGACGGTTCAGAGCGAAATTTCCGGCGGCTCGTCACAGATTACCGGTAACTTCACCCTCGAAGAGGCCGAGGACCTTGCAAACGTCCTCAAGTCAGGCAAGCTCCCTGCGCCTGCGACCATCATTCAGGAGC
>DJRM01000038.1:0-14587 GCA_002440085.1 Bacteroidales bacterium UBA6360
GCCTGCTGAGCCTGTTGCAGAGTCTGTCGCTGAGGCGCCTGCTGAGACTGTTGCAGAGTCTGTTGCCGATGCGCCTGCTGAGCCTGTTGCAGAGTCTGTCGCTGAGGCGCCTGCTGAGCCTGTCGCAGAACCTGTCGCAGCAGAGGCCGTCAGGTCGGAAACCGTGGAGACAAGGAGAACATCGCCGGGAAAAATCGTGCTTCTGACCGTCGTTTCGATTGTCGCCGTGGCTGTGGTTCTTTTCGGGGTCTTCGTCTTGATGGTCAACTGCTTCCCTGATGCCCTCGACAAACTGCTCTACACTCAGGAAGAGCTTGACATAATCAATTATCGCCTTTAGAAATATTCATCTCGACGGCGTGGCTCAGAAAAGATAGTTTTGAGATGTTTGAACTGATTTATCCGGTGGATCCGGCTCCTGTATTGCCTGTCCTCACTGCCGGTTCACCGCGCGGAGGGCGTCTTGACGGTGAGGTGTTTCCCGTCGTAGAGGAAAGCGGACTTGTGGTGGGACGTGCCTCGCGCTCATATTGTCACGGCGGTTCGCGGCTTTTGCATCCGGTTGTGCATCTTCATATAATTGACCGTGAGGAGAGGATATATCTCCAGAAACGTTCGATGAAAAAGGACATCCAGCCCGGGAAATGGGATACGGCGGTCGGAGGGCACGTCGGCTACGGGGAGAGCCTTGTGGAGGCGCTGCTGCGGGAGTCGATGGAAGAGTTGCACCTGACGCGCTTCAATCCCGTGTACATCGGGACATATCCGTATGATTCCGACAGGGAACGTGAACTCGTCAACATCTTCGCGGCCGTGGGCTCATTTGAAATAAAGCCGGATCTCGACGAGGTTACGGACGGACGTTTCTGGACCACAGCCGAAATTGACGCCGCCATGGGAAAAAACATCCTGACGCCAAATTTTGAGATGGAATTCGGTAAGATTCGAAATAAACTGCTTGCCTTGCTGTAAATCCGTGGAAGATTAGAATGAACAGAATATCAATAATATACTCGAATAATCTCGGGACTTCTGACGAATTGTGCCGGATTGCATCTGCGACAGGAACGGAATATATTCTTCTTTGCAACGAAAAATACCGCATCACCACGGCGCAGCACGCGCTTGAACGCTTTGTTCAGATTGCTGACGACACAGGGGCTGACATGCTCTACTCCGACTGCATCGAGAACGGGGAACGACATCCTCTTATTGACTGTCAGATGGGTTCGCTGCGAAACGACTTCGATTTCGGACCTGCGCTTCTTTTCCGCACCTCATCGTTCAAAGACGCCGCAGCTTGTCAGGCGAAAGAGGCAAATTACCGATATGCCGCGCTTTATGACCTTCGTCTCCGCATGCGTAGCATCTTTCATATAAGAGAGTATCTTTATGAATATGTGGAAGACGACCTGCGCCTGAGCGGCGAAAGGCAGTTTGACTATGTCGCCCCTTCCAACAGGGACGTTCAGATTGAGATGGAAAAGGCCTGCACTACCCACCTCAAACGCATAGGGGCGTGGCTTGACGGTCCGCGTCCGGTCGCTCCGGAGCCGGGCGTGACCGTGCCGGTCCAAGGCGAGACAGGTAGCGCGAAGTCTCCGGACGGCATCGCCGGGCAGACCGGCTTTCCTGTTGTCGCCTCTGTAATAATTCCTGTGTACAACAGGGTAGGGACAGTCGGCGATGCTGTCAAGAGTGCTCTCTCGCAGCGGTGTGACTTCGATTTCAATGTTATTGTCATCGACAATCATTCCACCGACGGCACGACGCGGCTCCTTCGCCGGCTCTCTGAAGATGACCGGCGCCTGGTTCACATAATCCCGGAAGAGAAGAACCTCGGAATCGGAGGCTGCTGGAACCTCGCCATAGACAGTCCTCGTTGCGGGCTCTATGCCGTCCAGCTCGACAGCGACGACATCTATTCCGGTCCCGACACGCTCTCGAAAATAGTGGACGGCTTCCTCTCGCAGCATTGTGCGATGCTTGTCGGCTCCTACACGATAACTGACTTTGACCTTCGGCCCATACCTCCGGGGCTCATCGATCACCGCGAGTGGACGGATGAGAACGGGCATAACAACGCCCTGCGAATCAACGGACTCGGAGCCCCGCGCGCATTCCGGACCGACATACTGCGCCGGATTCATTTCCCGAACACGAGCTATGGCGAGGACTACGCTGTTGGGCTGAGGCTTTCAGGGCTGTACCGTATCGGCAGGATTTACGAACCTCTTTATTTCTGTCGTCGCTGGACCGGTAATTCGGATGCTGCGCTGAGCATAGAGAAGCAGAACGCCAACAACCTCTACAAGGACAGCCTCCGCACTGCGGAACTCCTTTCGCGGATGAGGCGGAATGCGTGCCATGATGCCGCCGACAACCTTTGAGTCAGAATACTTGCGAAACTTGAATAATGAAGGATAACAACGAAATACAGAAATTTGTCAACGACCAGCTCTCCTGCTGGCCGCTTGCCTGCGCGAACTTCAGGGCACTCAAGAACGTGAAGACCAAGGCACTCAACATCCGGGGGCTGGACGTCATCGTGCAGCACAATCCGGCGAGGATGATTTCTTCGGCAGCAAAGCTCGACAAGGCCTCGGTCGCGAAGCGCCCCTGCTTCTTCTGCAACCGCTTCCCGGAACAGACTTTCATCCGTTTCGAGGGACGCAAGGGCAAGAAATACGACATCCTGCTCAATCCATATCCGATTTTTCCGGATCACCTCGTGATAGCAAGCACAAGGCACTGCGCCCAGTCCATCTGGAAGCGCTACATAGACATGCTTGATCTTTCCAGAAAATATCAGAACTACACCTTCTTCTACAACGGTCCTCATTCCGGGGCCTCCGCGCCCGACCACCACCATTTTCAGGCCGCTCCTAACGGGCTTATGCCCTTGGAAAATGATGTGCGGAAGATGCTCTCGCAGTTGCGTATCTCTTCATTGAAGGATGCGGAACCGTCATCGCCCGTTCCGGAACTGACCTACCTCGCCTCGGTCCAGGACGCACAGCTCTTCCACTACAACAAGTTCGTGAACGGTGTCTTTGTTCTCCGTGCAACTACTTCGAAATCAGCTGCAAAGCTCTTCTATAGACTTCTCGACTGCGCCGACACTCCGCAGGGGGAAAGCGAACCGCTGTTCAACCTCATATCGTGGTATGCTGACGGGGAGTATTGCTCCGTCGTGGTGTTCCGCACCGCGCACCGTTCGCACCACTACTTCTCCGACGGCTCCGACCATCTCACGATGAGCCCCGGCTGTGCCGACATGGGCGGCTGCTTCGTGGCTCCTGTACCCGCGGACTTCGAGAAACTTGATGCAAAGCTCCTGACGGAAGTGCTTGATGAAGTGACCCTGAGCAAGGATGCCCAGCGTAAGATTGTCCGTCGTCTCACACGCACGCAGCCTCACATAAGTGTAGGCATAATGTCGGCGGAACGGATTGAATTTCAGATGTATCCGGACGGCGGCGGCACGCGCGTGGCAACCTACCGCGAGGGCAAGATTGACTATGACGGCGCGCTCTATGACGAACTTTTCTTTGAGGAGCAGACCCCGTCGACTTTCTTTGCCGAACCGACTTTTGAACTCCACGATGTCACTATAGGCAAGGGTTTCCACTGGGAACGCCGTGAGACACAGAAGTTTGCCGGAGCTCTGAAAATCATCGTCGAGAACAACGGACTCACGGCCATCAACGTAATAGGTGTCGAGGACTATCTTCTCAGCGTCATATCCTCCGAGATGAGCCAGAACTCTCCTGAGGAGTTCCTGAAGGCTCACGCCGTGATTTCCCGCTCGTGGGTTATGGCTCAGCTCGCTCATGACAGGAAAATTACCTGCGATGCCGCCGAGAGAGAGAGTTTCCGGAAGTGCAGGAATATAGAGGATGTCGTCACCTGGCTTGCGATGCACCGAAATGCCGTCAGGAATGAACCGCCTGCTCCGGAATCCCACTCCGGTGAAATGGAATATGTCCGCTGGTACGACCACAGTGACCACAGGAACTTTGATGTCTGTGCAGATGACCATTGCCAGCGTTACCAGGGACTGACAAGAGCTACGGAAGTCTCTGTTCAGAAGGCAATTGACGCGACATGGGGACAGGTTCTGACATTCGGAGGAGAACTGTGTGACGCGCGCTTCTCTAAATGCTGCGGCGGAACGGCTGAACTCTTCTCGACCTGCTGGGCGGATGAGGACAAGGAGTATCTTCAAGCCTTGCCGGACACTCCGGGGCACCTTCCTGACGGCAGCCGCAACGTCGACGGAACAGCAGTTGTTCCATTCTGCTCGCTCGCGGACAGCGCGCTTCTTGCCAGAGTCTTCAACAGTTACGACCGTGAGACCTCCGACTTCTATCGTTGGACAGAGGTGTATGAGCTCGGGGAACTCTCGGCTCTTGTCAGCGAAAAAAGCGGCGTGGACATCGGGGAACTCACTGCCCTTGAGTCTTTGGGGAAAGGGCCTTCCGGAAGGATATTCAGGCTTCGCGTGGTCGGGACAAAGGACAGCTTCGTTGTCGGGAAGGAACTGGAAATAAGGCGAATACTCTCTCCGTCTCATCTCCGGAGCTCGGCCTTTGAAGCCGAGTTCACCGCCGATGGCAAGGTAATCCTCCGTGGGCATGGCTGGGGACACGGTGTCGGGCTGTGTCAGGTCGGCGCGGCCGTCATGGCGGACAGGGGATATGGCTACAAGGCCATTCTTGAACACTATTATCCCGGCGCTAATATTTCCGAATCACTCTCCAAATGACGACAAACCGCAAGAACATATCTCCGTGGCTATGGGTTCCCACGCTCTATTTTGCGGAGGGTATACCATATTTTGTCGTGAACAGCATATCAGTCACGATGTTCACCCGAATGGGAGTCAGCAACGGCGCGATGGCTCTCTTCACGAGCCTGCTCTATCTCCCGTGGGTGATAAAGCCGCTTTGGAGCCCGTTCGTCGACATCATCCGCACCAAACGCTGGTGGGTCATGACGATGCAGGTCGTGATGTCGGCATGTTTCATCGCCCTTGCCCTCTCGCTTCCATCCGATGCCGGGACGCTCGCCGCACATCGTGCTCCTGACGGCTCGTCCTCAATTTCACTTTTCACGGTCACTCTTATAATATTCTGGATCATGGCATTCGCAAGCGCGACCCACGACATCGCTGCCGACGGATTCTACATGCTCGCCCTGACTCCCGGCGAACAGTCTCTGTTTGTCGGTATCCGCAGCACATTCTACCGTCTGGCATCGGTATTCGGACAGGGTGTCCTCGTCGTGATTGCAGGCGTTCTTGAAACCCGGTTCGGCGACATACCTAAAGCATGGTTCTGGACTATACTCATAACCGCCGCGCTATTTGCGGCAGTCACGCTTTGGCACAGTTTCTCCCTTCCGCGCCCTTTGTCCGACAGACCTGCAGCTAATTCTCCGGAATCATCGTACGGGCATGAAGAAAATTCAAAAGGGAATGATACACGTTTGATATTCAGAGATTTCGGCAGGACGTTCTTGACGTTCTTCCGAAAGCCCGGCGTTCTTCTCGCCCTTACGTTCCTGCTGCTCTACCGTCTTCCCGAGGCCTTTCTCGTAAAGATGATGAATCCTTTCCTTCTTGCTCCGACGTCAGAGGGCGGGCTTGGACTGACGACCACTCAGGTTGGGGCAGTCTATGGCACCGCCGGAGTCATAGCCCTCACGCTCGGCGGCATACTCGGCGGAATGGCTGTCGCAAGATGGGGACTCAGACGCTGCCTTTGGCCTATGGCCCTTTCCCTCGCGCTTCCGTGCCTCGCCTTTATATGGCTCAGCATCTCGCAGCCGTCATCCATGTGGACTGTAGGCGCCTTCGTATGTCTTGACCAGTTCGGCTACGGATTCGGATTCACGGCATATATGCTCTATATGATATATTTTTCGCAAGGCGAATACAAAACCTCACACTACTCCCTCTGCACCGCATTCATGGCTTTGAGCATGATGCTGCCCGGTATGGTCGCCGGTTATCTTCAGGAGGCTCTCGGCTACACGGGATTCTTTTGGATGGTGGGCGCGTGCTGTCTTGTAACTGTTTTTGTGACAATGCTTTTGAAAATTGAACCGGAATATGGAAAGAAATAATATGATATATGCTTTCGTCGTCGCAGCGTTTGCGACGCTTTCGCCCCTGAACCTTGCGGGACAGGATTGTACGGACACCATATCTGTTGCTCAGGCTGATTCTTTGACGTTGATGCCCCAGGTGACGGACACGGGCTATGTGAATGCCCATGCTCCAGTGGTCAGAACCGGGATAGAGGTGCTCCGCGACCGTGGATTCGATGTCCTTCAGGGAAAGCACGTCGGGCTCGTGACCAATCCGAGCGGCGTGGACAGCGGGCTCAATTCCACAATAGACATACTCTACAATGCCGAGGGCGTGAAACTGGTAGCTCTCTATGGTCCGGAACACGGCGTGCGCGGAGACAAGTATGCCGGGGATAAGGTCGGAAATGAGACTGACCTCACCACCGGGCTTCCTGTCTACTCCCTCTATGGTGCCACGCGCAAGCCGACAAAGGAAATGCTGGAAGGACTTGATGCCATAGTCTACGACATTCAGGACATCGGGGTGCGCTCCTACACGTTCATCAGCACGCTCGGCCTTGTCATGGAAGCCTGCGGAGAACTTGGCATTGAAGTCATAGTGCTTGACCGTCCCAACCCTCTTGGCGGGCTCAAGGTGGAGGGACCGCTCGTGCGCGACGGCTACCATTCTTTCATAAGCCAGTATAAGATACCTTATATATATGGACTCACCGTCGGCGAACTCGCCCTGATGCTCAACAGTGAGGGGCTGAACCGGGGACAGCGCGGCGCTCAGGAACCGGCCTGCTGTAATCTCACCGTCATTCCGATGGAAGGCTGGCGTCGTGAAATGCTATACGGCGAGACTCGTCTTCCGTGGGTGCTTCCGTCTCCGAACATCCCTTTCTGTGACACGCCGCAGTACTACGCCGCCGCCGGAATCGCGGGCGAGTTGTCTGGCTTCCTTCAGATTGGCATAGGCTACACTCTTCCGTTTCAGGTCTTTGCCGCGACGTGGATTGACCCTGTGGAACTTAAAAGAGAGCTTGATGGATATGAACTTCCCGGCGTCGCTTTCCGGACGGTGGTCTACAAGCCATTTTCCGGTTCACAGGCTGGGAAGATTCTCAAGGGGGTTCAGTACTTCTTCACCGACTATGAGAAGGCTGCCGTCACGGAGGTGCAGTTCCGTGTCCTTCAGGCCATTGCTGAACTTTACCCGGCCCATCGCGCGTTCGAGGCGGCAACTTCTGTGGGCGCCTTCGACAAGGTCTGTGGCACAAATTATGTCAGAGAGGCATTCGCCCGTCGTTATGAGTTTGATGACATCTCGCAGTATTGGCGTTCTGACGCGGAAGGGTTCCGGGAAATGTCGAAGAAATATTGGCTGTATTGACAGACGACGGACACTATGTATAACCAATGGAACATTGTGCTTCGGGCATATATGTTTCCGCAAAAACTATGATTATGAGAACATATCGTGCAGCAATGGCGGCAATGCTCATCGCGTTGGCGGCATTCCAGACCGACGGATATGCCCAGAGCCGTCGGACAACGACCTCGTCATCGACAAGGCAGTCTTCGTCATCGACAAGACAATCATCTTCATCAGCAAGACAGTCTTCATCCTCGACAAGGCGCAGCTCATCCGTGAGTTCATCGGCTTCACAGAGAACTTCATCATCCGACAGCCGGTCAACCGTACGGCAGACTTCGGCTTCAAGACCGTCGTCTTCGGTGACAAACAGAAACAGTTCCGCATCGCAGGACAGAAGAACCGGAACGTCCTCAACGAGACAGAGCTCGACCAATTCAAGCCGTAATGGAGGCGCCGCGACGAGGCCTGCGTCTTCAACAAGACAGTCAAGCGGTTCCGTGAGGGGCAGTTCGTCCTCATCGGCTCGGCAAAGCTCGTCTTCATCGGCTCGGCAGACGCCGTCGGCGGACAGGACAACCTCCGTCGGGCGCCAGGCCACGCCACGTCAGACAACGACTCGCCAGCCGGCATCAACGTCAGCCGGCAGAAAGGTGACCGCTGTTGACAGGAACACCGGCAACTCTTCCACCCGCACCACTTCGTCATCGGTGCGTAACGTTCCTCAGACAAGTGCCGCCGGGCGCGCTGACAACAATCGCGCTGATGCCGGCCGTCCGAACGGCGGCCATCCGGGAGGCAATGCAGCCAACGGACCGCGTCCTGATGACCACCACGGCAAACCGCAGCCTCCTCGCGACGACTTCCGCCCTCAGCATCCGCGTGACCGGGACTACATTGACTTCGACCGCCGGCCGCCTCACCGCTTCTATGACCCGCATCACGACCATTGCTTCGGCTACAGGGTTCACGCCCTTCCGGCAGGCTACTGGTACCGCGACTGGCACGGTGTCCGCTACTACTGCTACAATGATGTCTACTACCGCTACATTGACGGGTGCTACGTTGTCTGCCGCCCGCCTTTCGGAACCTCGCTCGCAGCTGCAATAGTGGCCGACGCCACTTGGACGGCTATCCGTGTCAGCTACTACAACACACTGAACAACACCTACGACAAGATTAACTCCAACAATGCCTACATCGCCGAGCAGAACGCTCAGATTGCACGCAACAACGCGCTTCTCGCACAGCAGAACTCGGCTCTCGCGGCTCAGGAGCAGTACATGGCAACACGTTCGACTGAAGCCTATCAGCTCGCGCTCGCAATGGGGCTCGTCCAGAGCTACGCGGCCGCCGGCACCGACTACTTCTATCAGGACGGAGTCTTCTACCAGAACACGAACGGCCAGTACTACGTCATAGTTCCTCCTGCAGGAGCCCTCGTGGATGCCCTCCCTGAAGACTACGACATGTTCACCTTCAACGGCCGCGAATACTATCAGGTCGAGAACACCGTCTATCGTGTTACCGTCGTCTCAGGCAAGGCCTATTTCGAGGTTCTTGGTCAGAAATACTGACATCGCAAAGAGTAGCTGATACTCAAACATATAAAGTCTCCGCAGTTCCATCGACACGGTTCTGCGGAGACTTTTTTTTGATTGTGCTTACAAATTTTAATGGCAGCTTTTCTTGCTTTGTTGCGTTTATTTCCTATATTTGTAAACGGAAAGTATAAAAATAGTCTACGTTCTTCTTAAGAATTAGTGGTTTTTACAGTGCTTCTCTTATAGTTAGAAGCAATATTGCGCGTGTTTTATATTGATTCGGAGCCAAAATGGCTCTTGAATGTTATATATGGTGTAGTGTTTAACTGAAAAATTAAAACAATGAAACGCGATTGTTATGAAAGCCCGTCGTGCATGGTAACGCGGGTCTGCCCGGAAACAGGGTTTGCCGGCAGTGGAGGCGAAGACCCTCAGGCAAAGTATTTTGACATTTTTCAAGGTGAGGATGACAAAGAGTTTTCATGAATTGCCTCACGGAATTCGGAATTTCTCAATTTTAAAGCCTGTTTCTACAGGGAACTGCTTAAACCAGAATTCAAGATGAAAAAAATCAACAACTTCATAATGGCAGGGCTCGCCATACTCGCAGCCGCTGCCTGCACCAAGACAGAAAAGGTCGAGAATATCAACCGGGGGGGGCAAGAAATAAAGCTTAATGTTTATGTCCCCGATGAAAATTCTACCAACGACCTCAATACAAAAACTATTCTCTCTCCAAATCCGCTGATACGCTGGGGACAAGACGACGCTAAGAAAATGGCATTGTATTGCTTCCAACTTAATACCGATTCTTCGGAAGGTAGCTATTCGTGGAATGCTATTTTGCAGAGTTCTTCGATGACAGCTGCTGATGATTATTCGTCGGCCTCTTTCTTGTTTTCATCAGATAAAGTTCTTGATAGTTCCAAGCAGATGCGTATGATATATCCGTATGCAAGCTGGAGTTATATTACAGATGTCAGTCTGGCCATAGAAGAAAAACAAACGCAGAGTTCTGCTGGAGAAAAAAGCAAAGCTTACGAGGCTGTTCCGATGATGAGTGATTTCTTTTCGCCTTCCTTGGAAAATAAAACAGTTGAGGCTAATGTTCCGATGCACATTCTTTCGTCTATAATAGCTTTCTATGTTTATGATTCTTCCGGAGAATATTCTAAAGAAAAGGTAAAGGACATTTCTCTGTATTCTAATTCTGTAAATATTTCAGGGTCAACAAAATTGGGCAATAAAATAGCTGATGATGCCATTCCGGAATTGACGGGCAGCAGTACCATGGCGACAGTGACACTTTCTAATCCGTTTGCATTGACTGCCGCTACTTCAAAAGAAACAAGTTCTCCTATTTATTTGTCCATTGTTCCGTCTTCATTTACAGGCAAAATAATACTGACGACAGACAAGGCATTGTATCTCTTTACTTTCAATTCACCCAAAACATTCAACCGCGCGGAAGTCAAGGACTTTTCCCTCAATCTGTCCAATGCGAATGTTGAACGGGTTGCTTTGAGTTCACTGAAAACGCCGGCAGTGCAGTATACCTACTTGGCGCGTACTAAAAGGGGCGACTACAATGACGCTGTGCTGACAATAGAAAAGTCCAATGATTCAGTTGTCGGGTTCTATGCTTTGATGAAGCCTGCGGGGAGAACGACATCGCTGACAAAAGAAGAGGTGATGAATGGTGATGTGTACCATTTCGGTGATGCAGACAATTCATTGTTTGAGTTGCAGTCTGACGGCACTGTTCTTTATAAGAAAACAATGGATTTAAGTGGCTATGGACTTGACACATTTTCTTTTGGAGTGCTTCCTTTTGACAAATATGGACGACTAGGGGCGTTAATTGGAGATTTTGGATATGGGAATAGCGATAAAGATGTGAAATTCTCTGATGATTCTGAATATGATTGGTGACGTGACTATAATTCTATAAAATAAATGAAAACAACAAAGAAACTTATCTCGTTTTTTGTTGCGGCTGCGGCATTGCTCACAACGGCCTGCGACAAGACGATAAAGCCGGCTGGGGATGGCAAGACTCTTTCGGTCGCGACGGAAAGCATTTCCTTCGACATTGCCGGAGACTCGAAGGAACTTGAAATCAACGCCTCTTCCGGGCTCGCGTGGAGAGTGGCGGCAGATGCGGATTGGGTGAAGGTCTCCCCGGCAATCGGGAGCGGCATCGGAACCGTGATTGTCAGTGCCGGGGCGAACACCGGTTATGAGGCGCGGACCGCGACGCTCACTGTTTCTGCTGAAGGTGTGGAACCCAAGAAGATAGCTGTGTCCCAGGCCTCGGTTGCAGCTCCTTCGGGTGACGCGATACAGCTCAAGAGCGTGGACTGCTACTACGCCGGTGACTATTGGGACACTGACGGAAAACTCGACGATGTCTATTTCGAGATGACCGACATGACCATCGGGACTGACGGCAAGGCGCAAGGCCCTGGGACGGCCATCTGCATTGACGTGAATGTGGCTGCGGCGACGTTCGATACATTCTCCATCGAGGGAACCTACACACCGAGTTCCGCGCTCACTCCGACACAGAAAGGTACCTTCAATGTCGATGCTGCGGGGGATGTCAGCCCGACTTATGTCTATGTGCTGGACGAAAACGGTGCTCAGACCAGAAAGGATGCCGTCGGCGGAAAGATCACAATCGTGAAATCCGGCGAGAACTATATATTTGACATTGAACTTACTTTCCTCGACAAGACATCTCTGAAGGCAGCATATAATGGGGCAGTCTCATTCTACGATGACACGGCCGGCGGAAATTCCACGCTTACGGAAAGCATCTCCACGTCGTTCACGGCGGTTGAGGGGACATTCTATTCATGGGGAGTCGATGGGATGGAGTCCGATGCGCTGATTCTGAACTTTACCGGTGACACGGAGCAGAATCCGTGTGAATACATGACCCTTACGCTGAACGTCGCGAAGACGGCATGGAACAGCGGCAATATCGACGGTGCCTACAAGGTCATCGAAAAGAGTATAGACGAAATCTATCTTGACGAACTCGTTCCGGGAACGGCCGTTCCGGGCTATCTTTCAAAGGATGACTCCGGCAATGCGAGCCTCGGCGGCGGATGGTACTATGCCCTGGCCAAGATTGACAGCCAGTCCCAGCTCGCGGGTATGGCTCCTTTCACGGCCGGCACGGTCACGATTTCCGGAAGCGGCAGCGACGGCGAATGCACAATAATTTACAGTTTCGTTGATGACGACCCGGCGACTCCGCACACCGTTTCCGGCAAATACACGGGGAAAATCACGCTGACCAATGTCGGAGGCGGCTCCACTGATCCAACGGACCCTACTGATCCAACAGATCCAACAGATCCGACAGATCCGACAGATCCGACAGATCCGACAGATCCGACAGATCCGACAGATCCGACGGATCCCGATAAGCCGGACCCCGACAAACCGGATCCCGGTGAACCTGCAAAACCGCTGATTGACATCATCGCTGGCGGAAATCTTGGGCAGTTCACTGACGGAGGTAGATGGTAATAACATTCAGATAATCAGTTGAAAACATTTCGGCATTGAAACAAGAAACTGTTTCGATTCTTTTGAAAGTTTCATAAAAGACATATCGACATGAAAAGAAATATATTTTTCATTATAGCAGCCGCCGCGATGATGCTCTCGGCGTGCAGCAAGGAACTGACAGAACCGGAGACTTCCGTCGCTGAAGGGAATACGGTCACGCTAATCGGGGCATATCCCTCAATGGACGTGGACGGCGCCGGTTCCTCAATTACCGGAGGCACAAAGACATCCATCTCGGGAACTTCCGCCAAGTGGAGCTCCGGAGACGAAATCGGCGTGTTCACGGCGTCGTCAAAGACTCCGGCGAAGTTCAGTCTCTCTTCCGGGGCAGGCACGACAACCGGTTCCTTCACGGGAAAGCTCGGAGCGGAGTCAACAGATGAAGTCTACGTCCTCTACCCCTACACTACCGACCCTTATGACACGGGCTTCGACATCGTTCCGACCGCAGCAAAGCTTTATTTCAACGGCCAGACTCAGGACGGGTTCGGCGCGAACGCGGAGGCTCATCTCGGCAAGTTCGCCTACATGGCTTCCTCTCCGGTGACGCTTTCCGACGGCAAGGCCGAGCTCTCGTTCACACACCTCGCTGTGAAGATGGCGTTCGAGTTTTCCCTTCCTGAGGCCGCCACGGTCAAGTTCCTGACAATGGTCACGGCACTCAATAAGTTCTATGACACCGGAGTGGTCGACCTCACGGCGGCAACACCTGTCGCAAAAGGCTGGGGCACAGCAAAGCGCTCCTTTTCGCTCGGATTCAAGAACTCGAAGGTCGAGGCCGGCCAGAAGGTGACGGCATACGCGATGATGCTTCCCGTGAATCTTGCGAGTTCCGATGTCACATTCTATGTTGCCGCCGAAAAGGCTGACGGCACTCCGGTGACTTACTCCGTCAAGAAAGGCAAGGGACTCAAGTTCGAGGCTGCCTCATCCTACACGGCGGAGGTTCCGGCACTCTCGAAATTCGACACCTATTGCGACATGGTCTTCGTGCCGGGCGGTTCACTCAATATATGTGGTATATTCGAGGCTGACGATGATGTCGTCAATATGGCGATTGTAGACAAGGACTATCGCGTTGACTCGTTCTGGATCGGACGCACGGAGGTGACTAACCAGCAGTACTGCGACTTCTTGAATGAGCGTAAGCCGAACGATGTCGTGCTTGGAGCATGGATTACGGAAAACATTATCCAAATCGAAAACCTTGGAGATGAATACACTCAGAACTGGGTGCCGAAGAGCGGTCCGATACTCAATGCCGACGGCAAGACCACGCACGAGGGCAGTTATGCCGACTATCCGGTGATGGGAGTGACCTGTCTTGGCGCAGGCGCATACGCTGCCTTTGTTGCAGAAAAGAAATGCGGCTATCCGGACAAGGATAACGGTTACTATCTCCCGACTGAGGCGCAGTGGGAATATGCCGCCATCGGAAGCGAGTGGAATTCAGATTGGGCCAATGAAGCCGTTTCAGGATGTGACTACGATGCAAACTACAACAGTTACATGTGGTCGTGCGAAAATTGTGACAGCGAAGGCAGTTCTTGTCTTGGCGCCTATCTCGGCAACGGGACGGATCCGAATGCGGTTTCCGGCTCCGGCAGTCAGACGGGAGGCACCCATCCGGTGGCCGGGCGTCTGCCGAACTGCCTCGGACTGTACGACATGAGCGGAAATGTATCTGAAATCTGTGCAGACTATTATAAATCAACGGATTATCCTTGCGGCGGCCCTCTGAACCCGAGGAACGCAAGTTCAAGCAATGCGGATGACAGTGCCGATGGAACGCTTCGTGCAGTGCGCGGCGGAATGTGGTTCTCATCCGTTGCTTACGGATATACCTTTGTCCGTGATTACATGGGATATGCGGCAGCCTACGATTTTACCGGTTTCCGCGTCGCCCTGCCGCTGAAATAGACTACTTAAATAAGCTTCTTGGAGAAAGGGGATGCATAAAAGGATGGGATGCAAGGCGGATGTCGCGGATGAATACCGCAGCAACCTG
>DJRM01000038.1:14611-24652 GCA_002440085.1 Bacteroidales bacterium UBA6360
ATTTCATCAAGACATCCAACGCCGCAGGCCGCCTTTTAGGCGCCCCGTCATTCGCCGCCGACGGTGAGTGACTTGACAAGCACGGTCGGAATGCCGACTGACACCGGCACCGACTGATCCTTTCCGCAGGTCCAGGTGCCGTTGCTTATGTTGAGGTCGTTGCCGACCATCGTGATGTCGGACAGTGCCTGCGGGCCGTTTCCGATGACATTGATGTCCTTGACCGGTGCAGTCAGGCGTCCGTCTTCGATGAGGAATCCGCTGTTCACATAGAAAGTGAAGTCGCCCTCGCCTATTTGCACCTGACCGTTCGAAAACTCGTCGACATATATTCCCTTTTTTACGGAGGCCACGATGTCCGCAGCATCGCAGTCTCCGTTTTCCATATATGTCGCCCTCATTCTCGGAATCGGATTGAATCGGAAATTCTCCCTGCGACCGTTCCCGGTAGGGGAGACTCCGTACCACGCGGCGCTGATGCGGTCGTGAAGGTAATTGGTCAGCACGCCGTTCTCGACCATATATGTCTTCTGCCCCGGGATGCCCTCGTCGTCGAAGGCGCATGCCCCGCGGTTGCCCGGGATTGTCCCGTCGTCCACAATGCTGATTCCACTGGCGCAGATTCTCTGCCCCATCCTGTCCGAAAAGATTGACTGCCCCTTGCGGTTGAAGTCGGCCTCGAAGGCATGTCCCATGGCCTCGTGCAGCAGAATCCCCGATGCCCCGGCACCCATTACCACCGGCATTTTCCCGCCTTTAGGGCGCACGGCCTCGAAACGCGCGTCAAGATTTCGCAGCACTCCCTCAGCAAGTTCATTGACCAGGCTGTCCGACAGCATTTCAGCCCCCATTCTGAAACTGCGTGACTCGGACTTGGTAATGTTTGTCGGCTTTCCGTCAAGTCCATGTCCGGAAAATACGGCTGACACAGAAACGCTGCCCATCGGACGGGTCTCGAATGTAAGTTCACCGAGCGAGTTGAACATCATCACCCGGCTTACGCTGTCGGAAATCTGGGCTATGACCTTCACCACCCTCGGATCCCTCCTGCGCAGTTCCTCATCAATTCTCTTGAGCAGTTCTGCCATCTTCCGACGGCTGCAGGACTCCCAGCTGTCTTTCATTCCATAGAGTCCGTCGCGGGGTTTTATGCCGGCTGCTGCCTTTTCATGCGCGTTCCCGTACTTGCTTCCGGAAGGCGCGTGACCTGCACGGACATTCCGGGTACACCCTCCGGCAGCGCAGATTGCCGCAGCCGCGCCCACGGCTGCCTCCATGTCCCGCCTTTCGGTGGTCTCGCAGCAGGAATATCCCGTCCGTTCTCCGCAAAGCACCCGGATGCCGGCTCCGAAATCCTCATGATAGCCTCCGGATGTCACCTGCGAGTCTTTCAGAAGCAGGTTCGTGTAGTTCGTGCATTCAAAATAGATGTCAGCGAAATCCGCTCCTGAAGACAAAGCCTTCGCCATGAGTCCCTCAAGTTCCGCCCTGCTTACCCTGAAAAGCTCAAGGTACAGATTCTCTCCGTTCTCCATAATCCCGTTCTCCTGTAATCGTCTCTGTTGGCCGGCAACCATTCTCGTGCCCGGCAACGCCGCTTGTTATCCGGCAATCGTTCCTCCTTCATCCGCGACGGCGCATCCTGAATCTTCCGCCGAAAGTCTTGTCCGCCCTTCTTCGCACACGTCCTTTATCCGCGCAAACGTCGCCGCATCCCTCACGAACACCTCGCCTGTTTCGCGAAACCCCTCGGCCACGACCTTGAAGGGCGGCTGCGAATTATCCGCGAGAATCCACCTGTCGCAAATCTTCATGTAATCGTTGAAAAGATAGTCCAGGCCGACATAGTAGCGCCTTATGATCGTCTCCACCGGGATGTTGTGCCCACCTTTGCCGACTCTCGCCTTTACCCTCTCCATCGCCCTTTCCGGCGAATCGAGCCAGAAATAGATGACCGTCACGAAATATCCCTCCGCCTGTGCCTTGCGAACCATTTTCAGCAGCGTGCGCGTCGCAAGCGTGGTCTCTATCCCGAAATCCTTCTTCTTGCGGAACAGATACTGAATCTTCATCAGCATATACCTGCTGGCCTGAAGCGGCACCTTCTCCGGCTCGTACGGAGACAGACCCTTCGCGAACTCGTCCGAATTCACGAACTGTGCGCATTCGAGCATCTCGGGCAGCAGAGTGTATGACGCGGTCGTCTTCCCTGAGCCGTTGCAGCCCGACACGATGTAGAGTTTAGGCATAGACATCAGATTAATCCTCCAATAGATGCGTTTCTTTCCTCAAATGTCTCAATGGGTTACTCCGTATCCGAAGAGAGCGAAGTCCCCAAGGCACGGGTCGTCCGGGAATATCTCCCGAAAGCTGTCCGTAATCTCCGTTGCAGTCACCATGTCCTTCTGTCGCCTCTCTGTAAGGCCGAGTGCCGTCGCTTCATCGTAGACATGCACGTCCAGAGGAATTATCAGGCTGCGTCTGTCCGTATGCTTCCATACTCCGAGGTCCACCTTCCCGTCGTCGCGCACAAGCCATCGGCGCATCATGTTTATCTTTTTGTTCGGAGCCCTGCGATCCGGTTTCTGACCATACACCCTCACTCTGAACCCCTCGTCATCCAGCCCCTCAAGGCTCGGCACAGCAGCCTCTCCGCATTCGGAGTACAGTTCGCGCAGCCGGGCACATATCCCCGCAAACTCGCTCCATCTTACCGTCCTGTGCAGGCTTGTCGTGTCGTTGCGGTATTCTCCATTCATTACGTAATCGTATGGTTTCCAATTCATTTCGTCGAAAGCTCGTCCGCAGTCCCGTACAATCATAGCCCTTCGCCCCCAGGCAAGATGCGCGGAAATCACCGCCGCAATCTCCACGTCCGCGAGGCTGCATTTTCCCGCCGCATAGTCCTCGGCAAAATGTCTCGGGAATGCTATCGGGTCTTCCGTGAAATATTTCCTGTCATTGTAGGTCTCTGCCCATTCGATGAGCATTTCCCTTATTCTGTCGTCCATATCTGTCAAAAATGTCTGCAAAATTATTAAAAAATGAGACAGCTTCATGCCCTGCCATTGCAATATATTACGAGAAATTTGATAAATTTGCAGGATATGAAGAAATTGAAGCTGACATTATTGACCGGTGCTGTGCGTTTTCTCGCGATATTTCCGCTGAAAGTGCACTACTTCTGGGCCGATGTCATCGCATGGGTTCTCCGTAGCGTCGTCGGCTACAGAAGGGAGGTTGTCGCCATAAACATGGGACGCTCATTTCCCGCCTCCGTATGCTACTACGACACGATTGAGCGGCTTTCGCGGGAATATTACCGTCACATGTCAGAAATAATTGTCGAGGCGATATGGTTCTCCGGCGCGACACCCGAGAAGATGCGCAAATCCGGACTCGTGCGGATTGTAAATTCGCGAATAGTGGAAGAAGCGTGGAATTCGGCGCCGTCCGTCATAGTATTCTATTCCCATTGCGGCAACTGGGAACTCATGGGAGGCGCCCCTTACGCCGAATGCAGCGATCTTGAGCGTTTCCCTGTTCCTGTGGAGAATCTCCGATGTGTCTACAAACAGCTGCATGACGATGCCTGGGATGAATTTTTCCGAAAAAACAGGACATCGGTGGTCCGCAATGACGGTCTTATGCTCGAGTCGAAGCGTCTTCTTCGCTATATGCTTACCCACCGCAATGACCGTCTGACATATTTCCTTAACATAGACCAGTCTCCGGAAATTTCTGCGGTCAGCATCGGAACGTTCATGAACCAGCCGACGAAGGCTTTTCTAGGTCCGGCGGAGGTCGCCCACAAGCTCGGTTCCGCTGTCCTCTACATGAACTTCGATCGTACGGAGCGCGGACACTACGATATCTCGTTCAGCCCAATCTGCATGAATGCTGCCGAAATGGAGCCTAAGGACATAATCCGAAAGTATTACGATCTTCTCGAAGCCGAGATACACCGCTGTCCTGCCAACTGGCTGTGGTCTCACAAGAGATGGAAAGACTGAAAAAATTTTTTGTTTGATATGAAACGTGTATTCCTGATTTTGATTGCAGGCATTCTCGGAATTTCCGCCCATGCGCAGGAACCGGTTGCCTTGAAGATTAAGGTGAGCGCCGTGCAGGAGCGGTTTTATGCCGGACCGTACGCTAAATATGCAGTGAAGTATCTCGGTGTCGAGGCCGAGCAGTCCTCGTCTGCTTCCACTGTCCTTACGGCCGTGAGCGTGGCCACGGAACCCGCAGCTTCGGATGAACTTGCTTTTACATCCGGGAGGCCTCTTGACAAAAAGGCCGACTTTTCGGCGATCCCTCTTCTCAAGGCCAATGTGGGGCAGCGCAGTCTCGAACTCTCCGCGGCACGTGCTGCAGATCAGATTCTTGATATAAGACAGAAACGCTATCAGATACTTACCGGCGACACGGACATGTCGCTTTCCGGAGAGAGTCTCAGACTTACCCTTGACGAATTTGCCCGTCAGGAAGCCGAACTTCTCAAACTTTTCCTCGGCTACTCTGTCTCCAATGAGCTTGAGGGCGAGTTCTGCGTTCTTCCGAAAGCCGGCGAGGACAGCCACATCTATGTCGCTTTCCGCGTTTCGGAGAACGGTCTTCTTCCGGCCGAGCACCTTGAGGGACGCATGGTGACAATCGAACTTACCCCGACTAATATCCCGGAACCGCTTGAGGTTCAAGGCGTTCCTGCTAAGAAAAAGAAGGTTCCGAAAGGATTCCAGTGGGAGTCGAAGACGGAATTTGTTCCGGCGGAATGCGTGCTCAAGATGCGTGACGGGGCGAATGTGCTTCTTCAGGGCAACGTTGTCATTCCCCAGCTCGGATATGAACGCGTCTACGATGAACTCGTTCCGGTGGAAAAGAAATAGATTTCGTAAAAATATATAATTATATAGGTATATGACAATTAAGGATTTGGATCCACAGATTGTGTGGAAGAACTTTTACGGGATTACGCGTATTCCGAGACCTTCGAAGCATGAGGAAAAAATCGCCAAGTATCTTTACGACTGGGGCGTAAGCCACGGTTTTGAAACCATTATCGACGGCACTCCTATCGGCAACGTAATAATACGCAAGCCTGCGACACCGGGCTGCGAGAACATGAAAGGGGTGATTCTTCAGGGGCACATGGATATGGTGCCTCAGAAGAACGCCGACACGGTGCACGATTTCGAAAAAGACCCGATTGAGACGGTAATCGACGGGGATTGGGTTCGTGCGAAGGGCACGACTCTCGGTGCGGACAACGGACTGGGCGTGGCAATGGCGCTTTCCGTGCTCGAATCCGATGACATCAAGCACGGACCTCTCGAAGTCCTCGTGACATTTGACGAGGAGACAGGAATGACAGGCGCCCAGGCCCTGAAGCCCGGCGTGCTCAAGGGAGAGATTCTCATCAACCTCGACTCTGAGACCGAGGGCGAGCTCTATGTCGGCTGCGCCGGAGGGCTTGATGCCTCCGCGTTTGCGAAGTATGCCCCGGAAGAGCCTGCCAAGGACTGGGAATGCTGGTCTCTGGCAGTGAAGGGCTTCAAGGGCGGACATTCCGGAATGGACATAATTCTTTACCGCGCCAATGCGAACAAGGTGATGGCTCGGGTGCTCTATGCGCTCATCACCAAGGCCGATGTGAAACTCCTTGATCTTGAAGGCGGTACACTCAGAAATGCGATTCCTCGTGAGGCGTTTGCGACTGTTTATGTGCCGGCTGCCAAGGTTGCTGAGGCAAAGCGTGTCGCAGAGGAGACCTTCGCGGCAATCAAGGCCGAGTATGCGACGACCGACCCTGATGCGCAGATGGTCTTTGAACCATACAGATCTGCGGAAGGGGAGTGCTGTGACCACAGCGAGTGCCTTTATGTTCCCGAGGAGGACGCGCTCCGTTTTGTGCGCGCGCTTCTTGCCTGCCCGGACGGCGTGGAGAGGATGAGCAGCGACATCCCGGGACTTGTAGAGACTTCCAACAACCTCGCGGTTGTGAAGATAGAGAAAGGGGAGTTCGCTCTCAAGACACTGATGAGGAGTTCCGTAGACTCCGCAAAGGAGGCTCTTGCCGAGAAATTCGACGCGGTCTTCAAGCTTGCCGGCATTTCCACGGAATTCACCGGCGGCTACTCCGGCTGGGCGCCGAACCCTTCATCCGCGATTCTCGCAACAATGAAGGAGGTCTATCACAGGCTCTACGGCAAGGAACCGGCAGTGATGGCAATCCATGCCGGACTGGAGTGCGGCATTCTCAGCGGTGCTTATCCGCACTGGGACATGGTCTCATTTGGCCCGACCCTCCTCAGCCCGCATTCCCCTGACGAGCGTGCCAACATACCGTCGGTGGCCAAGGCCTGGGATTTCCTCAAGGCTGTACTTGCTGCGATACCGGAAAAATAAGGGACTGCGTCCTCTCTTAGAGGATATTGTGAAAATAAATAACTAAAAGAAAGACAATATGTTTAAAGGACAACCAAAAGGACTTTTCGCCCTCGCCCTTGCCAACACCGGAGAGCGTTTCGGCTACTACACGATGCTGGCGATTCTCACCCTGCTGATGCAGGCCCGCTTCGGATGGAGCGAGGCCGCGGCCGGTCAGGTCTATGCGATCTTCCTCGCCGGAGTTTATTTCATGCCTCTTGTCGGAGGTATTCTTGCCGATAAGATTGGCTACGGCAAATGCGTGACGATCGGTATCGCCGTGATGTTTCTCGGCTATCTGTCGCTTTCCCTCCCTGTCGGCAACGGACTTGCCGCCAAACTTGTGATGTTCGGGGGGCTTGCGCTGGTCGCTGTCGGAACCGGTCTCTTCAAGGGGAATCTGCAGGTTCTCGTCGGCAATCTCTACGATGACCCGAAATATGCCTCGAAGCGAGACGCCGCATTCAGTCTTTTCTACATGGCCATCAATATCGGCGCTATGTTCGCCCCGTCAATGGCAAGGAAAATCACCGAAGTCGTGCTCGCAAAGCATGGCTTTGTCTATGACGCAGCCTGCCAGGACCCGGCATATCTTTCCGCACTTTCCGACGCGTACGGTCTCAGTTTCGGCGTGGCCTGCGTGTCGCTCATTCTTTCGGTGGTGATTTACTACTCATGCCGCAGCTGGTTCAGGCATGCCGATGTGACGGCAAAGCAGAGCAAGGCCACGGCCGCTCCTGTCGAGGAACTCACTCCGAAGCAGACGAAAGACCGCCTTGTGGCTCTGTTCCTTGTGTTCGCCGTCGTGATTTTCTTCTGGATGGCATTCCACCAGAATGGTTCGGCGCTCACGTTTTTCGCGAAGAAATATACTGACCTCACCGTCACGGGACCTATGAGGCTGTGGTTCAACATCTGGATTCTTGCCCTCATCGCAGTTTCCGTGTACACGGCGTTCGGTGTCTTCCAGTCAGAGACTAAGAAAGGAAAAATCATCTCCGGATTTTCGACCTTCGTGCTCTGGCTCGGTGCGGTTCTGCTCTATTTCTACAACACCCCGAACCCTCTGCTTGCACAGCCGTCGGACTTCCAGCAGTTCAACCCGTTCTTCGTGGTTGCCCTGACTCCGGTGTCGATGGCAATCTTCGGCGCACTTGCCGCAAAGGGAAAGGAACCGTCTGCTCCGAAGAAAATTGCCTTCGGAATGCTTGTGGCCGCTCTCGGCTTTGTCATCATCACGCTTGCTTCGTTCGGTCTCACCTCTCCGATGGATCTCGGCGAGGGGGAAACTCAAAGCATACTCAGTCCGGGCTGGCTCATTTCGACCTATCTCACCCTCACATTCGCCGAACTGCTTCTTTCCCCGATGGGAATCTCGTTCGTGTCGAAGGTTGCCCCTCCTAAATATAAGGGCGCGATGATGGGCTGCTGGTTTGCCGCTACTGCAATCGGAAACTATCTCAGCTCCATTCCTTCCATGCTTTGGAACAAGATTCCTCTGATGTACAACTGGGGCATACTCATCGGTCTTTGCCTCATCGCGGCACTCATTATGTTTGCGCTGATGAAGAAGATCGAGGCAGCAACAAAATAAATTTGCTGAAATAAATATAAAATTGTAATTTTGCAGCCCATTTGTGGGGAATCGCACCTACTGGCGACCCACGATGGACTGCAATTTATTTATAAACATTTAGTTACAAACAAAATGATCAAACAGTACGAAACCGTTTTCATTGCAACTCCCGTTTTGTCTGATGTTCAGATGAAGGAAGCGGTTGCCAAGTACACCGGATTCATCAAAGAGAATGGTGGTGAAATCGTGTACGAAGAGGACTGGGGTCTCCGTCAGCTGGCTTATCCTATCCAGAAGAGAACCTCGGGATTCTATTATCTCATTGAATTCAAGGCAGAGCCTTCGCTGATCGCCGACCTTGAGACACAGTATCGCCGCGATGAACGCGTCATCCGCTTCCTCACATTCGCTATGGACAAGCACGCAGTTGCTTACGCGGAGAAGAGAAGGGCAAACAAGGCAGCTAAAAAGGAGGAGTAAACTATGGCACAGAACAATGAAATCCGTTATCTTAACCCTCCTACAGTAGAGGTAAGAAAGAAGAAGTACTGCCGTTTCAAGAAGGCAGGCATCAAGTATGTTGACTACAAGGACGCTGAATTCCTCAAGAAGTTCCTCAACGAACAGGGTAAGATTCTCCCTCGCCGCATCACCGGTACTTCACTCAAGTTCCAGAGGAAGGTTGCCCAGGCAGTGAAGCGTGCGCGTCACCTCGCACTTCTCCCATACGTTACGGATCTTATGAAATAATAGGAGGACAGCTATATGGAAATTATCTTGAAGAAGGATGTGGCCAACCTCGGTCACGCTGACGACATCGTCAATGTAAAGACAGGATATGCTGTCAACTACCTTATTCCTCAGGGATACGCTACTCTCGCCACCGCGTCTGCAAAGAAGGTTCATGCTGAGAATCTCCGCCAGAGGGCTCACAAGGAGGCTAAGTTCCGCGCTGACGCGGAGGCTCTTGCAGCCAAGCTTGCTGAGGTTGTCGTGAAGGTCGCTGCAAAGGTGAGCGAGTCCGGCAAGATTTACGGCTCCGTGACTACAGCCCAGATTGCCGATGCTCTCGTTGCACAGGGCATCAATGTGGACAAGAAGGACATCACGATTGTTGATGCAGTGAAGGAACTCGGATTCTACGAGGCAACGGTGAAGTGCTACAAGGACATCAAGGGCACTGTCAAGTTTGAAGTTGTTCAGGGCGAATAAAAGGTTGTCTGCTGCGTTGGATGTCTTGTCAAAATCCTCACAACCATCAGGTTGCTGCTGTATTTGACTTCACCATCCGCCTTGCATCCATTCCTTTTCTTCATCCCTTCACTCCAAGCAGTTTGATGATGCTTGATAAATAGTGATTCAGAGACCGGTTTATCCCGGTCTCTTTTTTGTTTGAAAAAAGTTGAAAAAGATTTGCTGTTTTAGATTTTATTCGTACCTTTGCAGTCCCAAAAACAAAAGCAACCTCTTAGGGTCTTGGGTAATTCCTTAATGTTGCCACAAAAACTTATTGAAATGGATTTTATTAAGGTTGTCAATGATGCTTTCGCAAATGAGAAAGTTGCATCATACCCGAAGTTTAAGGCAGGTGACACAGTGACTGTCACTTACCGTATCAAGGAGGGAGACAAGGAAAGGCTTCAGAAGTTCAGAGGCGTAATCATCCAGATTAAGGGTGCTTCACCTGCAACTAAGACGTTCACCATCCGCAAGATTTCAAACGGAATCGGTGTTGAGAGAATCTTCCCGTTCCAGTCACCGTTCATCGAGTCAATCGAGGTTAACAAGGTAGGTAAAGTTCGTCGTGCGCGCATCTTCTACCTCCGTGAACTTTCAGGAAAGAAGGCTCGTATCAAGGAGAAGAAGCTTGCTCTTGTAAAGAACGAAGAGTAGCATAATAAACGAGGCCCGCTAGCTCAACTGAATAGAGCATTTGACTACGGATCAAAAGGTTACAGGTTTGAATCCTGTGCGGGTCACGATTTGAGGAAGTCCTCGCAAACGAAAGTTTGCGGGGACTTTAAGTTAAGAAGGAG
>DJRM01000038.1:24676-32906 GCA_002440085.1 Bacteroidales bacterium UBA6360
CTCCTTCTTAACTTAAAGTCCCAAAGCGGGCTTTGCCCGCGTGGACTTCCTCAAATCGGTCTATGACAATCCCGCAGTAAGGATCTTGAGCGGAGCGAAAGCATCCTGTCTCCTCCATGCACACAATAAAGCGGCCTGCACAAATCATTTCTCTGCGACCGCTTCATTGTGTGTTAAAAACGTGTTAACCTTTGCCTTGTTGTTGAAACCTACTCAACCTTGATGATGCAGTAGTTCTTTTTTCCTTTCTGTGCGAGGATGTACTTTCCGTCGAGCACAGATTCGAAGCCTATCTGCGCGTTGATGTCGCTGACCTTTTCCTTGTTGATGCTGACTCCGTTGCCCTGAATCATCTTGCGGCACTCTCCCTTCGACGGGAAGAAAGACGTCTCCACTGAAAGGAGGTCTATAATGTTGCATGGAAGCTTGGCCGGGGACACTGCAAAGGTCTGGACGCCGTCAAACACCTGGAGGAATGTCTTCTCGTCGAGAGACTTGAGCTGTTCTGACGTGGCATTCCCGAACAGTATGCCGGACGCCGCGACTGCGTTCTCGTATTCCTTCTCCCCGTGAACCATGACAGTGACTTCCTTCGCGAGCAGTTTCTGGAGCGAACGTGCTCCCGGGTTTTCGGCATGTGCGGCTATTGCGGCGTCGATGGTCTCCTTGTCGAGCATCGTGAAAATTTTGATGTACTTTGCCGCGTCCTCGTCGCTCACGTTGAGCCAGAACTGGTAGAACTGGTAAGGAGAAGTGCGCTCCGGGTCGAGCCAGATGTTGCCCTTCTCCGTCTTTCCGAACTTGCCTCCGTCGGCCTTGGTGATGAGTGGGCAGGTGAGCGCGTAGGCTTCCTTGCCGAGCATGCGGCGGATGAGCTCAGAACCTGTCGTGATGTTGCCCCACTGGTCGGCACCTCCCATCTGGAGCGTACAACCCTTGTGCTCATAGAGGTAGAGGAAATCGTAGCCCTGAAGAAGCTGGTAGGTAAATTCGGTGAAGGACATTCCCTCGCGGGACTCGCTTGAGAGTCTCTTTTTCACGCTGTCCTTGGCCATCATGTAGTTCACCGTGATATGCTTTCCGATGTCGCGTGTGAAGTCGAGGAAACTCCATCCCTTCATCCAGTCGTAGTTGTTCACAAGCTCGGCGCAGTTGGCCGCTCCGGACTCAAAGTCGAGGAAACGGGACAACTGCCTCTTTATGCAGGCCACGTTGTGAGCAAGCGTCTCCTCGTCGAGAAGATTGCGCTCCTGGGACTTCATCGAAGGGTCGCCAATCATTCCAGTGGCACCTCCCACGAGTGCGAACGGCTTGTGTCCGCAGTTCTGGAAGTGCTTGAGAATCATGATGCTGACCATGTGACCGATGTGCAGCGAATCAGCCGTTGGATCGATTCCGACATACGCTGCCGTCGGACCTTCCATAAGTTTTTCCTCAGTTCCCGGCATGATGTCCTGAATCATGCCTCTCCATTTCAATTCCTCAACAAAATTCTTCATCGAATGATATGTTTTCAATATTTATAAGCATTGTATTTCAAACCATAAGTTCCGTGGAACGCAGCCCACAAACTGCAAAAGTAGTAAATATTTGGTACAAATCTGCCGTTGTCATTCATTTTCTTCGGCGGGTTGCTCCAGTCCGCGACTTTTGACGGAAAATGCCCCGTTTTATATTCGGTATATTCGAAACAGATTTGTAAATTTGCAGGATATTGTGAATATATGTACAACATTTAAATATATTTGAAATGAGAAAACACATCGTTGCAGGAAACTGGAAAATGAACACCACGGTTCCTGAGGGCGTAGAGCTCGCAAAGGCAGTTGTCGCAAAGTCGGCTGAGGTTCCGGCGGACGTGAAACTTATCATCGCTCCACCTTTTGTACATCTCGCGCCGGTAGCTGAGGTCGTAAAGGGTTCAGCAGTAGGTCTTTCAGCGCAGAACTGTGCTGACAAGGAGAAGGGCGCATACACCGGTGAGGTTGCTGTGAATATGCTCGCCTCCGTAGGTTGTGAGTACACTATCCTCGGACATTCTGAGCGCCGTCAGTACTACGGTGAGACTGATGCAAAGCTCGTTGACAAGATTCATCTTGCACTTGCCGCCGGTCTTTCACCTATTTTCTGCATCGGAGAGAACCTTGAGCAGCGTGAGGCCGGAAAGCACTTCGATGTTGTTACCGAGCAGGTCAAGAACGTTCTCTACACCCTGACTCCGGAGGAGATGGCGAAGGTCATCGTCGCTTATGAGCCGGTTTGGGCAATCGGAACAGGCAAGACTGCCACAGCGGAACAGGCTGAGGAAATCCACGCATGCGTGCGTAAGGTGCTCGCGGAGAAATTCGGCGCTCTTGCCGAGGACATCACCATCCTCTACGGCGGAAGCTGCAAGCCTTCAAACGCAAAGGAACTTTTCGCGCAGCCCGACATCGACGGAGGCCTCATCGGAGGCGCTGCCTTGAAGGCTGATGACTTCATTGCTATTGCCCAGTCATTCTGATGTGATGGGCGCCTGAAAGCGGATTGCTTCGTTACGCTCAACTTTTTAATCCTCACAACCGGGAGGTTGCTCCGGTTAAAAAGATTTCGCAAGCCTTGCACTCCCTCTTTTATGCATCCCACCACTTCCAAGCATTTTGCATTATGAAGAATGATGTTAAAAATATGAATAGAGCCGCTGACAACATCCGTGTGTTGGCGGCTTCTATGGTTGAAAAGGCCAAGTCCGGCCATCCCGGAGGGGCAATGGGCGGAGCCGACTTCATCAACGTGCTCTATTCCGAGTATCTTGTCTATGACCCGGAAAACCCGTTCTGGGACGGGCGTGACCGTTTTTTCCTCGACCCGGGGCACATGAGCACAATGCTCTATTCCACCCTTGCCTTCACGGGAAAATTCACGATGGACGAGCTCTCGCAGTTCCGTCAGTGGGGAAGTCCGACGCCGGGACATCCGGAGCGTTGCGTGGAAAGGGGCATCGAGAACACCTCAGGTCCGCTTGGACAGGGACACACCTTCGCGGTCGGTGCGGCAATCGCAGCCAAGTTCCTGAAGGCCCGCCTTGGAGATGTGATGAACCAGAGAATCTACGCCTACATTTCCGATGGAGGAATCCAGGAGGAAATCTCGCAGGGCTCGGGCCGAATAGCCGGGACTCTCGGACTGGACAACCTCATAATGTTCTATGACTCCAACCGCATCCAGCTCTCTACGGAAACGGCAGTCGTTGACAATGAGGACGTTGCTGCCAAGTACAGGGCGTGGAACTGGAATGTGATCGAGATTGACGGTAATGACGTCGAGCAGATTCGTGCGGCTCTTGACAAGGCTCTTGAGACTGTGGGCAAGCCGACGCTCATCATCGGCAATACCGTGATGGGCAAGGGCGCATTGCGTGCCGATGGCTCAAGCTACGAGAACTGCTGCGCCACTCACGGAGCCCCTCTCGGAGGCGAGGCGTATGTCAACACGGTAAAGGCTCTCGGGGGAGACCCGGAGAATCCGTTCGTCATATTCCCGGAGACTGAGGCCATCTACGCTGCTCGTAGGGAGGAACTTCTCAAGATTGTGGCAGGGCGCAAGGCTGCTGAAGCTCAGTGGGCAGTTGAAAATCCGGAACTTGCCGAGAAGAAGGCAAAGTGGTTCTCCGGCGAGACACCGGAAATCGACTGGAAGGCAGTGCAGCAGAAACGTGACGATTCCACTCGCGGCGCATCTGCGGCTGTTCTCGGAACGCTGGCCGTTGAGGTCGAGAACATGGTCGTGGCATCTGCGGATCTTTCCAACTCCGACAAGACCGACGGATTTCTCAAGAAGACCCACGCGTTCAAGGCCGGGGATTTCTCCGGAGCGTTCTTCCAGGCGGGAGTGTCTGAGCTCACGATGGCCTGCTGCTGCATAGGAATGGCACTCCACGGCGGCGTTATTCCGGCATGCGCGACGTTCTTCGTGTTCTCCGACTATATGAAACCGGCTGTAAGAATGGCCGCTCTTATGGAGGTTCCTGTGAAGTTCATCTGGTCGCACGATGCATTCCGTGTCGGCGAAGACGGCCCTACGCATGAGCCTGTCGAGCAGGAGGCGCAGATCCGTCTGATGGAGAAACTGAAGAATCACCATGGAATGAACTCAATGCTCGTGCTCCGTCCGGCAGACTCGGAGGAGACTACTCAGGCGTGGAAGCTCGCTATGGAAAATGTGAAGACGCCTACGGCGCTGATTCTTTCAAGGCAAAACATCAAGAGCCTTCCGGAGGACAATGACTACTCGCAGGTCTCCCGGGGGGCATATATAGTTGCCGGCTCTGACAAGCTTCATGATCACGGGCTTGGCGGGAACGAGGTCGTTCTCGTGGCATCCGGCTCTGAGGTCGCGACCCTGATTGCCGGAGCGGCGCTTCTTCGCGAGAAGGGCATCCGCTGCCGCATCGTGTCAGCACCGTCAGAAGGGCTGTTCCGCAGCCAGAGCGAGGACTATCAGGACGAAGTGATTCCTGCCGGGGCGAATGTCTTCGGACTCACCGCAGGACTTCCAGTGACACTTCAGGGGCTTGTCGGCTCGAACGGCACTGTCTTCGGTCTAGAAAGCTTCGGTTTCTCCGCTCCATACAAGGTGCTTGACGAGAAGCTTGGCTTCACCGCCGAAAACGTCTTCAATCAAGTCACCGACCTGCTGTTCTGATAAAACCTCAAGCAAAGTTTGAAAATTGCTTGTAAGAGCAACTTGGAGGCGGGGATGAAGAAAAAGATGAGATGCAAGGCGCACAGTGGATTTCAAACCGGAGCAACCTTGTGGTTGTGAGGATTTGAAATTCACATGCAACGAAGCAGGTCGCTTTTTCTTCGCCCCGCCCCGACACCGGCCAAGTAGCCGGTGCAGAAGGCAATCTGCAGGTTATACCCGCCGGTGTCCGCGTCAAGATTGAGCAGCTCACCGGCAAAGTGAAGGCCTGGAACCAGTTTGGATTCCAGGTCTTTTTTGTTGATCTCGTCCAAAGCAACCCCTCCTGCCGTTACGACGCAGCGCTCGTAGCCGACATACCCGGCAATGGGCAGTCTCCAGTCCTTCAGCGCCTTTCCGAGGCTTCTGCTGTCCAGCGACGGAAACGATGCGACAAAAGGTCGGATTAGCTCCTTGGGCAGCAGCTTGCTCAACAGTACGGCAAAGCGCTCCTTGTACGGGCGGAGAGTTTGCCTTCCTCGTATGATGGTGTAGCTTCTTCTGTCATCGGTGATTTCTTTCCACAGTTCGTCAATCCTGCGCTCCAGTTGTTCCGGCTCGACGGCCGGCTTCAGGTCAATGTGTGCAGTTACCTTTGAACCATTGATAATCGCTCTGACAGCCTTGCGACTGAGTTTGAAACCTATCGGCCCCTCTATTCCTCCGTCAGTGAAGTCGAGATCCCCGAACTCATAATCCGCGATGCTGCCGTTCACTTCTACCCCGAGTCTTACATTCTTGAGCTGCACCCCGGCAAGCTGTTTTCCCCATTCCGTGAGCGGACGGGCTCTGTCAATGTGTCCTTTAAGATTTCTGTATTCTTCTCTGTCCGCGATCCCGGCCTCGTCCATCACTGCCGAATGTACATCCGCTCCGTCAGCCTTGTAGCCTTTAGGGACGATGGCCGTGAGAGCCGGGAAGCATCCTTCAATCCTGTGACCGAATTCCCGTGCCCATCTGTAGCCGTCGCCCGTTGAACCTGTGGTAGGGTAGGAGAGGCCGCCTGTCGTGATTATGAGCTTGCCTGCGATGAAATCTCCGAGATTTGTGGAGACGATGAATTCCTCGCTTTCATTTTTGTCAATGTCGTGGACTTCGCATCCTGTGACAATCTCGGCGCCTGTTTCCTGCGCCATTTCCAAAAGCACGTCAACAACATCGACGGACTTGTGCGATTCTGGAAATACCCTATTGCCGCGCTCTACAACACATGGACATCCTTGAGCCTCAATCATTTCCATCATCTTTTGCGGAGGCAGGGCATAAAACGCCGGCTTGAGGAAATCTGCTTTCGGGTGCACATGCCGCGAAAATTCGTTCCATTCGGACATGTTCGTGAAATTGCATCGCCCCTTTCCGCTTATCATGATCTTCCGCCCGACTCTCGGCATCTTTTCAAGAACCACCACCTTGGGGGTGCTTCCTCCGGGTGAGTCAGCATTTTCTGAAGATTTGTCGGCGGAACCGGCTCCGACTGCTGCCATAAGTCCTGCAGCTCCGCCCCCTATAATCAGTATGTCACAGTATCTTTCATTTTCCATAATAATGAATGCACTCAAGAGAAAATGTCAGGAATGAAGAAAATTTGTCCCGATAGATGAAATATATTCAGAAATTTACTATCTTTGCAGTCCTTTCTTCGGACATCGTCCGCAGATTGAGGCCAAAGCCAGTTTAGCTTAGTTGGTAGAGCATCGCATTCGTAACGCGAAGGTCGTGGGTTCGACTCCCATAGCTGGCTCACAGAATCGTATCGTGAGAAAGTTCCGCAGCCTCGATATTCGGGAGGCATTCAAGCGACCACGCCGGGACTTCAGCCAAGACATCAGAAATGTAGTTGCAGACAGCGTCGGAAGTCTCTTCCGTGTAGTTCAGCGCAGGCGGTGCAGAAGGCAGCAGTGCTCCTATTGCCTGTATGGGATTGAGTTTCTGAATCTTGTTATGCGGAGCCTGGCTCAGGCGTACAATCGCCGCAAGGGGGTAGGACTCAGCCTTGTAGCATGGTGTTTTACCGCTCCACGGCGAGCCGAAGACCACCACATTCCCGTCAGGCATGACCCGCACGAACGGGCTGTCGTCGTTCAGAAGAAACGATTCCGGATACCTTTCGCGAAGCAGTCTTGTGTGTGTGCTCTTTCCGGTTCCGGATTCTCCGAGAAAAATGGCCGCCCTTCCGTCAAAGACGTTTGCCGAACTGTGTATCGCCACGCATCCGTGTCCGCAGGTAAGGAAATTCACGGCCGTCCAAAGGGCGTATCTGTACATTGTCGCAGTGGCTCTGACTATGGATGTCCGCACTGTCGAGTCTCCGATTTTCCATGTTTCCCAAAGTTCCTTTCCGGAGTGCTCCTCGTTCATGTGGAAGACGAGCGTGTCTGAATTTCTGTAGAAATGGCAGGTGATGTCTTCGAAGGAGACGTCGAAATAACTTCCGCCTCGTTCGCATGCGGTCGCAAGTCTGGCCGTGTCGGTTTCGTCAAGTTCTTCAGAGACAATGAAATCAGCTTTCTCTGTGCAGGATGTCACAAATGGTCTGAAAAATGGCATTGCGTGGATAAAGCAGCATAGGTCATCTCCGGAGAAGAGAAGTCTGAATCCGGCGATTGACAGCATGACAGGCATCTGATTATCTTGCATCCGTCATGTCCTCCCCGTCTTTCTCCAAAAGTCCGCATTCCGCAATTTTGTCGCACCAGGTCTGTCCGTCTTTCCTCGCCAGCTGTTCGTCGATTCCATATTCGCCGACGAGTGCGGAAGTGACGTCATCCGCAGTGAATTCCTTGTCGTGGAACGTGTTCCACAGAAAAAGCGACGTCTCGTTGAGAGATATGATTTTGGTCATGTCGCCGCCGTATTTGCCCTGCATTATGATGACGTTCTGCCCGGCCATTGAGCGAACCTTGAATTTCGGTGATATTCTCATGATTATGAATGTTGTTTTATGCAAATTTCGCTAATTTGCTTTTAATATGCAAAAAATGCTGTTTAAAAGGGTAAAAAATGCCTTGAATACTTGCAAGTTAGTGTTTTTCTGTCTATCTTGCAGCGTTTTTGAAAGAAGTTTCAATTACTAATTTAAAATTCAATAACATGAAAGAGCTCGTAGCTAAAATCAATGCTGAAATCGCAGAATTTCAGGCAAATGCTGAGGCACAGGTAGTTAAGGGAAACAAGGCTGCCGGTGCGCGCGCACGTAAGAACGCTTTGGAACTTATGAAGGATCTCAAGGAATTCCGCAAGGTTTCAGTTGAGGCTTCAAAGTAAGTCACTTAAACAAGCAAAAAGAAAGGTCGTTGATTTTTTCAGCGACCTTTTTTGTATAGAAACACGAACTATATTAAAAAATGCGAAAAAAGAGTAAAAATATGGTGAGATCAGTCTCGTCAATGTCGTTTGGAGACAAATCCGTCGACATACTCTTTTTGTTGCGAGACGACGGCAAATGCCTGTCTCACGAGCTTGTTCGCGACGGCGACCATTGCGAGTTTGCCTGGCTTCCCTCTTTTTC
>DJRM01000038.1:32953-33334 GCA_002440085.1 Bacteroidales bacterium UBA6360
TTGCAGGCCATGCCGCGATGTAAAGGAGTCCTCTGGTGTAGGAGTCACCGTTACGGTTGATGTGTCCCCTTACATTGACGGAAGTGCCGGATTGCTCGTAAGTTGGACAGAGCCCGAGGTATCTGGAGACCTGCTTGGCGTTCTGGAAGTAGGTGAAGCCTCCGGTGGTGATTATGAGAGCGGCGGCGAGCGTCACGCCTATACCCTTGATGGAAGTGAGGAGTGCGAGCTGCTTTCCGAACTCGTCCCCGACAAGCTCCGTAAGTTCCTTTTGAAGCCCTGCAAGCCTCTTGTCGATGCACGCGAGCGTTTCGTCGACGGCATGAATTGCGCCCTTGTCGGGGACGGGCAGGCACTCAATGGAGCCCTTGAGGTTGGACA
>DJRM01000029.1:0-7564 GCA_002440085.1 Bacteroidales bacterium UBA6360
CTCCCTCTTCAAAAATGAATCTGTCCGATGGATGCAAATTTAACTAAATTTCTTGTATATGATGTTCAGTCCGTCGCGAAGGGGGAGTATCACGTTCTCGACCCTCGGGTCGGCGGCGACCATCTCGTTGAAGGCGAGTATTCCCTGAGTCTGCCTGTCCTGCGAGACGGTCTCTGCGCATACCTTTCCGTCCCAGAGGACATTGTCGGCGAGAATCCNNAAATTAAAACAGCTTCTTATATATGACATTCAGCCCATCGCGAAGGGGGAGTATCACATTCTCGACCCTCGGGTCTGCGGCGACCATCTCGTTGAAGACGAGTATTCCCTGGGTCTGCCTGTCCTGCGAGACGGTCTCTGCGCATACCTTTCCGTCCCAGAGGACATTGTCGGCGAGAATCCAGCCTCCCGGGCGGACGAGCGGGAACACCAGTTCGTAGTAGTTGCAGTACTCTCGCTTGTTCGCGTCTATGAACACCATGTCATACTGTTCGAATGCCGGAGCTTTTTCTGAATTTATGTCCTGTTTCTCATCATTTATGCCCTCAGCGACATTCAATCCGTCCTTTGCTGATATATTTCCTCCGTGCGATGTTTCAAGCCGTTCGTTAAATTCCCTCAGTGTCTTCTTGCAGTCGCCGATGTGGAGCGAAATCCTGTCGCTCACGCCTGCCCGCTCAAATCCTTCACGAATCAGATCCTCAAGTTCGTCGTTGAGTTCCAGCGTGTCGAGATGTCCGCCCTCGGGCAGCGCAGAGGCAAGGCATATAGAGGAGTAGCCGGTGAACGTCCCGAGCTCAAGCACGCGCCTCGCCCCGCTCATCTTCACGAGCATCCTCAGCAGCTCCCCCTGCACACTCCCCGAGAGCATCCTCGCGTGATTCGTGCGGATGTAGGTCTGTTTCTCGACCCAGCGCAGCGCCTCAGACTGCTTCGTCGAGTGCTCCTTGATATATCTGTAAACCTCTTCGTCCATTATAATGGTTTATGGGGGTCGTGGACATGAATCAGGCGGCGTGCCCCGTCCGGTCCAATCCTGTACAGTTTCTGATTGGTCTTTGGGCTGCGCAGTCCGCCGCACTCCTTTTTATACGGCCCGAGCTTGATGTAGTTGAAGTTCCGCTCGTCAATTCCTGCTGGCACCTCGTCACGTCCCGAATACCACCCCGTCTTCAGCCCCGGCCAGAGCTTCCGCACCCGAATCGCGCACAGCTCCACCTCCTCCGGCGAATTGTCCCCGCCCATGAAGCAGACGCAGGTCACGCACGGCGCATAGTCGCCCACTACCGTGTCCAGCCCGCTGAAATCCTCTCCGCTCCCGTCCGGCAGGGCACCGCACAAAACCTCCCCGGTGTCCTCCCAGAGCCACTGGCTGTGACAGCCCTCGCAGCGGTTCGGACACCCGGTGATGTTTATCGCAAGAGTCACCTCGTCAGGAATTTCCTGACAGACAATGTCATAGTTGTAGAATTTCAGCATTCTCTTTCAGCCCAAAGATTTTTCAGCTCCATCCAGTTCCGCCCGTCCATCCAGTTCCGCCCGAAGTTGCAGAGCAATATGCTTGGAGGGAGGAAGTCGATAAGTAGATGAAGAGCAAGGCGCGCGAGGAGTTAAAACCGCAGCAACCTTATGGTTGTGAGGATTTTGACGACGACCGCAACGCAGCTATTCGCTACTTTGCGACTTCCGTCTGTTCTATCTCGCCATGATCGTGGGCGTAGTACCTCCTTGCCGCCTCAGCCTGCCTTGCGGCGGAGAAGTTGCTGACCCTCTTCATGTAGCCTATGATTCGGGTGAGGTAATCGACGTTCTTGCTGTGGCACTTAGGGCATTCGTGCAGATAGCGCTTGTCGATGTGCCCGCAGTCGTTGCAGATTGTGTTCGGAATGTTGAATGTGAAGTAGTTGCAGCCCTCGTGAGCGGCCACCCTCAGCAGCTGCCTGTACTGCTCCTTGCTCAGGTGCTCGTCCAGGTTCATGTGCAGCGCCGAACCGCCCGTGAGGTGCTCGATGTACTTGCGCCCGTGGAGACGGAACTTGTCGATGATGTTCAGCGAATCGTCCTCCACGACGTAGAAGTAGCTGTTGTAGCAGTCGCGCGGAACCATATATCCGTCCTCCCTGTCCCACTTCGCGTGCTTCACGCCCACGTTCTCCGCAGGAATCATCTCGCAGTTGAAGAGGGTCTCCTTCGTGCGGTACTTCTTGTTGTATCGTTCCATAACGCCGAGAACCTTCTGGACGAACTCGGTGTACTGTGGGTTGTCGGTGATAGGAATCCCGAGGAACTCGGCCGCCTCAACCATGCCGTTGATGCCGACGGTGAGGTACTGGCGGGCGATGTTGATGTAGCCCGCGTCGAACAGCGGCAGCATCCCCTTGCTCTGGAGCATCTTCAGGTTCTCGTTGTAGCCGAGCTGAACCTTGTGAACGGTGTCGGTCACGTCCTCAAGGAACGCGATGTAGTCCATGCCGTTCTTCACGGCGTACTGGATGCAGCGGTTGAGGTTGATTGTGAGCACGGACTTCGAGCCGGTGGAGACTCCGCCCGCGCCGAGCGTGTAGCTGAAGCCGTTGTCCTGAATCTCGTTGCGCAGACGGCAGCAGCTTGCAAGCGAGTCCGCGTTGTCGCTCATGTATGTGAAGAAAGAGTGCCCCTCGGCGTACATCTCGGCCGTGAAGTCGCCCCACTCCTCGTCGCGCACGTCCCCGTCCTTAGTGAGCAGCGACATCGTCTCCACAGGGAAGGTGAGCGGGGTCTTGAGCCTCTCGGCGTTGAACCACTTCATGAACCTCTTCTGGAGCCAGCTCAGACCCTCCCAGTCAGGCTTGCTGCCGTCCGGGAAGTAGAACTCGCCGAACATGCTCTCGAAGTAGTAGCGGTCGTAATAAGCTATGTTCCAGAACACTGCCTGGAAATTACGCGCTCCGGTAGGCTGGTTGATTGAATAGACAATCTGCTCGAAGCAGTCGGTGATGACCTTGTCAATTGTCCTCTTCTTGAGCGAGAGGTCGACCACCTCGTCTGCCCTCTGATAGTAGTCGAGACCGTATTCCTTGCCGATGAAATAGTTCATGTACATCAGGAACTCCGGTGTCGCGCACGCGCCGCTCAGCATGCTGGATACGATGAACACGAGGTTCACGAATCCGCCGCAGAACGACTTGAGGTTGGTCGGCTTCGTCGAGTTTCCGCCGATTGAGAGCGTCCCGTTCAGCAGCCACGGATACATGGTGATGCTGGCGCAGTAGTTCGCGAGGGAGGTCTCGTCATTCTTGTAGATGAAATGGTTCTTGAGCAGCTTCATGTACTTGTCCGCGAACTCCTTGCCGTACATTTCCTTGAGACGGTCGCAGAGAATCCTGCGGTTCATCCTGATGAATCCCTTCTTCGGGAGCTCGCCCATCAGGGTGGCTATGTTCTTGTTCTCGACGTTCGCATTCGCGTCGAACTTGCTTCCGGTTGCCGGATTCGTCGAGTTGCAGTAGTCAATGAGGAAGTTCAGCTTGTCGCGCGTATCCCTGTCCTCGGCATGCCTCTGGCGGTAGAGCATGAACTCCTTTGCCACCTTGAAATACTTCTCGGCCATCAGTCCGGTCTCCACCTGATTCTGGATTTCCTCCACGGTCATGCCGTTGGTGAGCCTCACGTGAGAGAGAATCGTCGTGAGGTCGTCGTCCGTCGCGAATGCCCCGACCGCAAGAAATGCCTTCCGGATTGCGTTCTTTATCTTGTCGACCGAAAAAGGCACGTGCTTGCCGTCGCGCTTGATAATGTAAATTTCTGAACTGCTCATAATGTGTTTTATGTATCTTAGGTTGTCGGATATACGGACGATGAATCCAATTTGTTGAAAATCACCGCCTTATCCTCGAAAATATTGCTTTTCTTCCGTTGAAGGATAACAAAATTATATCTTGTCGGTGAAATAGTCAAGTGATAGGCGGTCTAATTATTCACAAAGTTATCAACAATGCCGCTGGAGGCGTGTGAAAGCGCGATTTTGGGAACATGGAATTTTGTAGATTTGAATATGTATAATTTATATCTCTTTCTTCGCGAACTCGTGCCGCCCATTCACCGTTTATGAAAATTTATGTCGAAAAATATGTTTCCGGATATATGAAATCGAAAAATTTTGCTATGTCGAAGTTTTGGGCTACCTTTGCCGACCCTTTGCGGGTAGTGGTGTGTTAAATTATTGTAAATCAAAGATTTGTTATTATGGAAAAGATGAGGGACAGCATCGACTTCAGTTCAGAGGACATCCCCGCGCTTTATCGGAAAGTGCTATATCCCACGCTGTTGGGAATGCTTGCAGCCGTGTCCTACACCATCGCGGACGGAGTCTTCGTCGGGCAGGGCGTAGGAAGCGACGCTCTCGCAGCAATCAACATCGCCGCTCCGCTCTTTCTCGTGTCCTCCGGAATTGCGCTTATGTTCGGTTTCGGGGGCTCGGTCGTGGCGTCTATTCACCTTGCTAACGACAAGGAAAAGACCGCGAGGATTGTCACGACCCAGTCTCTCTCCTCAGTAGCCCTCGCGCAGCTTCTCATAACGGCTCTCGCGCTTCTGTTTCCGGAGCATACTCTGAGGCTTTTCGGATGTTCTGACACACTGATGCCGCTTGCGAAGGACTACCTGTTCGGCTATGTGCCCTTCCTCGTGTTCAACGGACTGCTGATAGCGTCCGAGTTCTTTGTCAGGCTCGACGGTTCCCCGAAGTTCGCGATGGCCGCCAGCGTCGTCGCCTCGGGGCTGAACGTGTTTCTCGACTGGCTGTTCATCTTTCCGATGAAAATGGGCATCTTCGGGGCTGCTATAGCCACGGGCATAGGCACGGTGGTCGGCATGATAATGCTTGTGCTCTATCTCACGAATCCGCAGCATAAACTGCATTTCGTTAAGTTCAAGCTCACGAGGACCGGACTTGGGATGACACTTCGCAACATAGGATATATGTGCAAGCTTGGTGTCTCGTCGCTGCTTTCGGAACTTTCAGTGGCGTTCCTCATGCTCTGCGGCAACTTCGTGTTCATCCGTCTCGCGGGCGACTCGGGCGTGGCGGCGTTCAGCGTGGTGTGCTACCTTTTCCCGGTTGTCTTCATGATTAACAACTCGATGGGGCAGGCCGCCCAGCCCATCATCAGCTACAACTACGGCCTCCAGCGCACGGACAAGACCCGTCTCGCGCTCAATGTCTCGATGCGGACCGCGCTCGTCTATGGCGTGGTCATAGTCCTCGTCTCGCTCCTCGGCGCCGAGTGGGTGGTGCGGATGTTCCTCAAGTCCTCCGACCCTGCCTATCCTCTCGCCGTCAGCGGCCTGCGCCTTTTCTCTGCCGGATTCATTCCGTTCGCCGTCAATGTCATAGCGATGAGCTATTTCCAAAGCATCGAACGCGCCCGGTCCGCCACCCTCATCACCGTCCTCCGCAGCTTCGTCCTTATGGGCGCCGTCTTCCTTGTTCTCCCGCCCATTCTCGGCATCAAGGGAGCCTGGCTCGCCGTCCCCACCTCCGAAATCCTCACCATGCTCGTCGTCCTGCTCATCTTCCGGAAGTCCCCGACGGCGAAGCAGTGATGAGTGATTTTTAGCGAGCTTGATTCATCTGTGCGGCGAGAAATACTTGCCGCACATTTCTTTCAGTTGTTCTTCGTTGAGGTTTGCCGTGCCGACGGACCGGATTGTGGCGTGCTCGGGCTTGTTTCGGCCGATGACGAACTTGTGCTCTTTACCGTCAATGTCGGCGAGAAGGTGATAGTTGCCTTTGTATGTTTGTTCGACGCGCACGTTTGAGTAGTGTCGTCCGTTGAGTTCAAATGATAGAGGTACTGTTGTCGCGGGTGAAGCCCCATCCTTCAAGATACCGGTTAAGCGTGGCCTCCACGGCGCTTGTCCATTGTTCTTTCACGCCACACCTTTCAGCAAAGTTTCTGAAGTTTGCTACGGCATCGGCCACCTGATGAATGATGGATTCTGCCTTGCGTATGCCGTTTTCTCTGGCGATTGCGAGCGCGTCTTCCTTGGTGTGGCCGGACAGCTTGCCGCGCGTCATCAGACAATGCGTCGTTTCCGGAAGGTAGCCGCCGATGTTGAAGATGTAGGTCAGGTCGTAGGCAGGGGCAAGACTCCACCTGCCTTCCTTGTTCATCAGAAAAGAAAAGTTCTTGTTGTGGTCGTCGGTGTTGTTCGCGAGAATGTTGAACACCATGCGGCGGAAGACTTCTTCCTGCGCATCTTCCGGCAGGCGCATCTTCCGGCACACCATCAGCAGTTTCTCGTAGCTGTCGGCCTCGGGGTAGAGGGCGGCGAGCGTCTGCGTGTGCAACTTGTGCTCAGCTTCGCGGTCGAATCGGCGGGTTATGAAATGGCGCTTGCCGTCAACCTCAATCAGCCGGCACGGCGTCATCTCGATGCCTGCGGCGCTTGCCATCTCGTAATAGGCCATTTCAAGTTCGGCAGAAGAGCGCTCCGGGTCGCCGAACTTCAGGATGCTGTATTCGAACCCTTTCAGACCTGCAATCTGCCCGCTGCGTATCTCGCCTGTAGTCGGGTTCGCCGCTATTATCGCCTTGGGCTGACGACCTCCGGCGGAAGTGCCGACGGCAATCAGTGACTGCATTGTCAGAGTCTCCTCCGGCCTGATTGTGATTTTCTCTCTCTCAGTGAATATGCGCCCGGCCAGTTCGGCAAGTGCTTGCAGGTCAAGATTCTCTGAGCTGTCGATTCCGGATGTTTCCGGTTCAAATTCCAATGCGCCCATGCCTCTTTTCCCGATGAACGCAAGTTTGTCCAACGGCGTTATGTCCTGATTCCGTATGCCGTTTTCGATTCTCCAGCATTCGAACACCTGACTGCCCCAGGCGTCCGGAAGTGAATCGGCAAGAAATGGCGGTAATTTGTGATAGATTTTGGATTCTCTGTCTCCAATGATGGGCCTTCGGCTTGCCGGCGCATTGACAGACGCTATCAGCGGAAATGCGTCAATGTTCCCTTGCAGAAAACTGCGGCTATACTCAAAATAGCCGATGCCTCGTATGCCGTCCCATGACAGTCGTCCGATTTCCTGTCCCCACAGGTTAACTTTCAGTGACTTCGTGATCATTTCCGTCCGTGTTTTATCCGTTGAACTTTTTTCCCGTTATTTACGAGGTATGCCGATTCAGGCAACTCCGGCAAGATGTCGTCAAGTTGCTCCGCGCAGCCGATTGATTTCAAGAGAAGGAGAAATGTACCGAGTGACATATTCCCTGCCTTGCCCGTCTCGAACTTGTGGATGGTGTTGACGGTGATGCCGGACTGTTCCGCCACGTCTTTCTGGGTCATCTCAGACCTGAGTCTATAGTCCTTGAATCGCTGCCCCAGCATGGCAATCAATTCAGGAATGGAGCACTCGTAATAGTCAATCATAATATGTGTATATTATCGTGTGCGATGAGTTAAGTGTGTTTTTCGGCATTTAGTTATCGTGCGCGATTATTTATTGACGCAAAGATATGCGATTTTTGTTATAAAAGAAAATGTCGGGGCACTTTTAGAAGCTGTTTTAATTTTTCTCACA
>DJRM01000029.1:7675-10212 GCA_002440085.1 Bacteroidales bacterium UBA6360
GAAAAGGTTCGTTCTTTTGGTGCCTTTTGGGTCATATTTTCCCATTTTGTTCACTTTGTGCCACTTTCTCACGTTCGGCAAAATGAATTTTTAATTCACTTTGCCGAACGTGAGAAAGGTTCGTCATTTAGCACCGCTAAACTCCTCTCAAAACAGCAGAATCTGGCTCAAAATACATCTCAAAATAACTGAACAAAAAATTCAAACATCTTCTTATAAAAATATGCGCAGATTTTATGCGGTTTGTCCGGAGATATGATGTTGCGCTGAAGTGCTGTCACGGCTACATCCGGACTTCGGGGATTTCGCGGTCGGGGTAGAGGATGCCGTCTAGGTGGTCGCATTCGTGCTGGAAGATGACTGCGGTGAAGCCTCCGACGGTTTCGGTGACATACTCCCAATCAGGGGCGGACGCAATGTCTCCTGCGGCGTCGGTCATCAACGGAACATTGCCGGCCTCCGCACGGAGCGCTTCCGCAGCCTTTGCATAACTGATGACCACGGTGTCCCACCTCTCGACGATGCCCCGGCGGCCGGGAATGGAAAGGCAGCCTTCGACTCCGGTGCGGCGGTCGCCTCGTCCTTCGAGAATGCGGACGTTAGGATAAACCTCAAACGGGTTGCCGGGTTTGTCAAAACGCTGCACTGCGATGATTCTGCGGCTGATGCCCACCTGTGGCCCGGCTATCCCCACTCCGTCCTGCTCCGGGCTCGTCACAGTCGCGACCATCTGGGAGGCGAGTCTTGCACACGGTGACAGGCTGTCCGCGAACATTCTCTCAAGGTCTTCTTCACCAAAATCTGCGCATGGGGTTCTCAAAACAAGAGAATCTGTTCTGTCGTAAATCGTGAGCACGCGCATAATCCCATTTGAATCGGCCGAGTCAATCGTGCGCAGCTCTTCGTGCGTCAGCCCCATGTTCCCGCAGGCGACAGCGAACATCACCGCTGCAAATAATGCAATGTTTTTATGCAAGTTCATATTGTCATTTACTCAAGTTTCGAAAGTATTTTTCTGTCCACGTTACCCTTCTCAATTTATCAGATTTATCATCAATTGAGACTATCTTCTTAAGTCCCGAGATTAGAGGGCGAAGAAAGGCGGCAGATGCAAGGCGCGCAAGTGTGGGGAAACTGCAGCAACCTCTCGGTTGTGAGGATTTCACCATCGCCTGCGGAACGAAGCAGATGCCCCTTTATTCGTCCTCGTATGGTTCATTGAAGGGCTGGAGGAACGGGTTTTTCGTGCGCTCGTCGGCGATGGTCGTGGAGGGGCCGTGGCCGGGGAGGACGTCGATGCCGCCGTCGAGGGGGAGGAGCTTGGTGAAGATGCCCTGCATGAGGGCTGTGTAGTCACCGCCGGGGAGGTCGCTGCGGCCTATGCAGCCGGCAAAGAGCGTGTCGCCGCTGAAGAGGACTCTCCATCTGTTCTCGGTTTTGACGTTCTCGGGACTTCCGGAAACATCGGGCGCTGACGTGGACATATCTCCTTCCTTGGCGGCCGTTTTCCTGAACTCTCTGCAAAGGTAGCAGACGCCTCCGGCCGTATGTCCCGGCGTGGACAGAACCTTGAACTCAAGGCCGCTCTCCGGAATGCTTTCACCGTGTGCTCCGTCGCCGTTTTCTTCCCCGGCCTTCAGCATCATGGTACTTCCATCCGAAACAAAAATGCCGTCGCCGTCCTCGATCCAGACAATCCTTTCGGAGAAATCCTCCGCATCGGGATGCCCTACATCCGCGCACATGGCGGGAAGCGCACCTAAGGTCACTTCTTCTCCGCAACCGACATAGACCGGAATCCCGAACTCTTCGCAGAGGCGGTGCACTCCGTAGACATGGTCGGGGTGGGCGTGCGTCAACAATATCGCCGCAGGCTGAATGCCGTTGTCTTTCAGAGATTTGCCGAGCGCATCGAACTCTTCCTTGCAGTCGAATCCGGGGTCGATGACAACGCAGGCTTTCCCCGCCCACACGAGGTAGGAGAGTTCCTCAAAAGCGTTGCAGCAAAATTTCTTAATCCGTATCATAACATATATGTTTGTCCGATTTCCAATCATCTTGTTCCCGGAATATCCCTTCCGTTCGGCAAGAATTTTCCCTTTTTGACGCAAAAATACGAAAGTAATTGCTAACTTTGTTCGATTATATGCGCAAAAAATGCGGACTGCAAACGCAGGAATTGTAGATGACAAACGCTAAAATTAGATAGAGATGCACATAGCAATCGCCGGGAACATCGGCAGCGGAAAGACGACGCTCACCAGGATGCTGGCGGCCAAATATGGCTGGAAACCAAGGTTTGAATCGGTGGATTATAATCCGTACCTCGCTGATTTTTACGAGGATATGGAGCGTTGGTCCTTTAATCTTCAGATATATTTTCTCAACAAGAGGTTCAAGGACGTCGTCGAAATTTCCAAGAGCAAAGACGTCATAATCCAGGACAGGACGATTTACGAGGACGCGAGAATCTTCGCCCCGAACCTTCACGGGATGGGACTGATGTCAACGAGGGATTTCGAGAACTATTCGGATCT
>DJRM01000005.1:0-10315 GCA_002440085.1 Bacteroidales bacterium UBA6360
ATTCAGCCTGAGCCTTGTTTACTACTATGACGGCACTGATTATGTTGCCGGCTATGATAAGGTTGAGACGCTCACCTTTGCCGGAGATCATGACACCGATCCGTCCGTGTCCGTCACATACAAGGGCGCCGGAAAATTCGGTTTCGAATACAATGATTATGTGAAGATTTGCCGCGCGGTTGTCGTGGACGGTGACATCAGCTCTGACGAGAACAAGATTAAGGAGGTTTCAAACAGCATCTGTCTCGGAAAGGCTGAAAATGTCCGCGAGTTTTCGGACAAGGAGCAGACATGGACTCCGGAAACTGCGCTCAACACCCTCGTCGTCGTTCCGTTCGACGAGACCGGAAAGCCTGGACAGGCTGTGGCAGTGCGATTCACCTATGATCCGGAGGGCGAGTTCCTCCCGAAAGTCCTCGAATGCGTGCTCGCCCCGCATCCTTCCGACCCTTATACTACTGTGAAATGGGATTTCAAGACTTCCAACATGGCTTCCGCAAGGTTCGTGATGCTTCCGAAGGAGGTTCTGGACTATTATAAGGAGCAATATGACATGGATCTGGTTTTCAGCGCGGCCGGAGGCACCTTCCCAGCCGACAAGATTGCGGAGGCGAACAGCGCCGACGGAATGCATGTCGTATGGGATGTGGAAGAAGGCAGCGAATACAGCATACTTGTTGAGGTCAAGAATTCATGGGGAGACACGCTGACGGTGGAGACATCCGCCAAGATGCAGACCCGTGCGGACAAGTTTGAGGACAAGTCCATCGATGATTTTGTCGGGATGTATCTGATGAGCGCGACGGTCACGACAAAGTCGTACGACGGCAGCAGTTCGACGGAATCTGAAGCTTTCCGTGTCGATGTCGTCAAGACCGGACGCAACTCCGTCTCAATCAAGGGACTGAGCAACGATTCCACATATTCACCGGAAATCAAGGGTACATACATTCCTGAGAAACACTGCATCCGTGTCGAGACGCAGAATCTCGGCGAGTACAGTTACATGACGGTGGTCTTCGGATTTGTCAGCGACTTGTGGACAGCGGTACGTGACGGGAAATCGAGTCTTGAATTCGGTTTCTGCGATGACGGATATGTTCACTGGAGGGCTTCCGAAGGGTCTGAAAAGAAGGTTAACGGTTATAAGTTCATGCTTATGGACGGGTCTTCGTATTCAGGCTATGACGTCGCCTACAAGACATATTCGAACCTTCTCATGGTGAAGATGTAATTGATGCAATATAAATATTAGGGATAGTACATTATGTATAAGAGACTTTTTTCGCTACTGATGACTGCCGGAGTGCTGGCAGCAGCCTGCGATGTCAAGGACGGCAGTGTTGTGACTGAAGTCGTTCTCGACAAGAGCGATGTTAAGATTATCAAGGGCTCGACAGTTCAGCTGAACGCCGATGTCCTTCCTGAGACGGCACAGGACAGGACCGTGACGTGGTCGAGCGACAATCAGGCTGTCGCGTTTGTGGATCAGACCGGACTTGTCGAGGCCATTGCCGCCGGCACGGCCAACATATCCGCTGAGGCTGGTGGAAAGACGGCATTATGCAAGGTGACGGTTTCGGCGGTTCCTGTGGAATCTGTCGTCATAACCAATGGTGACGAGGAAGGTACGCAGTTGAGTGCGGCCGAGATTCAGAGGACGCAGACCTTGCAGTTTACGGTTGTGGTCACTCCTGCAGAGGTGCTCGGCACGGAATACACCGCAATCTGGAAGAGCGGTGACGACAAGATTGCCACCGTGGACGACAAAGGTCTGGTCACGGCTGTCGCAAAAGAGGGCAAGACGAAGATTTCCGTTACAGTCGGAGACAAGACGGCGGAATGCGAGGTGACGGCTCTTCCGAGGTCTATTGATTTTCTGATGGCAAAAGAGATATCCAAATCGTTGAAAGTCGGAAAAACATGGCAGATGGAAATTTCGGGCAGCCCTGCGGACAATGACGACACGGTGTCGTGGGCAAGTTCAGATGAGTCCGTTGCCACGGTCAGCGGCGGACTCGTGACGGCAGTAGGCAAGGGCAATGCGAAAATCACCGCGAAGTCGACGCTTTCTCCGAAGGCTCATTATGCCGAATGTGACCTGCTGGTGTATGAGGATGAGGTCGCGCTTGACATGAAGTTTGTCACAATTCCGGCAGGGTCGTTCTGGATGGGGAGTCCGGACGGAAAGTCCGGTGTTGCCAAGGAACCGCGACGGCTTTATAACGAGACTCGCCATTATGTAACCATCACGAAACCGTTTAAGATAGGTGTGTACGAGGTTACAAATGCTCAGTATGCCCAATTCCTCAACGAGACGGGTGTGAAGGAGGACGGCAAGTCGGCAACGACAAAGACTGAACTCCTCTACGAGAGTTCCGGTTCATGCGACTGGGGACTTCACTATGATTCCGATGTGCAAAAATGGGTTCCGGTTCCGGGATATGACAATTATCCAGTGATATTTGTCAATTGGTACGGCGCCTCCGAATTTGCAGAGTGGGCAGGTGGAGCCCTGCCTACAGAGGCTCAGTGGGAATATGCCTGCCGTGGAGGAAAGGATGACCTCCCGTTCGGAATCGGAGATGGAAAGCATCTGGACGGTACAATGGCTAATTATACGTGCAGCCAGACTTATGACTACGACAAGGGCGGAACAAGTCAGAGCGATTCAAAGCCTTTGGGCAAGACCTGCGAGGTTGGCTCATACGCACCGAATGCATACGGATTGTATGATATGCATGGAAATGTATATGAGTGGTGCTCGGACTGGTACGTCTATGACCTCGGTACCGACGAGGATACCGATCCGACAGGACCTGATACATCAGAAGATGACAAGAGAGTAGTAAAAGGTGGCTGTTATGAAATATCCCCGGTACAGTGCCGTTCGGCTGCCCGGGAAGGATACTCAATGGTCGCGACTGAAGGCCAGAAATTCGGCTTCCGCATAGTGAAACCTGTGGAATAAATCTCTACCCCCCCCCGTTGTGAACGTGGTGTTGAGATAAAATTCAATGAATTTTCCGATATGTCCCTGAAAATTTGGGGGCGTGTCGGAAAATTTATATATTTGCACCCGATTTCTGGGTAAAATTCCAGGGGTTGGTAGTGTTTTTTTTATATATTTTAGTTTTCAGACCATGAAAAATCAGAGATTTGAAGCCCTCGGCATCATGCACTCGCGTCCTGACGCGAAACCTGTGGAGACATTGAAACGCAAGTCCGAAATTTTCGGGCAGGATGTGTTCACTCGCTCACAGATGAGGCGCTATCTCTCGAAGTCGGTGTATGACAGTGTCATCGAGGCAATCGAGAACGGGCGCAGGATTGACAGGAGCATCGCCGACCAGGTGGCCGAGGGCATGAAGGTGTGGGCTATGGAGCGGGGTGCAACGCATTACACGCACTGGTTCCAGCCGCTCAACGACTCCACGGCGGAAAAGCACGACGCTTTCCTTTCGCCGGATCTTGAGGGGGATTCGTTCGAATATTTCAGCGGGAACCTCCTCGCGCAGCAGGAGCCTGATGCCTCGTCTTTCCCGAGCGGAGGACTGCGCAATACCTTCGAGGCAAGGGGCTACAGCGCATGGGACCCTTCCTCTCCGGCGTTCATCATAGACGGAACTCTATGTATCCCAAGCATATTCGTTTCATACACAGGCGAAGCCCTGGACTTCAAGACACCGCTTCTCAAGTCAATGGCGGCAATAGACGCTGCTGCTGTCGGGGTCTGCCAGCTTTTTGACAAGGATGTTGCAAAGGTTTATCCGACTCTCGGATGGGAGCAGGAATATTTCCTCGTCGATGAGGCTCTCTATGATGCCCGTCCGGACTTGATGCAGGCAGGACGCACGCTGATGGGGCATACTGCGGCCAAGGATCAGCAGCTTGAGGATCACTACTGGGGCGCGATTCCGGAGCGGGTCGAAGAGTTTATGAAGGATTTCGAGGACGCCGCCTATCGGCTCGGCATTCCGGTGAAGACCCGTCACAACGAGGTGGCCCCCAACCAGTTTGAGTGCGCGCCTCAGTTCGAGGAGGCCAATATATCCGTTGATCACAACCTTCTGCTGATGTCAGTGATGCGCAAGATTGCCGTCAAGCATCACCTCAAGGTTCTTTTCCACGAGAAGCCGTTCGCCGGAATCAACGGAAGCGGCAAGCACTGCAATTGGTCAATGGCCACCGACGGCGGTCAGAACCTTCTTGCTCCGGGGCACACTCCGAAGAGCAATATGCAGTTTCTCGCGTTCTTCGTCTGCACGCTAAAGGCAGCGGCCGACTACGGCTCCCTGATAATGGCCTCAATCGCTTCCGAGACCAACTCGCACCGTCTCGGCGGCAACGAGGCTCCTCCTGCCATCATGTCCGTGTTCACCGGCGCGACTCTGAACCGTATGCTGGACTCCATAGAGTCGAAGATAAACGAGCGCAAGCTCTCTCCTGACGAGAAGACGGAGATAAAGCTGGACATCGGCAAGATTCCGGAGATTCTTGTCGACAACACCGACCGCAACAGGACATCCCCGTTCGCGTTCACAGGAAACCGCTTCGAGTTCCGCGCAGCCGGCTCGTCGAGTAACTGCTCAATGCCGATGATTGTCCTTAATACTGCTGTGGCCGAGGAACTTACGGAATTCCGCGAGGCTGTGGACGCTCTCGTCGCAAAGGACGTGAAGAAGGACGAGGCCATACTTCAGGTCATCCGGCAGTTCATCATCGCGTCGAAGAATATCCGCTTCGAGGGCAACGGCTACAGCGAAGAGTGGATTGCCGAGGCGTCGAAGAGGGGCCTGCGCAGCGCGAACAACGTCACGGAGGCTTTCGGCGAGTATCTGCGCCCGGAGAGCGCGGCTCTTTTCAAGAGGTTCAAGGTTTTCAACGATGTGGAACTGGGGGCGCGCTACGAAATAAAGAACGAGACTTTCCTCAAGAAAGTTCAGATTGAGTCCCGCGTCATCGCGGACATCGCCGCAAACCACATCATCCCTACGGCAATCCGCTATCAGAACGTCCTCATCGAGAACATCCGCGGCATCCACGAGGTTTTCCCGGACGAACTCGACACGCTTGCCAAGGACGAGATAAGCACCCTTCGCGAAATCATCGGGCACGTGAACGTGATACGCACGGCATCCTCCGAAATGACGGAAATCCGCCACAGACTCAACCGTAACCCGGACATCCCCGCGAGGGCGAAGGGATATGAAACCGAGGTCCGTGCCAAGATGGCGGAAATCCGCGAGCACATCGACGCGCTTGAGATGATAATCGACGACGACCTTTGGCCGCTTCCGAAATACCGTGAGCTTCTGGCGGAGCTGTAGCTGCGCGGAAGTCGTGTTTTCTTCCGTTTTCGTCGGCATGAAGTCGGCGGAAACGGTTTGTTTTTGTATCTTTGTGAGATTTTAACGAAAAAACTATGTGTGGAATTGTAGGATATGTAGGGAGGCGCGATGCCTATCCCATTCTGATTAAAGGACTTCACCGACTTGAGTACCGAGGCTATGACAGCGCGGGGCTGGCTATGGTAGATTCACGGGGCGACCTGAATGTGTATAAGTGTAAGGGGAAAGTCTCGGCTTTGGAGAATTTTGTCGAGGGGAAGGACCTTGACGGCGTGTGCGGAATTGCGCACACCCGCTGGGCGACGCATGGCGAGCCGAACAGCACGAACGCGCATCCGCATTATTCATGCTCGGAGAACATCGCGATAATTCACAACGGAATCATCGAGAACTGGTCGATTCTTAAAGATGCCTTGATAAAAGAGGGCTATACATTTAAGAGCCAGACAGATACAGAAGTGCTCGTCAATCTGATTGAATATGTCAGGAACACGAACCGGTGCACGCTTCTTGAGGCTGTGCAGGGGGCTCTGAAACAGGTAATCGGGGCGTATGCCATCGCTGTTGTGGAGAAAGGGCATGACGACGAGATAATCGTTGCCCGGCAGTCTTCCCCGCTCGTTGTTGGAATCGGAGATGGGGAATATTTTCTTGCCTCCGACGCGACACCGATTGTGGAATACACCGATCGTGTCGTCTATCTTGAGGACGGGGAGATTGCCGTGCTCCATCGCGGACGGCCGCTGAAAGTCGTGAACTTCGACAACGACGAGTGCCCGGTGGACGTGTGCAGGCTGAAGATGAATATATCCGAACTAGAAAAAGGCGGGTATAAACATTTTATGCTCAAGGAGATACACGAACAGCCGAAAACAATTCTCGATTGCATGAGAGGGCGTGTCAGTCCAGAGTCCTACGACGTGATACTCAGCGGAATACGGGACAATGCCTATCGTTTCCTGTCGGCGCGCAGGATTGTGATTGTGGCCTGCGGCACGTCGTGGCACGCGTCGTTGATAGGGGAGCATCTTATTGAGGACCTTTGCCGCATCCCAGTGGAGGTTGAGTTCGCCTCGGAGTTCCGCTACAGGAATCCGGTGCTCAGCCCGGATGATGTGGTGATAGCCGTGTCGCAGTCGGGTGAGACGGCGGACACTCTTGCCGCAGTGGCTCTCGCGAAGGCGGCAGGGTGCTTCGTGTTCGGCATCTGCAACGTCATCGGCTCCTCGATTTCACGCGCGAGCGATTCCGGCTGCTACATCCATGTCGGACCGGAAATCAGCGTGGCGTCCACGAAGGCCTTTACCGGTCAGGTAACTGTGTTCGCGATGATTGCCCTCACCCTTGCCAACACTCTCACCCGCATTCCGCGCGACCGCTTCGAGCACCTTTCACGCACCCTGCTGTCGCTTCCGGCTCTGGTTCAGCAGGAGCTGGACGAACTGGACGCGACTCTGAAGGCTCTTGCCGAAGAATTCAAGGACACCCGCGACTTCATTTACATGGGGCGCGGCTACGAGTACCCGACGGCTCTCGAAGGCGCTCTCAAACTTAAGGAAATTTCCTACATCCATGCCGAGGGCTACCCTGCGGCAGAGATGAAGCACGGACCTATCGCGTTGATTGACAAAAATATGCCTGTACTTGCCATCGCTGTTCCGGATTCCATATACGAGAAGACCGCAAGCAATGTGCAGGAGGTCAAGGCGCGGGGAGGCGTGGTGATTTCCGTCGTCTCAAAGGACGACACCGTGGTTTCCGCCATGTCCGACCATTGTATACGCATCCCTGTCGTGGACCCGTGCCTGATGCCGGTTCTGGTCGCTGTCCCTCTCCAGCTCTTCGCCTACTACATCGCCGACGCGAAGGGCCTTGACGTAGATCAGCCCCGCAATCTCGCCAAGTCGGTCACGGTGGAATAATCGGAGGCTCTTTTCGCAGACGGAAAGTACGCGGGAAATGCCATAATTGACAAATATTTGTGCTCTTAAATATTTGTTTTAATTAAAAAATCGCCGTATCTTTGCGCCCGCTTTGGGTTTACAGACCGTGACCCGAAAGTTTTGGTATTATTAACAATCTTAAATTTTTTCAAGATGGCTGAATATTTGGCACCGGAGAAAAAACAGGAGATTTTCGCGAAGTACGGAAAGTCCAACACTGACACCGGCTCACCTGAGAGCCAGGTTGCGCTGTTCTCCTACCGTATCGCTCACCTCACTGAGCACCTCAAGAGCAACAAGAAGGATTTCTCAACCCGTCGTGCGCTTTTGAAGCTCGTAGGTAAAAGACGTCGTGTACTTGACTATCTTAAGGAAATCGACATCGAGAGATACAGGGCTATCGTCAAGGAGCTCGGTCTCCGTCGATAGACGACATCAGGAAATCAGGGTATATCCGGAAAGGGATATACCCTTTTTCTCGTTTTTTACCTTTTTATTTTGCAGCATATCTCGGTGGTGTTCACAAATCTCAACCTGCGGCGCCACTCGGAAACCAACATATATACACACAGTACGCAACAGTTTTACTAATCGGCTCTCATCGGGAGAGGCAGGTTGAACAAAAATTTAATGAACATTATCAACAAGAAAATCGAATTATCCGACGGAAGGGTAATCGAGATTGAGACCGGCAAGCTTGCAAAGCAGGCTGACGGCTCTGTGGTAGTCAAGATGGGCGGCACGATGCTGCTCGCGACGGTGACTGCGGCCAAGGATGCAAAGGATGACGTGGACTTCATGCCGCTGCAGGTCGACTACAAGGAAAAATTCTATTCAGCAGGACGCTTTCCGGGAGGATTCATGAAGAGGGAAGGCAAGGCCACGGACGCGGAGGTTCTTACGGCGCGTCTGGTTGACCGCGCTCTCAGGCCTCTTTTCCCGGAGGACTTCCATGCCGAGGTTTATGTGCAGATTACGCTCATCTCCGCCGAGAAGGACATCCAGCCGGACGCCCTCGCGGGACTCGCGGCTTCTTCAGCCCTTGCGGTGAGCGACATTCCGTTCGGCGGCCCAATCTCCGAGGTTAGGGTTGTCCGCATCAACGGGGAATTCAAGATTGACCCGACTTTCAGCGAGATGGAGCAGGCGGACCTCGACCTTATGGTCGCGGCTACCTACGACAACATCATGATGGTCGAGGGCGAGATGAAGGAAGTGAGCGAGGCCGATATGCTTGAGGCCATCAAGTTCGCCCACGAGGAAATCAAGAAGCACTGCAAGGTGCAGATGGAGCTCACCGAGGAGTGCGGCAAGACCGTGAAGAGGACTTACTGCCACGAAATCAACGACGAGGAGCTCAGGAAGGCGGTCGAGGCATTCTGCTACGACAAGTGCTACGCCGTGGCTAAGTCCGGACAGGACAAGCACGCCCGCAGCGACGCCTTTGAGGCAATCAAGGAGGAATTTATGCAGACCATCCCGGAGGAGGAGCGCGAGGAGAAGCAGATGATGGTTGACAGATACTATCACGCGGTCGAGAAGGCTGCCATGAGGAATCTTATCCTCGACGAGGGCATCCGTCTTGACGGGCGCCACACCGCCGAGGTCCGCCCTATCTGGTGCGAGGTCGGCTACCTGCCGTGCGCACACGGAAGCGCAGTCTTCACGCGAGGCGAGACCCAGTCTCTCGCGTCCGTGACTCTCGGAACGAAGATGGACATGAAGGAGCTTGACGAGGTTCTCGTCCAGGGCACCGAGCAGTTTGTCCTCCACTACAACTTCCCGCCGTTCGCAACCGGCGAGGCAAAGGCGCAGAGGGGCGTGGGCCGTCGTGAAATCGGTCACGGAAACCTCGCGTGGAGGGCTCTCAAGCCGGTGGTTCCGCTCGCTCCTGAAAACCCTTACGCAATCCGCGTGGTTTCAGACATCCTTGAGTCCAACGGCTCGTCTTCAATGGCCAGCGTCTGCGGAGGCTGCCTTGCCCTGATGGATGCCGGAGTGAAGATAAAGAAGCCGGTGGCCGGCGTTGCCATGGGACTCATCACCGACGCCGACAAGCCTAACGAGCGCTATGCAATCCTCACCGACATTCTCGGGGACGAGGATCACCTCGGCGACATGGATTTCAAGGTAACGGGGACAAAGGACGGAATTACCGCCACCCAGATGGACATCAAGGTCGACGGGCTCTCATACGAAGTGCTCGCGAAGGCTCTTGAGCAGGCTCGTCAGGGCCGTATGCACATCATGGGCGAGATGATGAAGACCATCAGCGAGCCTCGTGAGGACTACAAGCCGTTCGTTCCGCGCATTGTCCAGATTCGCGTTCCTGGCGAGTTCATCGGGGCGATTATCGGCAAGGGCGGCGAGGTCATCCAGAAGATTCAGCGCGAGACGGGCACGACCGTCACTATCAACGAGGAGCAGAACAACGGCGTCAGCGAGGGTGTTGTTGACATCTTCGGCGACAACAAGGAGTGCATGGACAAGGCTCTTGAATGGATTAACGGCATCTGCGCCGTTCCTGAGGTCGGCCAGGTATATCACGGGAAGGTCGTTTCCATCCTTGAGTTCGGCGCCTTCGTGGAGATTCTTCCGGGCAAGGAAGGCCTGCTCCACATCTCCGAGCTTGACTGGAAGAAGACCGACAAGGTTGAGGATGTCCTCAAGGTAGGTGACGAGGTTGATGTCAAGCTTCTTGAGATTGACCCTAAGACCGGCAAGATGCGCCTGAGCCGCCGTGCCCTCATGGAGAAGCCGGAGGGATATGTCGAACCGGAGCGCAAACCACGGCCGTCCGGAGACCGTCGTGATGACCGCAGGGGAGGAGACCGCCGCGATGGCCGCGGACCTCGTCGTGACGGTGACCGTCGTGACGACCGCAGGGGTGACCGCCGCGATAACCGCGGACCTCGCCGTGACGAACGTCAGGATGCTCCGAGGGAGATTCCGATTGCGGATGGTGAGTCTGATCCAAATATGTTCTGAATTCGGGGCGAATAAAAGGCGGTCTGCTGCGTT
>DJRM01000005.1:10323-26239 GCA_002440085.1 Bacteroidales bacterium UBA6360
GTCTTGTCAAAATCCTCACAACCATTAGGTTGCTGCGGTATTTGACTTCACCATCCACCTTGCACTCCATCTTTTTATGCATCCACTCCTATCATAGTTGGTAGATTAAGCGGCTGGCTAAGATTTCTTGGCCAGCCGCTTGTTTCTTATTAAAATCTGTCTTAACTTGCGGTCATTTCTCGTAACCACACGAAATAGGCCGTCAGCCCCAAAATGAAAGAATCTCGCGAACTTGAGTCTCCGAAAAGTAACCATCAGAAAATTTCATGGCGTGAAATGATAAATGTGGACCAGAAGGTAATTGACGATGTCAATAAAGGCGACGAGCAGGCATTCAGGAGCTTGTTCGACTCATATTGGTCCTATCTCTGCTCCGTGGCTGCCATGTATGTGCCGGATTCCTGTGCTGTGGAAGAAATTGTCAGTGATGTCTTCATGAGCATCTGGAATCATAGGGGGCACTATCGTGCGCCTATTCATGCCTATCTTGTGGGCTGTGTCCGTAATGCCTGTGTCAGTCATCTTCGCTCAAGAATGCTGAAGGAGCGTCTGAAGGAAAGCTATGAAAAAGAACTTCTTCTTTTCGCACAGCAGCGTTGTCTTGGCGATGAGCATCCGCTTGAGGCGCTTTCTGCAAAGGAAACGGAAGAGAGAATCAGAAAGATTGCTGCCAGCCTTCCGGAACGCTGCCGTCAGGTGTTTGAACGATATTTCTACTATGGTGATTCCACCGAGACAATCGCTGAAAGAATGCATATCAGCCAGTCCACGGTAAGGGTGCAACTTAAGACGGCTCTTGACCGGATCAGGACCGAACTTGGTATGGCCGTCCTGTTTGCCTATGTCTTCAACGGTCTTGTCAATTAGGATCGATAAAATTTTTTCAAAATAATTGCGCTCCGGCTAAACACAGTCGGCGCTTTTTGCGTATTAGTGTATGTCAATCAGAAAAAACGAAGAAAAGATGTTTGGGAATATGGATTTTGATGAGCTTGTCATCGACTATCTCTCCGGAAATCTCCGAGGCACGAAGGCGCGGGCTTTTCTGGACATGATTGATGCTGACGAAAAGTATGCGAGGCGTTTCGATGAACTTAACCGTCTCTATGCCTGTTCGCTCACTCCTTACTTTGAGGCGGGACGTGAGAGAAACTGGAAACTGCTACATCGTCGCATGGGCAGGACTTCAGTCAAAAGGATTTTTGTGCCCGGCTGGTTCCGGTTGGCTGCGGCTCTTGTGATTGGAGTCGTGTCCGGAATCGGAGTTTCCATGTGGCGCGCCAGGGATGTACAGGGGCAGATGCTCTGCGAAGTTGTTGTTCCGGAGGGCTCGCGAACATCATTGGTTCTTCCTGATAGTTCCACCGTATGGCTCAATTCGGGTTCCCGGCTTTCATACGCCAAGGATTTCGGAAGAAAAAACAGGAATATCAGTTTGAGCGGAGAGGGTTTTTTTGAGGTTCGGCGCGACGAAAAACATCCGTTCGTAGTCAGTGCGGATGCCTTGAAGGTCAAAGTTCTCGGAACTGTATTCAATGTGTGTGCGGAAAAGAATGGTGACGATGTTTTTGTGGACCTTGTCAAAGGGAAAGTTGAGGTGACGTCGGAAACAGGGGAGTCACTTATCCTTGCCCCCGGTCATCGGGCTGTGCTTGACAGAAAGACCGGGAAATTAGCGTCGTCTCTGTCCGTGCCTTTCGTTTCCGATTGGGTGAGCGGCAGGATGTCATTTTCCAATGCCCCTGTCACGGAGATACTTGCGCGTCTTCAAAAGCATTTCAATGTCAGGATAAAGGTGCTTGACGACCGTCTTTCGGAAGAATATTTTTCCGGAAGCATAGACCTTGGACTTACGCTCGATGAAATATTGAAATACCTCGATGTTGATGAAAAATATTCCGTGACAATGAGAGACGGAATCATATATGTTTCTGACAGAAAAAGATAGATAAATAAATTGTTTAACTGATAACCATTTGCATCAAATGACTGAATTTATCCCTTGTCTGAGGAAATCTTTCAGACGATGTTTGTCTGCTGTCGTCCTGTTTTTGGCCGTGGGGTTTGCGGCAGAGGCACAGTCGGCTGCGGACATCCGGGTTACGGTCCACCAGAAAGACCGGCCCATCGTGGCTCTGCTCGACGAAATCGGAAGGCAGTGCGACTGTTCGTTCATCATTCGCGACAACGATGTCGGGACGGAGCATAAATTTTCCGTTGACGCTGACAATGAGCGGCTTGACACTGTTCTTAAGCGACTGCTTGCCGGCACGGAACTCCAGTATCAGATTGACGGGCGAAAGATTTCCATATTCCGTCCGGAAACAAAGAAAAACCCGTCAGGGGGAAGAAATCTTAGAGGCATAGTCACTGACGAGGATGGACAGCCTCTTGTCGGAGCCATTGTCCTGTTTCCGAACAACCCCTCCGCAGGCACCGAGACGGGCCTTGACGGAAGGTTCGAGATTGAGGTCCCGGATGGGGAAGACAGGCTGACCGTGTCGATAATCGGATTCGAGCAGAAGACGGTAACGCTCCCGAAGGATTTCTCCGGAGTGCTTGAAGTGAGCCTCGTCGAGGACGTGCAGATGCTTGATGACGTGGTAGTCGTCGGCTACGGCGTCCAGCGCAAGAGTGTTGTGACGGCGGCCATCAGCAGCGTCAAGGGCGATGCACTCACGCAGACGGCGGGAACACGTGTGGACAATCTGCTGAAGGGCATGGTGTCAGGTGTTACAATCACGCAGAACTCCGGTCAGCCTGGTTCCGGGACAAAGGTCCGCATACGCGGCATCGGAACAATCAATGACAGCAACCCTCTCTACATTGTTGATGGAATGCCGGTCAGCGGCAGCATCGACTATCTCAACCCTGCAGACATTATGTCTGTGGAGATTTTAAAGGATGCTGCGTCGGCGGCAATATATGGTGCCCGAGGCGCGAACGGGGTCATCCTCGTGACCACTCGGCAGGGCAGCAGTGACCGTCTGTCTGTGGATTATTCATTTTCCTATGGATGGCAGAGTCCGTGGCGTACAAAGGATGTGCTGGATGCCACGGAATATGCTGTGCTGATGAACGAAATGAACATGAACAGCGGCATGTCCCCTGTGTATGATGACCCCAAGTCATTCGGCAGGGGCACGGACTGGCAGAAAGAGGTCTTCAACTATAATGCTCCTGTCATAGAGCATCAGGCGAGCATCAGTGGCGGCAATGACAAACTGAGTTATTATCTTTCATTCGGCTATCTCTACAACGAGGGCATTATCGGCGGGAACTATAATCGCTCAAACTATGACCGCTACAGCGCACGTGCAAACACCACCTACACATTCTTTGACCATTCGGAGCGAAATTGGCTGCGGAACTTCAAGGGTGGTGTCAATATGGCCTATTCACGCACGACATCAATGAGCATCGGGGAGAACAGCGAGCGCGGGAGCATACTCGGGAGCGCCGTGTCCATGTCGCCGATAATGAAAGTCTATGCCGATGACCCGCAGGCTGTCCTTTCCGCTCATCCGAATGCTGTTACGGACTCCAATGGAAATGTCTTTGCCATTGCGGGAGACGATTTCGGGAATATGGTGAATCCTCTCGCGTCCCTCAGCCTTCCGGGTGACAAGTCGAAGGCGGACAAACTGGTCGGCAATGTGTTCGGAGAACTGGAACTCTATAAGGGATTGAAATTCAAGTCCTCCTATGGCGTGGAACTGATTTTCAGCGGTAATGACGGCTATCAGATGCCTTATTGGCTCGGACGATATACCTACATGGACCGTTCTTCCGTATGGTCAAGCATGAGCCGCCTCTTCACATGGCAGGTGGAGAATACTCTTTCATATAATTGTCGGATTGCAGAGCGGCATGACCTCACGATACTTCTCGGACAGTCCGCCTCGTCTTCGCAGTCGCAGAGTGTCGGAGGTTCAAGCTACGATCTCGGAAACCCCAAACAGCCGTGGATAGACAACACTGAGTCTGACACCAACTCCCGCAGCGCGTGGGGCTCGCTGTCCCCATTCCATAGGCTTCTGTCGTGGTTCGGAAGAGTAAGTTACAACTATGACGAGAGATATATGGCCGAACTCACGCTCCGCCGTGACGGCTCGTCGAACTTCGGCCCGTCGCACAAATGGGCGACATTCCCGTCTGTTTCCCTCGGATGGAACATCACGAACGAGCCGTTCATGCAGAACCGCCCGGCGCAAATATCCGCACTCAAGCTCCGAGGGAGCTGGGGACTCAACGGAAATGAATCGATAGGGTCGTTCCGCTACATCTCAACCGTAACTTCCGGCGTCGGATACATTTTGGGTCCCGAGGGGCTCAATTCGATAAAGCCGGGCGTGACGCCGGTCGCCTATCCTAATGACCGGCTCAAATGGGAACAGTCGGAGCAGTACAATGTCGGACTGGATGCGGGATTCTTCGGCAACTCTCTGACATTTACCATAGACTGGTTCAACAAGAGGACAAACGGGATGCTCATGACAGTTCCTCTTCCTCAATATATCGGGAACTCAAGGCCTTACGGCAATGTGGGCGATATGATGAACATAGGAGTGGAGATGGACATTCGTTACCGTTTTGCCAAGGGTGACTTCAATTTTGAGATAGGCGGTAATGCGACATATGTGAAGAATCGTGTCATCCGCCTCGGCAATCAGAACGGATGGGCGAACTATGACACGGTGCTCGGAAACATCGGCACCATCACCCGTGCGGAAAACGGAGAGCCTTTCCCTTTCTTCTATGGAATGCGCACGGACGGGATATTCCAGACGCAGGAGGAGGTTTCTTCATATGTTAATGCGGCTGGGGAGATGCTCCAGAAAGACGCGAAGCCGGGTGATGTCAGATTTGTTGATGTGAATGGCGACGGCACCATTGATGACGAGGACCGCACAAAGATAGGGAAGGGGTCTCCGGGCTGGATCCTCGGAGCCCACATCAGCATCGGATGGAAACGTATAGACCTGTCCGCATTACTATATGCCTCAATAGGCAACGACATCTTCGATGCTTCCTATCGCTCTGACTATCCCTATCTGAATATGCCGCGCTATATGCTTTCGCGTTGGACCGGTCCGGGGTCTTCCAACAGGATTCCGCGTCTTTCCCGCAAGGTGGATGCGACAAACTGGCAGTCTTCCGACCTCTATGTTCATGACGGGTCTTTTCTGCGTCTGCGTAATCTGCAGCTCGGCTATACGATGCCTGAGAAATGGATGAATACGATATTCGTTCAAAGACTGCGCTTCTATGTCGGCGTCGAGAATCTCTTCACGCTCACCCGCTATGACGGCTTTGATCCTGAGATTGCGTCCGGAGGCACATCCACCGGAGTTGACAGAGGAGTCTATCCGACTCCGCGAACAGTTTCTGTCGGTGTTCAAGTGACTTTCTGAACCGTAGGCATAAACTTTTGTCCTTGAAAATAGGAAACTCCTTAAAATTTTGAAAATGAAAAAGATATATACAATATTAGCCTTTCTTGGACTTTTTGTTACGTCTTCTTGTTCCTCGGATTTCCTCAATGTCACTCCGACAACGGAAATACCCGAAGACGAATATTTCGGCGACTACGAAAAACTGATAAAAGGGCTTATGGCGGCATACGCTCCTATGCAGTGGCCGGATTTCGTATTCGGAGGCTATGCTCCGTTGCAGTTCGTCTCTGATGTCATGTCGGACGATGTCCGCGTGGGCGGCGCGAATGAGACTGACGTTCCGTATCTTCATCTGATGCGCAACTTTTCCGCTACTCCGAACTACACGCCCTCGACCCTCTGGGTCACATTCTATTCCGGGGTCTATCGGGCCAACCTCGTCTTGAAATATGTCGGGACGGCAAGCGGGATGTCGGCGGCATCGCGCAGCCGTATCAGGGCAGAGGCGTTGACTCTCCGGGCGTGGAACTACAGCTGGCTCTGGAAACTTTTCGGGAATGTCCCTTATTACACGAAGAATCCTTCCGGACCGTATATCGTCGAACAGTATGAGGCGGACAGGGTATATTCGGAGATACTTAAGGATCTTGACTCGGCCCTTGAAGGCAGTGCGCTTCCCAAGGTGGTGAAGTCTTCCGAATATGGCCGCTTCACCCGGGCGGCAGCTCAGATGCTGCGTGCCAATGTGGTCATGTACCAGAAAGACGAAGCTATGTACGGAACTGTCCTTGCGGATTTGCGGGAAATCATAGGGTCGCGGCTCTATAGCCTGCGTCCGGATTTCGCGGGTATTTGGACAGATGCCGGGGAGTGGTGTCAGGAGTCGATTTTTGAAGTCAACTACACGGATTCCCCGAGCGAGCGCACATGGGAAAGCCCTACAAAGGTCGGTGGTTCCGTATTTCCTACACTCATCGGCATAAACGGATATTCGGGGCCGGAGTTCGATACCGGCGGCTACGGGTTTGAGCCGGTGGAGAAGTCGCTCTATGATGCTTTTGAGCCTGATGACACCAGACGTGACGCGACCATACTCTGCTTTTCCAAATGGCAGCAGGCTCATCCGGAAGCCACATACACTCCTCGTTATGACGACACAGGCTATTTCAACCGCAAATACCTCGGCCGCTCCGACGGGCACAGCCGCTATAACGGCAATGCCCCCGAACTCAATTTTCGCAATAACTACAGGGTCTGGCGCTATTCTGAGGCTCTTCTTGCGGCGGCTGAGCTTATAGTCCGCACCGGAGGGCCGCAGACTGAAGCCGACTCCTATCTGAATGAGGTCAGAGCAAGGGCGTTCGGAATGAAAACAACAGACGCCGCATTTGCTGCAAGGAAACGCACCGCCACTCTTGAAAACATCCTTCTTGAAAACCGGCTTGAATTTGCGCTGGAAGGGCACAGGTTCTGGGATCTCGTGCGTTTCGGCAAGGCCGGGCAGGTTCTCGGGGAAAGAGGCTATACCGAATCGAAGAAGTGGCTGCCGATTCCACAGTCCGAAATCGATCAGGCTCAGGGAACATTGAAACAAAACCAATATTGACAACACATGGAAATATCTATAACACACATACTTATTGATAACAAATAGACTTATGAAACGAATTCTTACAATCTTTGCATTGACGGTTCTGGCAGCTGCCTGCTCCGGGTCTTCATTTGAACTTGGCGAGACTCCGGACATCAAGGCCCCGAAATATTCAGTGGCTCCGGAAAAGGACAGCCCGAACATAATAAGGTTCACTTTTGACGAGGAGGGGGTGTCCCCGTTCTGGAAAATCAGAAAGCCGGACGGAAGCTATCTCGAGAGCAGCAGCCGTGACTTCACTCTGCGTTATTTCATGAAGGGCGAGTATGACGGCACGCTCACGGTTTACGGGCGCGGAGGAATGGATGAGCCTGTTCCGTTCACATTCAGCGTGACTGAAAACGACCCGGTCGTGAAGAAGCTCACCGGCGACGGTACTCAGAAAGTCTGGGTTTGGAACTGGTATGCGGACAAGCATTTCGGCGAAGGGGCGCGTGACTCAAAGGAACCGGACTGGTGGCCTGTGGCAGCGTGGGAAATGAAGGATTTCACCATGTACGACGATGAACTTTCATTCATCACTGACACATGGGACTATGTGCTTGACACCAAGGGAAAGATTTATGCCGACGGCACGGTTCTGACGTTGCTTGACCCGGACGGTTTCCCTGAAGGAGGCAGCTACAGGGCGACCGACATCGCCTACACCCAGCCATCTGGCCAGAAGTGGGGGCTCTATGCCGACGAGAACGGGACGCTGTGGCTCAGCTTCTCTGCCTGTGGATTTCCGTCCTATCCGTGCTGTCCTTCGGCCATGGGAGGAGCATACGAGGTGCTGGAGCTTTCGGACGATGTCCTTTCCCTGAAATACGACACCGGTTCAGACACTTACGGCTCGTGGTTTTTCCGCTTTGTGCTCAAGGGCACGCAGCCGCAGACCGGAGGCGGTGAAAAACCGGACAAACCGGATCAGCCGGACACGCCTTCGATGACGGAATTGGAGAAGTCTCTTACAACAAATGAGGACGGCTCGCAGAAACTGTGGGTTTGGGACCATACGACCAAGGGCCACTATGGTGAGGGCGACAAGGATGCCCTTGAACCTAACTGGTGGTCGGTTGAACCGGATGAGATGAAGAACTATTCGATGTATGACGACGAGCTTGAGTTCCGTTTCGACGGTCATGCCTATATCCTTCATTCCAACGGCTATGTCTATTGCGACAAGGCGGCACTCTCCGCGATGCGATATGAGGGGAATGAGGCCACTGACATAGAATACAGCCAGCCGGAGGGTCAGAGTTGGAAAATAGTTGAGGAAGACGGAGTGAATTACATAGTCTTTTCCGATATGGCCTTCCCGAGCGCGATTCCGGTTCCTGCGGCTCTCGGAGGCAAGTACAGGATTCTTGCACTGACGGCCGACTGCCTCTACCTGCGTCTTCAGACGACGGATGATTCATGGTATTTCCGTTTCATCGCGAAAAGATAAAATTTTATGAAAGAAAGATTTCTTATATGTACAGCACTTCTGCTCGCGCTTTTCGGCGTGCCGTCCGGATGCATGAGGGAAGAACCGGAACATTTCAGAAAACCGGACTGGTGGACCACGGGCGAGGAAGATGAGGGTACCGGAGAATATCGTCTCGTGTGGTCTGACGAGTTTGATGACGAACCTGCTGACGGACAGCCGTGGGCGGAGCCTTCGGACGGCTGGATTTTCGAGACAGGCGGCACGGGATGGGGCAATGATGAGGAACAGTACTACGTGGATAAGTCGTATGGCGGCAAGGCCGTCTCCAAAGTGAGGGACGGCTGTCTGATTCTGACTGCCTACAAACTGGACAGGCCTCTTGGCGGGAAGAAATACATCTCCGCGAGGATGACTACAAAGCGTTCGTGGACCTACGGGAAGATGGAGATGCGCGCGAAGCTTCCGGCGGGGCGCGGTACATGGCCGGCTTTCTGGATGCTGCCTGCCGCGAGGACTTCGGACAATCTCTTGGACGGCGAGATTGACATCATGGAGTATGTCGGCTGCGAGCCTGGCATCGTGTGGTTCTCGCTCCATAACAAGAAGGACAGGACCGATGAGGGCAAAAACCTCCTCACCACGTCTCTGAAACTGGAATCGCCTGAAACGGAGTGGCATACCTATGGCGTGGAGTGGACGGCGGAGTACATTCAGGCCTATGTTGACGGCATTCCCTACTACACTTTTCGCAACGATGGGACCGGCGACCCTAAGTCATGGCCGTTCGACAAGCCGTTCAACATCAAGCTTAACATAGCCATCGGCGGAAGTTGGGGAGGATATATGGGTGTTGACGATTCCATATTCCCGACCGAGTACATCATCGACTATGTGCGTGTCTATCAGCACTGATGTCAGATACGATAAAAATGATAACCATATAATTAAGTTAAAGACGATATGAAACAATATGAAACTCCGTCGGTTACATTCGTGAATGTAACCGCAGAACTTGGCTTCGCGACAAGCGGGGAGGAGAAATTCTGCGGCTCCTACATAAATTCCGCAGCGGAGGAAAGTTATGGAACATTCTAATCTGAAATGTGTTATGAAACGTTTAATGAAAAATGTCGCGTTTGCGGCAGTGGCATTGACTGCTGTCCTTTCATCATGTACAAAGGAATTCGCACCGGATGTCGTGAGTCCGGCTTCTTTTACTGTCGATTTCATCGCGTCCGGACTTGATTCCCGGACTGTTTTCGGGACTCCTGACAATGGTATCCGTCCGGTGCTGTGGACGGCAAATCAGAAAGTTGCGTTGTTCTACAATTCGCAGACCGGCGACCAGGGATGGTCTGACGGTGCTCAATACGTGACTCCTACATTGTCCGAAGACGGCTTAACAGCCTCATTCTCGGCGACATTCTCAAAGGATGAGTCGGGCAGTCACTCTTTCTTTGCCTTCAGCCCGCTTAAGTCTCTGACATGGATGGGGAATGAGGACTGGGATGATGACGGCATCAATGAAAAAGTGGTGTATGCCGAACTTCCGGCAGATCAAGTTCCCCACAGCGGCACCTGCGATGAGACGGGACAGCTGCTTGTTTCAAGAGCGGATTTTACGGATTATCCGGCGAATGTCCGGCTGGCTTTCACCCATCTTTCCGCATACGGTAAAATCGCAGGGCTTGAACTTCCTGCCGGGGCTTTTCCGGAAGGAAATGATGATTCTGAAATAAAGCCGGGAATAGTGGGCGTGCTTCTGGAGGCGAACAAACCCATCTCCGGGCAGATTTTTCGCAATTTCGATGAGAATAGTGTTTTTGTCAATAAAGAAAAAGCGTTCAAGTATATCTATCTTAACGTAAACAATGAACTCAAGGGGCAGGCTCTTGCAGATGTCTTTTTCGCGTGTGCCCCGGTGCAGTTTGGAGACGGCGATTTCCTCAAGGTCACGGTTTATACGACATCAGACACATGGGTGAAAACAATCACTTTCTCCTCAGCGCACCCTCTTTCATTCAGTCCGGGCATGATTTCGTCTTTCGGCATCAGTCCTGATGGATTTGAGAAGCAGTAGAAGTGTCCTTGGACTGTGCCGGATTCTGAAATCTCTGAGCTTTTGAAGAGACAGCGCCGACATATATGTATTTATTTTGATATGACAAAAAGACAGACGACAATTCTGGGGCTGACGCTTCTTGTGCTCTGCTCCTGCGATGACGGAAACACGAACCGTGCAATCCCGTACGACAAGAAAATGGAGTCGCGGATTGAAAGACTGCTTTCGACGATGACGCTTGAGGAGAAGGTCGGGCAGATGACCCAGCTGACCTCCGAGCTTATAATTGAAAAAGGCACTCACAATGTCTCGGCCGACGGCGAGGCTCTTCTCCGCAAGTACAAGATAGGCTCGATTCTCAACACAATGGGAAATTCAGCTGACTCCGCTTCTGCCTACAGGGAGTTCATCGGGCAGATTCAGAAAATTTCCATGGATGAGACAGGAATTCCGTGTCTCTACGGTTTGGACCAGATTCATGGCGCGTCCTACACCGTAGGTTCAGTTCTGTTCCCTCATGAAATAGGCCTTGCGGCGTCTTTCAATGATTCCCTCGCCTTCAGTGCGGGAGAGATCTGCGCCTACGAGACCCGCTCCTGCAATGTTCCTTGGGTGTTCACTCCGACCCTCGACCTCAGCAGGAACCAATGTTGGCCGAGGATGTGGGAGAGCTTCGGGGAAGACCCGCTTGTACAGAGCCGGATGGGCGCCGCAATGACTCGGGGATTTCAGGGGGATGACCCTAATCATATTGACGGTGAGCACGTCGCGGTGAGCGCGAAGCATTATATGGCTTACGGCGCCTCCGTTTCCGGTCAGGACCGCACCCCTTCGATGATAAGCCTCCGTGAAATGAAGGAGAAGTTCTTTCCTCCTTTCAGGGCGGCTGTCGAGGCCGGAGCGCTCACCGTCATGGTGAGTTCAACTAGCAACGACGGCATCCCTTTCCATTCAAACCGCGAACTGCTCACCGGCTGGCTGAAGGAGGGGCTGAATTGGGACGGAATGATTGTGACGGACTGGGCGGATGTCAAAAACTTGTATGACAGAGACCATACGGCCGCCAGTTATAAGGATGCTGTCGCCCGGTCGATAAATGCCGGAGTGGATATGATTATGGAGCCGTACAGCGTGGAAGTGTGCGACATCCTTGCGGGACTTGCGCTGGAGGAAATTGTCCCGATGGACCGCATAGACGATGCCGTGCGGCGTGTTCTTAGGGTTAAGTTCCGACTTGGCCTCTTCGATGACCCATATTCTTCCCGTTCGGACTATGCAAGATTCGGCTGCGATGAATTTGTGTCCAGGGCACGCTGCGCTGCGCTTGAGAGTGAGGTTCTTCTTAAAAATAAAAATTCCGTTCTCCCGCTACCGAAGGAAAGCCGGATACTTCTTGTCGGACCCAATGCGGACTCCATGCGCCCGCTGGGAGGTGGCTGGAACTATTCATGGCAGGGAGACTGTTCCGAAAGTCCCGACTTTACGGGGAAATATAACACTGTTCGGGAAGCGCTTTCGGAAAAATTCAGAAGTGTGGAGTATGTTCCTGTTCTCGAATATCCGGAATACGGAAATTTCCTTCAGGAGACGAGGGGCGATTTCTCGAAGGCCGTTCGTGCGGCTGCGGCTGCCGATGTGATTGTCGCCGCAATCGGAGAAAACTCCTACTGCGAGACCAAGGGCAACATCAATGACCTTACGCTCTCTCTGAACCAGAGGGAACTTGTAAAGACCCTTGCGGCGACGGGGAAGCCTCTTGTCCTGATTCTCAATGAGGGACGTCCAAGAATAATAAACGACATCGAGCCGCTCGCCGATGCCGTGGTGTCGGTTCTTCTTCCCGGAAATTATGGCGGAGACGCGCTTGCATCCCTTCTCTGCGGTGAGGAGAACTTCAGCGCGAGGCTGCCTTATACCTATCCGAAATATGTCAACAGACTCAACACCTATGACTACAAGCTCTGTGAAAACCGTGCGACGATGGAGGGACTCTATGACTATAACGCCAACATCGAGAGCCAGTGGCCGTTCGGACATGGATTGAGCTATACGACTTTCGAATACTCCCATCTCACTGCCGACAAGCTGAAATTCGGCGCAGATGACGTGCTTCGGGTCAGTGTGGATGTCAGGAACACCGGAAAGGTGGCCGGCAAGGAAGCTGTATTGCTGTTCTGTTCTGATTTGTGCGCCTCTTTAACCCCGGATGTGAGGCGGCTCCGTGACTATACTAAAGTTTCTCTTGAACCGGGACAGAGCACGACCGTCACCTTCGAGCTCAAGGCTTCCGACCTGGCGTTTGTGGACAGTGACCTGAACCGGGTTCTTGAACCGGGGACATTCCGTCTTGCCTGTGGAGACCAGTCCCTTATGATAGAATGTGTTGAGAAGACGATGACAGTGCATTAAATGATGATAAGCATTTTGAAATACCTTGGATTGCCGGTTTGCGTATGTGGCTCAATAATCGGTGCATTATGTCTCGCGGTGTCCTTCCGCTCGGAGAACAGCCCTAAAATCCGCTGGGTTGAAGGTGAGGGTCATGACGGGAGGTGCATCCACAGAATAGTAATCGGCAATGCCGCATCATTGCCGGAAAGATGGACAATATGGTTCTCTCAGATGCCTTCCGACATGGAGGTGCTTGAAGGCTCTGATGCCGACATGGAGCAGGTGCAGGGAAACCTCTGCAAAATCACTGCTCCGGCCGTCCGCTGTTTCGGTGACTCGTTGGTAATATACTACAAATCCGCTCCTCTTCCGCGCCGAAGTTGGGCACCGGAAGGCTTCGTGCTTCAGGACATGGAGTCCGACTCTGTCACGGGGACACCTCTGAAGGCTGAATACAGTTTTCTTCCGTTGGAATCTGACGGAGAATACTGGTACGGCTATAACGCATCCTTGGAAGCCGGGCGGCCTGGTGTCACGGACATCATACCTTCTCTCAAACGTGTGAGCCGCACGCCGTTCAAAAAAGGTCGTGAATCTTGGGATGATAGTGTTATCCACCAGTTCGAATTTGTGTATAGCTCATCGGGGATACCTGTCGTGGAAAAGCCCGACGGCTGGTATAGTCTGTCGATTGATTCGGACGGAAAGGTGTCGATAACCGCCGATGATGCTGACGGCAACTTCTACGCACGGGCGACTCTCTCGAAACTGCGCCGTAACAGCGGCGCAGAACCACTCAAAAATGTTTATGTCGAGGATTGGCCGGATTGTCAGTACCGGGGCTATATGCTTGATGTCTCCAGGAACTTCACGACGGTTGCGAATCTGAAAAAACTGATAGATATACTTGCCGGCTATAAGGTTAATTATCTCCATCTTCATCTTGCCGACGACGAGGGCTGGAGGCTGGCTGTTGACGGCATACCGGAACTGACCTCTGTCGGCGCGTTCCATTGCCTGAACCCGCAGCTCGGACTCCAGCCATCATACGACGGATGCGCGGATCCTCGTTCATCCGCCCTGTCCAATGGATTCTACAGTAAAAAGGAATTCAAGGATATACTCCGTTACGCATGGGAGCGAAGAATCAGGGTGATTCCGGAGTTCGACACTCCCGGTCACAGCCGTGCCGCGATATATTCCATGGAAGCATACGAGAAAAGAACAGGGGACGCATCTATGCGCCTGCGGGATTCGGCAGACAGTTCACGCTACTGCGGGGCGCAGGGATATACTGACAATGTCATGAGCGTTGAACTGGAGTCGACCTGTAATTTTATTGGCTATATATTTGATTATCTTATAGAACTTTACGCCGAGGCGGATGTTCCCCTTGAGGCCATCCACATAGGTGGAGATGAAGTTCCTTCCGGTGCTTGGAACGGCAGACCACTGCATTCGGTGTTCCTCGGCCGTGTGGCGGATATGGCGAAGGAGCGCGGAGTGAAGATTGCCGGATGGCAGGAAATAGCAATATGCGCCGATGAATCGGTGGCCGCGAAGCTGAAGGACGTCATGTTTGTGAATTATGTTTGGAATACATTAGGCGACAACGCTGACCTTCCATTCAGAATAGCGGCTCAGGGCTATCCGACAGTCATGTCCAATGTCGAGTTTACCTACGCCGATCAGGCTTATTCTCCAAACAAGCAGGAGACTGCGCACTGTTGGGCGCGCTTCATTGACGACACTACATCGCTCGGGCTTCCGCTCAGGAAAGAGGCAAACATTGCAGGAGTGCAGGCACAGCTTTTTACCGAGACTATACGAAGTTTTGACGATGTCTGCTATGACAGTTTTCCGAAGATTCTTGGTGTGTTTGAACGCGGTTGGAATGCGGAGTCAACTCTTAACGGCCGGCAGTTCTACAGCATTATTGCAGGCAATGAGATGCCGTGGTGGGACTTTTGCGGCATTGCCTACCACATTCCGCAGCCGGGAATGATTGTAAGGGACGGGAAAATCCTCACAAACTCGGCGATACCGGATGCCCGCATAGAAGTTTCTGCGGACGGACAGCATGCAACTGCGCTGTATGGCTCCCGGCGCAGTTGCACCACGACACTCTGAACTCTGACATTTCTGTCGTGCCGGCAAGACATATGTTCTGCCAACAGGCAGGAGATTGTCCTATAATCAGATGACGGACTTGATTGCTTCGGCGAGAGCCTTGACGTCGAATTTCTGAGTTGAGAATGCCTGAGGGAAGGTCAGGCCGCCGGTCTGGGAGTTGACCGTGCCTTCCGGGAGGGTGACCGGCTCGAAGCCGAGGGTCGTTGCCTGTTCGAGCAGCTGTCTGACGCTTGCCGCTGCCCATGTGTAGGAACCGAAAGCGAAGAAGCGGCGGTTCTTGACTCCGCGTGCCGCCACGGCTCTCATGAATGCCTCGACCGGCGGAAAGATGCCGCCGTTGTAGGTAGGTGACCCTACTACGAGCGTGTTGTACTTGAACGTGTCGCGTATCGCGTATGATGCATTTTCACGGCGCAGGTCGTGGAGGGCATTCGGGATTCCGAGGGCAGTGAGTTCCTCGGACAGAGCCTTCGCTGCCTTTTCCGTGTTGCCGTACATTGTCCCGTAGGCTATGCATACTCCCGGCTCGGCCTCATAGCGGCTGAGCCTGTCATACAGTCCGACAACCTCCCCGACGAACTTCTCCCACACCGGGCCGTGCGTGCTGCATATTCTCCCGATTTCGAGTCCGGCAAGTTTTTTCAGTGCCGTCTGCACCGGTACGCCATATTTCCCGACGATGTTCGAATAGTAGCGTACCATCTCGTTCCGGTATATTCCCAAATCATTTAAGCCGCAATCAGTTATCGCGTTAGGGTCTTCGCAGACGGTTTCGCTCTCTTCATGTTTCGTCGCTTTCAGGCCGGGCACTCCGAATGTCCCGAACGCATCGCCCGAGAAAAGGGTCTTCTCATCCTCGCACCAGGTCA
>DJRM01000005.1:26293-32164 GCA_002440085.1 Bacteroidales bacterium UBA6360
CCGAGCGAAATCTTCTCCCCGTCGCCGACAACCTTGATACGCGAGGCCGGAATGCCGTAGTAGCCGCCAAGCATCGGCACCGCCCTTGCGCTCGCGACAATCGTAATCTCCGGATAGAGATTCATGATTGAGGCGATTGATGATGAATGGTCAGGCTCCATGTGGTTGACAATCAGATAATCTACAGCCCTGTCTCCGATGGCTTCCCTGATTTTTCCGACAAACTCCTCCCTCCACGGTTCCTCCACAGTGTCAATCAGCGCAACCTTCTCATCGGCAACGAGATAGGCGTTATAACTGACTCCATACGGAAGAGGCCACAGCCCCTCAAAAAGTGTCGTGGCTTCATCATTTACCCCGACATAATGTATCCTTTCACTGATTCTTTTCATAATTCTGAAATATTAAAAATTAGACTTCATGTACCCTGCAAATTTCAGGCAATTCATATCATAGTTTTGTTCCGTAGGAAAACAAATGCTAATTTTGTCGCCGCAAACGCGAATATTCATGAGGACGACAAATCAGCGGCGCACAGGCCACATTTCATTGTTTCTCTGCAACACAATCTGGGGCGCGGCGGTGCCCGTGTCGAAGTTCATTCTGGCCGGCGGCCTCATTTCCTCGACGGTGCTTGCGGACGTACGCATACTCTCGGGCACTCTGCTTTTCTGGCTGGCGTCGCTCGCGATAAAATCAGAGCGGTCAGAAAAGGTTGAGAAAAAGGACTATTGGAAACTCTTTCTTGCAGCCTTCTTCTCCACGGTACTGGTCCAGCTGTTCTACATGAAGGGCATTTCGCTGTCTTCCCCGACGGAGGCCGCCGTCTGCATGACGACCCTGCCGATCTGGACGGTGCTCATGTCCGCACTGCACCTCCACGAAAAGGTAAATGCCCGCAAAGTCGGCGGCATCCTGCTCGGCCTGTCCGGCACGCTGCTCATCACGCTCTACGGCAGTTCCATTTCCTCCGGCGGCTCCTTCTCCGGCGCAGCCTGCTGCCTGCTCTCCCAGATTTCATACGCTGTCTATCTCGTTTTCTTTCAGGACATCATCCGGAAATATTCTCCGATAACCCTGATGAAGTGGAAATATCTCTTCGGCGCCCTAATGCTGCTTCCCTTCTCCGCACAGGAGGTGTTTCGCACGCACTGGACGGCACTCTCTCCGACAGTATGGCTCGCGCTCGTCTTCATAATCATATTCTCGACCTTCATCAGCTATTTCCTAGTTCCCTTCGGTCAGAAATACCTCCAGCCGACGACTGTCGCGATGTACAACTACCTTCAGCCCGTCACCGCCTCCCTCCTCGCCGTCGCTGCAGCCCAGGAAACCTTCTTCCTCATGAAGCTCCTCGCCATGCTCCTCGTCTTCCTCGGCGTCTGGCTCGCCAGCACCTCCGGCAAAAGGAAAAATTGACGTTACCATTTTCTCGTTACGAAAAAACATAGCCACGGTATGTCTCGATGCCATTTTTTCTCGGCTTCGGCGCGAATGTTGAATGTATGTGGCGGCCGCAAGCGGTTGCGTGTTCCGCTTCCGTGTGTTGTGGAAAATAGTATAAATCAGGTTCAGCATATATGAGTACGAATGAAATCAACAGTCAGGCGTTGGAGTATCACGCCTCTTTTCCTGCGGGAAAGTTTGAGGTGAAGCCTACTAAACCACTTGAAAATCAGCATGATCTCTCCTTGGCATATACGCCGGGAGTCGCAGCTCCGTGCCTTGAGATACAGGCCGACGCGCATAAGGCTTACGACTACACGGGGAAGGGCAATCTTGTGGCCGTCATCACAAACGGTACGGCCGTGCTCGGCTTGGGGAACATCGGTGCCCTCGCCGGAAAGCCCGTTATGGAGGGCAAGGCTGTACTGTTCAAGAAGTTGTCCGGCGTGGATGCGATTGACATCGAGGTGAACGCGACCGACATAGACGAGTTCTGCAGGACGGTCAGGAACATAGCCCCGACTTTCGGCGGAATCAACCTTGAGGACATTAAGGCTCCGGAGTGCTTCGAGATAGAGCGGAGGCTCAAGGAGGAGGTCGATATTCCGCTCATGCACGACGACCAGCACGGAACGGCCATCATCAGCGCCGCGGCTCTTCTGAACGCTCTTGAAATTGCCGGGAAGAAGATTGAGGATGTGAAGCTTGTCGTGAACGGCGCCGGCGCCGCTGCCATTGCCTGCACGAAGATGTATGTGAGCCTCGGGCTGCGCAGGGAGAACATCGTGATGTGTGACAGCAAGGGCGTGGTGCGTGCGGACAGGACAGACCTTAACGCCTACAAACGTGAATTTGCAACGACCCGTGACCTGCATACCCTCGCCGAGGCTATGGCGGGAGCGGATGCCTTTGCCGGGTTCTCTAAGGCAGGCACTGTGAGTCAGGATATGATCCGGTCGATGGCTGCGCATCCCGTCATCATCGCGATGGCGAACCCGGTTCCTGAAATCGGCTACTATGAGGCCAAGGAAGCGCGCCCGGATGCAATCATGGCAACCGGTCGTTCCGACTATCCAAATCAGGTGAACAACGTGAGCGGCTTTCCGTACATCTTCCGCGGCGCCCTCGACACTCACTCCACTTCCATCAACGAGGCCATGAAGCACGCAGCCGTGAAGGCAATCGCGCAGCTTGCCAAGGAATCCGTCCCGGAAGAGGTTCTGGAGGAGGCCGGTGCACGGGAACTGCATTTCGGCCCGGACTACATCATCCCGATTGCCCTTGACCCGCGCCTTCTTGAGCGCGTCTCCGTCGCCGTTGCCAAGGCCGCAATGGAATCCGGTGTCGCGCAGACTCCGGTCACAGATTGGGACTCCTACAAGGCATATCTCCGCCGTCGCGTAACGCGGTGATGCTAATAGACATTTGCTAAATCAGGCGCAGGCTCCATTTTCGGGTCTGCGCCTGTTTTTTGTATCCTTTTCAGAACAGCATTGCCGCGAAGCCGCAGAGTAGAGCCACGGCGCAGTTGATGGCCTTGGCCTTGAGAAATGCCGACTTGCTCTCGGCGAGGAGCGGAATGGAGGCGTGGCCGTCCTGGGAGATGCTGCTGGCAAGAAGAACAGGGAACGGGACTATGCCGGCAGCGTACAGTGTCACGAAAACCAGATGCGGACCGGATTCCGGGATTATGCCGACGGCCACCGCGAACAGAATCATAAGAGCGGTGTTGTCGCTTATCCATGAGCTGATGTCGATGAAGTGCATCAGGACGGCAATGGCGGCGAGTACGCCGAATGTCCAGAGGAAAATGTTGAGGAAATGTTTTTGTATGACGTGGTGCCAAAGATGTTCGTCAATGAAGTGATCTGAGGCAAACAGTATTACGCCGAGCATTATGACGCTGAGGCATGCGAAGAGAACGTTCATCCATGTTTCGCTGAGCAGGTCGATCTTCAGGGCATGGTGAGCGCCGGTTGTATCTTGAGCTTTTGTGGAATCTTGATCCTCAGATAGTTGCGCAGAATTGTTCTCGCAGTCCCTGTCATGGCAGTTCCCATGTGCTTCGTGGCAGGAATTTATGGTCTTTTCTTCGCATGGATTGCTGCCCTCGCCGTGACCTTCGTGTTCATGTTCCAGAAATCCGAATCCCAGTGCCGCGATGAAGGCGGCCAGGCCGACTGACAGCACCGCCCTTTTCCACCCGAAATGCCTTTTCCCATGCTCGTGCGGTTTCGTGTCTTCATGTTCATGAATCTCGAATCCTTCGTCACAGCAGACAGGCTCCTGCACCCTCGTGGCATTTCCTCTTTTTCTCTTGATGCGTTCCCCGACAAAATCTGTGAAGACACCGGTGACGACTGCGATGACAAACAGCAACCCGAACAGAATCAGAGCTTTATGCGGAAACATTGCCAGCATCACAAATGCCTCGTCGCCCGAGGATGCAATCATCATCGCGATGAGTGCGCCGAAACTGAACAATCCATGGGTGTAGAGCGAGACAGTAGCGAAACCGCCGATGCAGCCCGGAACGAGCCCGAGCGTGGCTCCGAACAGTACCTGACCGAATACGGTCTTGCGAAGTCGTGAAAAGAACTTGCCGTGAGACTCGATGTTCAGGGCTTCAATCATCATCATCATCACAATCACGAGACCGGTGATGAGTATGCTGTTGCGCAGGATGTCTATGAGTGTGTGGAGAAACATTCCGGAGATGTTTTATTCGTTTTGTCTGGAATATGACGAATGAGAGACTGATGGGCAGGGAAACGGAAGTCGAGTGAATGTCAGGAGTCAGGTCATTCTATATATCCGGAAATGAACAGGTTGATGACGGGACGCAGGGGAGCGTTGGTCGTGAGCGTCACTATGATGAGGGTCTCGCCCTTTGGCAGCATCGATGTGTCCACATGAACCCGGATTTTCCCTTCCTGTCCCGGCGCTACGGGTTGGATCGTCCCGTGAGAATAGCGTGGGGCATCCGTATCGCATTTATATACCTGAAAGCAGCGCTTTCCCTCGTTCGTGAACGTGAATTCCGCGTCAATTGTTCTGCCTGCCTTTATTTTCCCGAACGAATATGTGCTCGCCGCGAACTTAGGCCGCGGACCCGCGGATTTTTCAGTCTCTGAAAGCGAGTTGAAATTGTCCGTTGTAAACGCGTATATCCTTAATTTCCCCGCTTTTACGCCATTCGGAAGCCCGGCGAGCGCGAATGATCTCACTCCGTCTGCGACCGGAGTTGCGCAGTAGTAATTCTTGCCCCATCTTTCGCGTGAGGTCTTCACCGTGTAGACGACCTCGGCCTCGCCCCCTGCCGGGATGACTTCTGGAGATACTTTCAACGACAGTCCGTCGCTTATGTCCGTAAATGCCAGCTTCACGGGCTTCTTTCCGAGATTTGCCACGGTAAGCCTGTCGCTGCGGCTCTCGCCCTGAAGAATGTTCCCGCATTTGACGTCAAGCGTACGGAACCCGATTGCCCCGAAGCGTTCCTTGAATATTTCCGCCTGGGTCAGTTTCTTTTCGTGGCACACGCCGCGCAGTTTCAGTATCACCGGCTTCTTCGTGTCCGAGAAGTAGGCCGTCAGGTTCTTGTCGAAGGGGAGGGGAGCCTCGTTGTTGCTGTATGTCGCGGAAATCTTCCCTGTCTCGCCCGGTTTTATCGGAGACTTCGTCCACTCCACATCGGTACATCCGCAGGACGACACCACGCTGTAGATTGCCACCGGCTCTTTCCCGACGTTCTTTACTGAAAACGAGCAACTTACCGGTCCGCTTCCGAGCAGAATGTCACCGAAGTCGTGTACGTCGCTGTCCATTTCTATGTTTCCGCTCACTTTTACCTGCGCCGTCGCAGTCACGTTCGCAGACGCGGCAAGTGCCAGAACGGCGGTCAATATATATATGATATTATATGTCCTCTGTACTTTCATATATGGATATTATACGTCCTCAACCTTTTCATCAAGTGAAAATGTCCTCGAACCCGAGGCGATTTGTTCCAAAACGCAAAGATACTTGAAAATATTTTGTAAAAAATCAAAACAGTTCCTAAATTTGCAGGACTTTCCGTCCAAGTTTGACGAGAAGGGCGGGAGCGTGGGAAGATTAACGATTATTTAAACTCATAAATTTATGGCTCACAAAATCACACAGGACTGCGTAGCTTGCGGTACTTGTATCAACGAATGCCCGGTCGGAGCGATTTCCGAGGGCGACATCTACAAAATCGATCCTAACGTATGTATTGACTGCGGCACCTGTGCAGACGCTTGCCCACAGGGCGCAATCGTTGCTGAATAAGAAGCTGTTTGAATTTTTTGTTCAGTTATTTTGAGATGTATTTTTGAGTATTGCTGTCCGCTAAGAAACCTTCAAAAAATAACCTGCATCATTTTTCCCATTCTTTTCGGTCTATAT
>DJRM01000122.1 GCA_002440085.1 Bacteroidales bacterium UBA6360
TCCGCGTGCATCCTCTTGTGGAAAGAGTAGAGCGAACTTGTCGCCTTGAGTTCATAAACTCTCGCAAAGCCCTTCAGCCCGGGCAGGGAAACTCTGTATCTCAATATCATACGACAAAAATGATTATGCGGGAATCCATATTCCCGGAAAACGGCCTCAAAGGTACAAAATGATATGCTATGCAGCCTAAAATTTTTGCAAAAAATGCGAAAAAAGCCTTTGTTCCCACACAATTTTGATAACATCGAAAATATGTCTATTTTTGGAATGTTTAGCGATAAGTCCGGATACTTGCGGAACTTGAATTCAGGTATGTGAAGACATGGCAGAAGAAAACATAAAGGACACGTTCATCAGCATTGCGGCGCCTTCCCGAGGGCTTTTCAAGGACAACGGAAGCCGCTTCATCGCATTTGCCTACCCGGTCGAGACCGAAGCCCGGATCAAGGAAATAGTGGCATCGCTGAAGAAGGAGTATCACGATGCCAGGCATCACTGCTATGCCTATCGTCTTGGGTACAAAGCAGATGTGTTCCGTGCCAATGACGACGGGGAGCCTTCAGGGTCTGCCGGACGCCCCATTCTCGGGCAGATTGATTCCCGGGGGCTGAGCGATGTACTTGTCGTTGTCGTCCGTTATTTCGGGGGCATAAAACTGGGCATCCCGGGGCTTATCAGGGCATATAAGACCTCTGCTGAAGATGCCCTGTCGCAGGCTGAAGCCGTCGAGAAGGTCGCGGCTGTGAATTATCGGGTAGAGTTCGGGTATATGGCGATGAATTCTGTGATGAAAGTCCTGAAAGACATGAAGATGGAAGCCGGCGCCCGGAAATTCGACACACGGTGTTCGCTGACCGTCGCCGTTCGTCTTTCTGCGGAGGAGGATTTCCTTTCGAGGGTGGAGGACATCGACGATTGCTGTGTGAAAAAAATATAATGTTTATATTTGTAAAACGATACGATGCCGCAGACTTGAGTGGTCTTGGCTAACCGTATGAAACATAAATGGATATGAAAACAGTTCATAATTTTTATGCAGGACCGTGCGTTTTGCCGGGGCAGGCTGTGAATGCAGCAGTCGAGGCTCTGAAGGACTTTTCGGGAACCGGACTCTCCGTAATCGAGATTTCACACAGGACCAAAGAATGGGAGGCGGTGATGGACGAATGCCGCTCTCTCTGGAAAGAATTGCTGCATATTCCTGACACCCACGAAGTTGTCTTTCTTGGAGGTGGGGCGAGCATGGGATTCCTCTATGTCGTGATGAACTTTCTTGAGAAAAAGGCCGGCTACCTTGAGACTGGAGTCTGGGCAAAGAAGGCTCTCAAGGAGGCGAAGGGTTTTGCGGAATCAAAGGGTGCGGAGGCGTTTGCAGTGGCTTCTTCGGCCGACAAGACATATTCGTATATACCTAAGGGATACGAAATTCCGACAGATCTTGACTATTTCCACATCACTACGAACAACACGATTTACGGAACTGAGATCCGCAATGACATCGACTGTCCGGTGCCTCTGATTGCAGACATGTCTTCGGACATACTGTCGCGGCCGGTGGACGTTTCAAAATATGCGGTCATTTATGGAGGTGCGCAGAAGAATGTCGGCCCGGCCGGGGTCAGCTTTGCGATTGTGCGCAAGGATGCCCTCGGAAAGGTGTCGCACTACATCCCGACAATGCTGAACTATCAGACTCATATCGACGGAAAGTCAATGTTCAACACTCCGCCCGTGTTCCCGATTTTCGTGATGAAGGAAACTCTCAAGTGGCTCAAGGAGCAGGGCGGCGTCGAGGCAATCAACAAAATCAACAGGAAGAAGGCCGCGATGCTTTACGATGAGATTGACCGCAACTCTCTCTTTGTCGGGACTGCTGCCACGGAGGACAGGTCAATCATGAATGTCTGCTTTGTGATGGCTCCCGGGTTCGAGCACCTTGAGAATGATTTTATGGCATTCGCCAAGGAACGCGGGATGGTCGGAATCAAGGGACATCGCTCTGTCGGCGGTTTCAGGGCATCGATTTACAATGCCTGCCCGGTGGAGTCGGTTCAGGCACTCATCGATGCGATGAGGGATTTCGAGACAGCCGTACTTGAAGAGAAAGCTTAGGACATAAACGGCTTCTTTTGCCATAAGGCTTTGATGCCGTCTCTAAATTGAAAATTATGAAAGTTCTGATTGCGACCCAGAAACCGTTTGCGAAGGCTGCGGTTGACGGAATAAGGGAAATTGTTGAGGCGCAGGGACATCAGCTGTGCATGCTTGAAAAATATGAGGGGCAGGACGCCCTTGCAGCTGCTGTCGCCGATGCGGATGCAATGATTGTGCGCTCGGACAAGGTGACGTCGGAGATCATTGAGGCGGCTCCGAGGCTGAAGATTGTCGTGAGGGCCGGTGCCGGGTACGACAACCTTGACCTGGGCGCCTGCACGGCGCACGGTGTCGTGGCGATGAACACCCCCGGACAGAATGCTAACGCCGTGGCGGAGCTTGTGATTGCGCTTATGATATATATGTCGCGTAATCAGTTTACCCCGGGCACGGGCTCCGAGATTTTCGGAAAGAAGCTCGGACTTCAGGCCTACGGCAATGTCGGACGTCTGGTCGCGGCAAAGGCGAAGGCTCTCGGCATGTCGGTGATGGCTTTCGACCCGTTCGTTCCTGCGGAAAAGATGGTCGCGGAGGGGATTGAGGCCGCTCAGTCGCTCGAACAGCTCTATTCGTCCTGCGATTTCGTTTCCATTCACATTCCGGCCACGCCTCAGACCATCGGCTCAATCAGGGCTTCTCTCGTCGGTCTCATGCCGAAGGGCGGATGCCTTGTGAACACCGCCCGCAAGGAGGTGATTGACGAGACGTCGCTTCTTGAACTTCTCAAGCTGCGCAGCGACTTGAAATATGTCACTGATGTGGCTCCGGATGCTATGGACGAGTTCGCGGAGGCTCTCGGGAAACGCTATTTCGCGACCCCGAAGAAGATGGGGGCGGAGACTGCTGAAGCGAACGTGAATGCGGGGCTTGCCGCGGCACGCCAGATTGTGGCATATTTTGCCACGGGGTGTGAGAAATACAGATTGAACAAGTAGCCTCCCGTTTTTAAGGAATCTATTATGGTAAGAGTGAAACCTTTTGCGGCGCTGCGTCCGCCGCGCGATATAGTCGAGGAAGTGGCTGCAAGGCCATACGACGTGATGAATTCCGAAGAGGCCAAGGCGGAAGCCGGCGAGAAGTCGCTGCTTCATATCACCAGACCTGAAATCGACTTCACGCCTTTTGTCGACGAACATTCGGAGGCCGCCTACGGCAAGGCTGTCCAAAACTTCGCCCTCTGGCAGGAGAAAGGCTGGCTCAGGCAGGACGACAAGGAGTGCTACTACGTTTACGCGCAGACGATGGGCGGCCGCACGCAGTACGGAATAGTGCTCTGCGCCCACACTGACGACTATGCTTCCGGCGCAATCAAGAAGCACGAGCTCACGCGCAAGGACAAGGAGGACGACCGCATGGTTCATGTCCGCATCCAGAACGCCAACATCGAGCCTGTGTTCTTCGCCTACCCGGACGACGACCTGATTGGCTCGATTGTGAAGAAGTACACTTCCGGGACTCCGGAATACGACTTCACGGCTGATGACGGTTTCGGACACCGTTTCTGGGTGATTGACGACGATGAGGATATTGCCGCGATAACAAAGGAATTTTCCGCCGTCAAGGCTTTCTATGTCGCCGATGGACATCATCGTACGGCAGCTGCGGCCCGTGTGGGGGCAGAGAAGCGCGAAAACAATCCGAACCATACCGGTGATGAGGAGTACAACTGGTTCATGGCGGTGGCGTTCCCGGAGAGTGAGCTGAAGATTATGGACTACAACCGCGTGGTGAAGGATCTGAACGGCCTCGATCCGATTGCATTCAAGTGCGAGCTGCAGAAGGAATTCGCTCTTGACGGCATCGGAACAGAGGCGGAACGGCAGCGAGCCGTAGCTATGGGATTCTGTGACTACACCCCCAGGCACAGGCATCAGTTCGCGATGTACATTGACGGCTACTGGTGGTGGCTGGACTACCAGAAATGCGTTGACGAGGACGATCCGATAGCGTGTCTGGATGTCACGATACTATCGGAGCGCGTTCTGGACAAGCTGCTTGGGATCAAGGACCTGCGCAGGGACAAGAGAATAGATTTCGTGGGCGGAATACGCGGGCTCGGGGAACTTGCCCGCAGGGTGGACAGCGGCGAGATGGCGGTTGCCTTCGCTCTTTACCCGGTGTCGATGAAGGAATTGGTGGACATTGCCGACAGCGGGAACATAATGCCGCCCAAAACAACATGGTTCGAGCCTAAGCTCAGGTCCGGGCTGGCGATACATAAATTGGACTGATTTGGAGAATTCAATAAACATAGAAAACGCATTAGAAAGGACGACTGACACAAAGGCTCTCATCATCGGCGTAGGAGCAATGAATCGGACGCCGGAAATGTTCTCACAGTTGTTTCCGGGAAAAACGGCGGTGATTGTCGCGGATGAAAACACGTGGGATATAGCGGCCGAAGAGGTTGAGGGCTATATGAGAGATGCCGGTATAATGCTGGCCGAGCCTTTTGTGTTCCGTGAAAGGAACATTCTTGCTGAATGGTCTTTCGTTGAGGAACTTGAGTCTGCTTTGGAACAGATTGATGCTATTCCTGTCGCCGTGGGCGCCGGAGTGGTGAATGATTTGACGAAGCTCGTCTCGGAGCACTTGGGACGAAGGTATATGATTGTTGCGACGACCGTCTCCATGGACGGTTTTTCAGCATACGGAGCATCGATAATCAAGGATGGGTTCAAACGGACGTTCGACTGCAGGGCGGCACTCGGAATAATTGTGGATCCGGCAGTGGCTGCCAAGGCTCCGAAGTATCTCGCTGTCTCCGGATATGCCGACCTCATTGCGAAGATTCCCGCCGGCGCGGATTGGATTGTCGCCGATGCAATGGGCTGCGAGAATATTGACAATTTCTCATACGGTCTTGTGCATGACGGGCTGCGGGAATCGCTCGCGCATCCCGAGGCCGTATATAATGGGGCTGTTTCTGCGGTGGAGAGGCTTGCTGAAGGCTTGATACTCAGTGGATTTGCTATGCAGGCCTACCATAGCAGCCGTCCCTCTTCAGGGACGGAACATCTTTTCGGTCATTATTGGGAGATGACCGATCTCAGCTACACCGGCGCGGAGGCCGTCCCGGGATTTGAGAGCGGCAAGTCGTTCCTTACTGCGGGTCGTCCCGTGCCTCACGGATTCGAGGTAGGCATCGGTTCATTGGTCTCAGCCGCCTGCTATGAGTTTCTCCTCAGCCGCGACCTTTCGGCGACGGATGTGGATACCTGTGTTTCCGCATGGCCGTCGTGGGCGGGGATGGAAGAAGAGATACGACGCGTCTTTACCGACACCCCAAATGACCAGACGGAGGCCGCTGTCCGCGAATGCCGGGCAAAATATCCCGGCGTGGAGCAGCTCCGCAGCCAGCTTGTCTGTGTCCGAGACAATTGGGCTGAACTGAAGAAACGCCTGGAATCTGAACTGATGACCGTAAGTGAACTTCGTGGCCTTCTCAAGGCTGTCCATGCCCCATACGAGCCGGAGATGATAGCCGTATCGCGCGCCGCTCTCCGCACGGCCTTCCGGCATATCCCCTACATGCGCGACCGCATCACCGCCGTTGACCTCATCCAGCGTCTCGGTCTTCTTCCCCAGTTGACTGATTTTCTTTTCGGCCCGGGAGGCTACTGGCAGATTGATGAATAAAAAACGCGGTTGAGAATCACAAATCTCAACCGCGTTTTCTTAATTGTTGTTTGCCATTCAGAATGGCAGGTCGTCCTCGCTCTCGGCGGCATCAAAGTCCGTCGGCTTTGCTGCAGGAGCTGTGGTCTGTGGAGCGCCGGCACCGGTCGGGGCTGCGAAGCCAGGAGCCCCGTATGCTGGAGCCTGGCCTTGAGGTGCACCGCCGGCATGCTCAATCTTCCACGCACGGATGTCAGAGTACCAGCGACCGTTGTATTCGCGGCTTGAGAGGTTGAACGAGACCTTTACTGCCTCGCCGGCCTGGAACTTCTCCAGATCCTTCACCTTGTCCTCTCCCCAGACATTCATGCAGACCTGGGTAGGGTAGTTACCCTCCTGGTATTCAATCACAAACTCCTGCTTTGACCACGGACCCCTTGCGGACGTGCCGTTCTGGACGGGAAGCTTTGTGATGATTTTTCCTTCAAGTTCGAGTGCCATGGACTATTTCTCCTCTTTTTCCTCTTTTGGCTGGAACTGGCCTACCTTCTGAACCTCAACCTCGAAGATGAGCACTGAATTCGGCTCGATGCCGCGGTTGCCCCTCTCGCCGTATGCAAGGTCGGAAGGGATGTAGAAAGTGGCCTTTCCGCCTTCTCCGAGAAGTCCGAGACCCTCAGTCCAGCCCTTGATCACGCGGTTTGCCACGAACTGAGTAGGCTCCTCGTTGCCCATGTTGCCGTCGAACTCCTTGCCGTCGATGGTCTTGCCGCTGTAGAATACCCAAACGGTGTCGTTAGGCTGCACCTTGTACTCGGCGCCTTCCTCGATGATGGTGTACTGGAGGCCGCTGGCAGTGGTGTCAACGCCGTTCTTGAGGTTCTCCGAGAGGAACTTGTCACCCTTGGCCTTGTTGACGGCTGCTGTGTACTCGTTCTTCTTTGAGAGGTAGCCGTTGATGATACGTCCCATGTCCTCAGGATTGATCTTGAACTGCTTTCCGAACTCCGGGTCATAGACGTTGCCCTCGGCCTTGAGGAAGTCGTTCATTCCCTTCTTGAGTTCCGACATGTTGAGCTCGGAGAGGTTGTCGCAGAGGTCATTGCCCTTGAGGAACGAACCGAAGTTGATTCCGAGGAGGTAGCTCACGGAGTCAATCTCTGCGTGTGTAGGAAGTTCTGCGTCAACCTTGACGCCGTCGTTTGACTTGCAGGAAAGTGCAAGTGCGGCAACGAGAAGTGCCGCGAAAATTCTTGATGATTTCATACGTATTAATTTTTATGTGTTTTCATTTTTATCCCGGAATAATCCGAAACGACCGCAAATATACTCAAACTTTCTCAAGTAAAACATAATAAATCCGTATTTTATTTTGCCGAACACGAAAATATGCCTACCTTTAAACATAATTCGCTCCCATGAGTATGTAATTTAAGTTTCGCAAGTGCGAAACACCATTTTTGAGCCCTTGTGTTTAGGAGAGGGGTCACGTGGACAGAAAAAGTGCGTGGGAACTGAGAGTTTGATTAATGAGATAAGTTTAATATTTGCAATAAGTTAGATACTTGCGAGACTTGTGTATGGTAAATACAGAAAAACTGTTCGAGAAACTGCGGGTATTCTTCGGCTACACGTCATTCAAGCCGGGACAGGAGGAGATAATACGCCATCTTGTGGAGGGTAACGATGCTTTTGTACTCATGCCGACCGGAGGGGGGAAAAGCCTTTGCTATCAGCTTCCGGCTCTTCTGATGGAAGGCACGGCGATTGTCATATCCCCGCTGATTGCGCTTATGAAGAATCAGGTAGACGTGATTCGCGGGTTTGTCTCGGGGGACGAGGGAGTGGCGCATTTTCTGAACTCCTCGCTCGGCAAGGCTCAGATTGCCGAAGTCCGCGCGGACTTGCTTTCCGGGGCGACAAAACTTCTCTATGTGGCTCCGGAGTCCCTGACGAAACCGGAGAACATAGCGCTGCTCAAGGAAATAAGGATTTCATTTTATGCGGTTGACGAGGCGCATTGCATCTCCGAGTGGGGGCACGACTTCCGGCCGGAGTATCGGCGCATACGTGCGATAGTCGACGAGATCGGCCGCGCTCCGATAATAGCCCTCACCGCGACCGCGACGCCGAAGGTACAGAGCGACATAATCAGAAACCTCGGAATCCAGGACGCGAAGGTCTTCAAGTCTTCGTTCAACAGGCCGAACCTTTACTATGAAATCCGGGATAAGCAGGATCCTAAGCGCGACATAATCAAGTTCATACGTCAGAATCCCGGAAAGTCCGGAATCATCTACTGCCTCAGCCGAAAGAAGGTCGAGGAAATCGCCGAGCTGCTGAATGTCAACGGGATAAAGGCACGACCATACCATGCCGGGCTTGACGCGAAGACCCGTGCCGAGAATCAGGATGCATTTCTGATGGAGGAGGTGAACGTCATCGTGGCCACTATCGCCTTCGGCATGGGCATAGACAAACCTGACGTGCGTTTCGTGATTCACTACGACATTCCTAAGAGTCTCGAAGGCTACTATCAGGAGACGGGGCGTGCCGGACGTGACGGACAGGAGGGGCAGTGCATCGCCTATTACAGCTATAAGGACATCCAGAAACTTGAAAAGTTCATGCAGGGAAAGCCGATTGCCGAACAGGAAATCGGACGGCAGCTGCTGATGGAGACCGTGGCATACGCGGAGTCGAACCAATGCCGCAGGAAGCTGCTGCTCAACTATTTCGGCGAAGACTATCTGCCGGACAACTGCGGTGCGTGCGACAATTGTCTTCATCCGAAAAAGAAGTTCGAGGGCTCGGAGCAGATGTGCATGGTGATTGACCTTGTGTCGTCGCTTCCGGAGCGTTTCAAGACGGAACACATCGCGAACATACTTGCAGGCGTAAGCAACTCGCTGATAAAGTCATACAGACATGATGAACTGGAGTTCTTCGGTGCCGGGCGCGACCGCAGCTTCAAGTTCTGGTGCGCGGTCATTCATCAGGGGCTTGTGCTGCATCTGCTTGAAAAGGACATCGAGGCATACGGCCTGATTTCGGTCACAGAGGCGGGACGCGGGTTTGCCGAGGCTCCGTTTCCCCTGATGCTTACCGAGGACCGTGAGTTTTCGGATGGCGATGACGATGATGACGAGGCCACGTCTCCTGCAGCCCGTGCCGGCGGAGGCGGTGGAGACGAGGCACTTCTCGCGATGCTTAAGGACCTGCGCAGGGACTTGAGCCGGCGTCTGAAGCTCCAGCCTTGGGTCATTTTCAGCGATGCGGCACTTGAGGACATGTCGATTATGTATCCGATCAGCCTTGACGAACTTCAGCGCTGTCAGGGAGTCGGCGAGGGCAAGGCAAGGAAATATGGGCGGGAGTTCGTTTCTCTGATTTCCAAGTATGTGGAAGAGAATGAGATAGAGCGGCCGTATGATCTGTCCGTGATGAAGACGGTCCGGCACAATTCGGACAACCGTATCTCCATAATCCAGAACATCGACAGGCGGCTGGCGCTTGAGGACATCGCCGAGGCTCTCGGACTTGAGTTTGACGACTTGCTGACGGAAATTGAGTCCATCGTGCAGTCCGGCTTCAGGCTGAACCTGAACTACTACATTGAGCAGAACATAGACGATTATGTGGTTGACGAGATTTATGAATATTTTCGCGACGAGGCCGGGTCTGATTCGGTGGAGGATGCGGTGTCGGAGCTCGGTTCGGACTACGAGGTGAACGAGATTCGTCTCGTGCGGCTTAAGTTCCTCTGCGAGGTCGCGAACTGAAGAATCTATACTCGAAAATAATAAAACAAATCTGAGGCGGTTTATTTTTTCTTCTTCCTTTAATAACTAATTTTGCAGACTTAAGTAAGCGTTAAAAAATAAATTGAACTAAATTTGTATCAGATTTATGAGGATAGATTTCTTTTGGAAGAAGGAGTGTACTGGACGTACACGACTGATGAGAAAAGGGATATAGACCATAAAGATATACAAATTGTTCAAGTTATTTTTTAACGATTACTAAAATAGTTGTAGGATTAAAATAGTTTGTTTACTTAAGAAATTATAAGACATGATAACATTCGGTTATAAGACACCATGGAGCGGCATTCTGAGAGCGGCCGCCTCCCTTGGACTTGGAATTCTTGCAGTGGCCTATCCGGGCGACGTTCTCCCGCTTCTTGTGAAAATATTCGCCATTGTGCTCGGCGTGTACGGCTGCGGAATGTTGGCATACGCTTTTACGCACAAGGGTGACAAGTCATTCTCGCTATGGCTGTCGAACTCGATAATCGAGATTGTCGTGGCTGTGCTCGTGTTCATTTTCGCCGGGTTCATCGCAAACATCGCTGTGAAACTCATCGGATTGTTGCTTTTAGTCTCCGGCGTTTATCAGATCATAGCGCTAATCAGCGCCGAGAGGGCGTCACGTTTCGGGTTCTGGTTCTTTATCCTTCCTGTTGTGGAGGCCATTCTCGGAGGCATACTCATGTTCGCCTCGCAGCTTTTCACCAGCACCGTGGCAGTCATTGTCGGCGTGGCTCTGATCGTCTCCGGGCTTTCTGAACTCTTCTCTTCAATAAAGGTCTACCGCATTCAGAAGAAGTTCGCCTCGGACACGAAAACCGAGGAACAGGATGCCGAGGTGAAGACCGTTGATGAGGCGGATAAGGGCAACAAGTAGGATTCCGGCATTGGCGTTCCATAGGTAAGCAGCGTAGAATGATACCTCGCGATACGGTGGAGAGGGTCCTGGATGCGGCCCAGATTGTGGATGTGATCGGCGACTTCGTCGATCTGAAGCGTCGTGGAGCGAATTGGATAGCCTGCTGCCCGTTCCATAACGAGAAGACACCGTCGTTCTCGGTGTCCCCTTCCAAGGGCATCTACAAGTGCTTCGGCTGCGGAAAGGCCGGGTCTGCCGTGGATTTCGTGATGGAGCACGAGAGCATGACCTTCCCGGAGGCCATCCGCTACCTTGCTCAGAAATATCACATCGAGGTCGTGGAAAAGGAGGAGACGGCCGAGGACCTTGCACGCAAGCAGCATAAGGACAGTCTCTACATCGTCTCCAAGTTCGCCTCGGAGTTCTTCCAAAAATCGCTGCACACTCCTATGGGACAGGCGATTGCCTATCAGTATTTCCACTGCAAACGCAAGCTCGACGATTCTACGATTGAGAAATACGGGCTCGGGTGGGCGCCGCAGTCGCGTGACGAACTGAGCCGCGCCGCCCGTGATGCCGGATATAAGGAGGACTACCTTGTCGAGACGGGGCTCAGCATACGCCGTGACGACGGTTCTTTGGTAGATCGTTTCTACGATAGGGTGATGTTCCCGATTCATTCGGTGACCGGGCAGGTCATCGCCTTCGGAGGACGTACGCTCAAGACGGACAAGAGCGTCGCGAAATATGTCAATTCACCGGAGACGGAAATATATGTCAAGAACAAGTCCCTCTATGGGATTTATTTCGCGAAGAACGAGATTTCGCGGCAGCGCAAGTGCATCCTTGTCGAGGGGTATCTTGACGTGCTGTCAATGCATCAGCTTGGTATACTGAATGTTGTGGCATCGAGTGGAACTTCGCTCACCACGGGGCAGGTCGAACTGATAAAGAGGTTCGCGGATGACGTGACAGTGATGTATGACGGCGACAGCGCCGGAATCCATGCGGCTCTGCGCGGAATCGGTCTGGTGCTCCGGGGAGGTCTTAATGTTCGTGTGGTGCTGCTTCCCGACGGTGAGGATCCGGACTCGTTCGCATGCACACACACCCTCGCCGAGGTGCAGGACTACATAGCCTCACATGAACAGGACTTCATCGGGTTTATGACGGATATGCTTCTGGGTGAGGCCGGAAGTGACCCACTGAAAAGAGCCGCGCTTGTAAATGAGGTCGCGGACACTATTGCGCTGATTCCTGACCAGATTGTGCGTGCCATGTACGTCCAGACCTGTTCCGCGAAGTTCGGAATGGATGAGAGCATGCTTTACGACAGGGTACGGCAGTCACGGGACGCCATGCTTCTTGCCGAGAAAAAGCAGCGGGAGCGCGAGGCGGCGCCGGGCGCTTCTCACAACGGGGATTCCACATCGGAGAGCCATGACGTCGCCCTTTCTGACGCGGAAGTCGAACTTTCGGCCAGCGAACAGTTCCCGGAAGTGGCTAAGAATGTGAAACTTCGTGAGGAAGAGCCATTTACAGCATCCGGTGAGCGTGAGATTCTCAGTTTTCTTTTGGAATATGGGGACAATGAACTGAAGTTCGACCGAGATTCGCCATTCTGGACCGAGGAGACGCCGACAGTGGCGGACTTTATTCTCAACACTCTGGACGACAATGGAATGAAGTTCCATAACTCTATGTATGCCGGAATATTGGGCCGGTACACGAAATTCTATGACGAGGGGCTTCAGCAGAATCAGATTCTCGCCCGTCTGCGGGACAGCGCGGAGCCGGAAATCAGTGCCGTCACCCGTGACCTTCTCGTGGACAAGTACAACCTTACGGTCAAGAATTTCGAAAATTCGCTGACTTCGGCGGAGACCGTTCTCGTGACATACGTCCCGAAGTCGCTGATTAAGCTTCAGCTGCTCAATGTGGAGCTTGACCTCAAGTCGCTTCAGAAGGAACTCCTGTCGACGCAGGACACCGGAAGAATGGAGGAACTTATGCGGAAGATAACGGAACTCAACAGGATGAAGTCGTCGCTCGCATCGGAGTTTCGGAAATAGGGATATTTTGTTGATATATAATAAATTGTGCCCTCTGATATGAGGAGCGTTTTGAAAATATAGAAATACGGAAATATGGAAAACAAGGATTACAGGAGACAGTTGGTGACTTGCGCGCTTCCTTACGCGAACGGTCCCGTTCATATCGGCCATCTCGCCGGAGTCTATGTGCCAGCCGACATATATGTCAGGTATCAGAGGCTCAGGGGACAGGATGTGCTTTTCATCTGCGGCTCGGACGAGCACGGCGTTCCGATTACCATCAAGGCGAAGAAGGAGGGCGTGACGCCGCAGGACATCGTTGACAGGTATCATTCGCTCATAAAGGCGTCGTTCGCGGGGCTTGGAATAAATTTCGACATCTATTCCCGCACCACGTCCAAGGTTCACGAGAAGACAGCGTCGGATTTTTTCAGAAAACTTTATGACGATGGAAAGTTCATCGTCAGAGAGAGCGAGCAGTACTACGATGAGGAGGCAAAAACCTTTCTTGCGGACCGCTACATCGTCGGCACCTGTCCTCGCTGCGGCGCGGAAGGGGCCTACGGCGACCAGTGCGAGAAGTGCGGCGCGACTCTCAGCCCTGACGAACTCATCAACCCGAGGTCTGCCCTGAGCGGCTCACCGCTCGTGAAGAAACTTACGAAGCACTGGTATCTGCCTCTGAATGAGTACGAGAAGTGGCTTTCGGAGTGGATTCTTGACGGTCATAAGGAGTGGAAGACAAATGTCTATGGACAGTGCAAGAGCTGGATTGACGGCGGGCTTCAGCCGCGTGCCGTGAGCCGCGACCTTGACTGGGGCGTTCCCGTGCCGGTCGAGGGGGCTGAGGGCAAGGTTCTCTATGTCTGGTTCGATGCGCCGATAGGATATATCTCCAACACGAAGGAACTCCTTCCGCAGTCGTGGGAGAAATGGTGGAAGTCGGAGGACACGAAGCTCGTGCATTTCATCGGAAAGGACAACATCGTGTTCCACTGTATCGTGTTTCCGTCCATGCTTAAGGCTCACGGCGGGTTCATTCTCCCGGACAATGTTCCGGCGAATGAGTTTCTGAACCTTGAGGGTGACAAGATTTCGACTTCGAGGGGCTGGGCCGTGTGGCTGAATGAGTATCTGGAGCAGTTCCCGGGCCAGGAGGACGTGCTCCGCTATGTACTCTGCGCCAACGCACCGGAGACCAAGGACAACGACTTCTCGTGGAAGGACTTTCAGATGCGTAACAACAGCGAGCTCGTGGCGATTTTCGGAAACTTCGTGAACAGGGCAGTGGTGCTCACTCACAAGTATTTTGGGGGCAGGGTGCCTGCGGATCTGAAGCCTGAGGCGATTGATTGCGAGACGCTTGCGCAAATTCCGGCGATTACCGCGGACATTGAGTCCAACGTCGAGCAGTACCGTTTCCGCGAGGCGCTCAAGGCCGCGATGAACCTCGCCCGTCTTGGGAACAAGTATCTTACCGACACCGAACCGTGGAAGGTCGCCAAGACAGACATGGACAGGACCGCTTCGATTCTCAACGTCTCGCTCCAGATTTGCGCCGCACTTGCTGTGGCGTTTGAACCGTTCCTGCCATTCTCGGCCGAGAAACTCCGCAAGATTCTGCGTGTGGGCATCATCGCCGGCACAGACCACCGTGCGGGCGAGGAGGGCACTTGCGGCGAGAACATATTCACCCCATCCGAAGCAGCAGCGCTGCACACCGTCGATTCTATAGGCGGCGCGTCCGAGGTGACGGAGTACCCGATTTCACTTTCCTGGAGCGACCTTGTTTCCGAGCGCATACTTCCCGAGGGGCATGAACTCGGCGAGGCTGAGCTGCTGTTCTCGAAGATTGAGGACGAGGTTGTCGATGCGCAGATTGCCCGCCTGAACGCAATCAGGGCGGAGCGCGAGGCAGCCGCTGCCGAGGCTGCCGCCAGGGAAGCCGCCGCGAAGGTCGCGCCGCAGAAGCCGGAGTGCAGCTTTGAAGATTTCGAGAAGATGGACATCCGGACTGCGACCGTGCTTGAGGCGGAGAGGGTTCCTAAGACAGACAAGCTGCTCAAGCTGACGATTGACACGGGCATTGACAAGAGAACGATTGTTTCCGGCATCGCTGAGTACTATTCTCCGGAGGATATGCTCGGCAGGCAGATCTGCATTCTCGCCAATCTCGCCCCGCGCAAGATCCGCGGAATAGAGTCCAAGGGAATGATTCTGATGGCTCATCAGGGCGACGGCAAGATGCGG
>DJRM01000101.1 GCA_002440085.1 Bacteroidales bacterium UBA6360
AAAATTAAAACAGCTTCTTAGACTCAAACGCGAACGATGGAGAACAGACAATTATATATCGACTTTGAGGCTTACGATCAGATACCCGAACCGCATAAGCGGGAGAAGGCTTCGGCTTGGCGTGCGGCTATAGGCCTGCAGGATGTGGATGAGCTGAAGGTGTCGGACTATCTGAAGGAGACGGCTGTAAGGCATATTGAAGGAGACATCACAATTGATGATGTGCGCGAGCAGCTGAAGTCATACTATATCAGCAAGACCGCCCATGACAAGAATGATCCGGAGACGGAGGAGGCTGACCGTGTTGCTGCAAACATCACAAAGTTGCTGAGCGAGAAATCTTTCTCGTTAACCGCTTTGGAGTTCCTTAATATCCACAGACATCTGTTTGATGGCGTGTTTAAGCACGCCGGTGAGGTTCGTCCGTTTGACATCTGCAAGAAGGAGTGGGTGCTGCGGGGCGATATTGTAATATACGGGCGTGCAGCTGACATAATGATGGCGTTGAAATATGACATTCAACAGGAAAAGGATTTCAGTTATAAAGGACTGACAGAGGATGAAACTGTTGAGCATATCGTTGATTTCGTCACTCTTCTTTGGCAGAACCATCCGTTCCGAGAGGGCAACACCAGAACAACGGCAGTGTTCATCATCAAGTATTTACGAACCGTTGGCTTTCATGTTGACAACGATTTGTTCGCAGACAATTCGTGGTATTTCCGAAATGCTCTGGTTCGCGCCAATTACAGAAATCTAAACAACGGCATTGAACCGGACAAGTCTTTCCTCATCAAGTTCTTCCGCAACCTGATGTTAGGAGAAAAGAATGAGTTGAAGAACCGTTATATGTTGATAGGCTCTGCGGAGGAAGACGGCACCCCGTCAGAAATATCCTTTGACCGCTAAAGGCGCAGAACTTCTTGATATTTCGTAATTTATCTACTAGACAAGTTCAGAACATTTCCTGACAGCAGATGGTTCATCTCCACCTTGACGGAGTCGAACTGCTCGCGGAAGTCGGGGCGGAGTGGTTCGGCCGGCGGGGACTGCATCTTGAGCGGGTTGATGGGCGAGCCGTTCTTCCAGACGCGGAAGTCGAGGTGGGGGCCGGTGGAGCGGCCGGTGGAGCCGACGTAGCCAATGACTTGACCCTGACGGACGCGGGCGCCGGTGCGGATGCCTTTGCCGTAGCCGCTGAGGTGGAGGTAGGCGGTGGTGTAGACGCTGTTGTGACGGATGCGGACGGTGTTGCCGCCGGCCCCTTCATACTTGACAGACAGCACGGTGCCGTCACCGATTGACATCACCGGAGTGCCCTTGGGAGCGGCGTAATCGACCCCCGTGTGGGGCTGGACGCGGTGCGTGACCGGATGCCTGCGGGCGTAGGAGAAGCCTGAGCTTACCCTCGTGAAATGCAGCGGAGCCTTGAGAAAGGCCTTGCGCATGCTCTCCCCCTTCTCGTTCCAGTAGATGTTGCCGCCGTCGCCTTGATTGAACATATAGCAGGCAAGGGTGTCGGCGTCGCGAATGAACTGGGCCACACGGATGGTGTCGATGTCAAGAACCTCATTCTCAACGGATCTCTCATCATAGACGACCCTGAACCTGTCCCCTTTCTGAAGTCCGAAGAAGTCCACGGTCCACGCATACACGTCCGAAAGGGCGAGAATCAGCAGCGGTGACGCTCCGGCGTTCTTCATATCCACCCACAGGGACGAGTTAATCGTGACGTCGGAATATTTCCTTTCCCTCGTCACCTCCTTCTCCACATTCCACGCTTCGTAAGGAGGGAAACACCTGAAAACCACGGAATTGACCCTATCCTTCTCATAGACGAGGTAGCGAAGTCCGAGGGTGTCGACGGTGTAGGCGAAGCAGTCACGCCCGCTGCGCAGCGCCCTTGCCGGGAAGACGGAGTCGGATGCCTGAACAAGCTCGTGGGCAGCGCGATCCGAAAGTCCGAGTCCGGTGAAGAGCTTCGAGAGAGTCTGCCCGTCACGAACTTTGAGCGTATCCACCTGCAACGTGTCCGTCGCGAAGCCGAGAGGCCACACGATTTCCGGTTCTTCAGTCCCGGCCGAGGCTGACGCATTCTCCCCTCTCCGCTGTCCGCAGGACAAAATTATTGTCACGGCGACGACAGAGGTCAATATATACCCTAATTTTCTCATATCCATTGGTTATTGTTTCACAATCATTTGAATCATAAAAATACAGCTTAGCCTGCTCAAAACGGCATTTGAAGGCACTCGGTGCATCAATACGCCATACTCTTCATCCGACCCGCGTCAAACGCACTCCAAAATTAGAAAATTTTTGTGGAATATTTTGGAATAAAGTGGAAGAAAATGGAAAACATTTCCTATCTTTGCGGAACGTAGCGTAAAAAAGGAAAAAGGAAAATATGGTATCTTTCATCGGACAATATGAAGCCAAGGTTGACGACAAGGGACGTCTCGTGTTCCCTGCCGGCTTCAAGGCCCTTCTGCCGTCCGACGAAAGCCAGAGGTTCGTCATCAAAAAGAACATCTTTGAGGATTGTCTTGAGATGTACACCAGTCAGGAATGGGGGCGTCAGTCCGAGGAATTGAAGGGAAAGGTCAATTTCCTCAAGAAGGAGCACGCTGCGTTCTGGAGAAAGTATATGCGCGACTGCGCCCAGGTTGAACTGGACGGCAAGGTCGGACGCTTTACCGTACCCAAGAGCCTTCTTGAAAGAATAGGTGTCACAAAGGAAGTTGTGTTCTCAGGCAACGACTACAAGATTGAAATCTGGGCCAAGGAGAAATTCGCGGCATCGGAGATTTCGGACGAGGAGTATCTTTCAATAGCCGAGGCACTGTCCGATTTAGGATAGGAGGCCCGGGGAAATGTCCGAATATCATAACCCTGTGATGCTCAGGGAGTGCATCGAAGCATTAGTCAGCGACACATCAGGAGTTTACGCCGACGCCACATTCGGAGGCGGCGGACATTCGCGCGGCATTCTGTCTGCACTTGACGCCGGCGGAAGGCTCATCGCGTTCGACCGCGATGCCGACGCTCTTGCGAACGCGCCCGACGACAGCAGGTTCACGCTAATCAGGAACAATTTCAGGTTTATACACAATTTTATCCTTTTCGAGGGCTATAAGAACGGAATAGACGGCATTATGGCAGACCTCGGAGTCTCGTCCCATCAGTTTGACACAGCAGAGCGCGGTTTTTCCTTTCGCTACGACGCGCCCCTGGACATGAGGATGAACACCGAGGCTGCCGTGACCGCCGCCGAGATCGTCAATTCTCGCGAAGAGGCTGAAATAGAGAAGATTCTCCGCGTGTACGGAGAGGTGGGACAAAGCAGGAAGATGGCATCGCTTATCGTCCGCGCAAGAAAGACTTCGGCAATAGAGACCACCGCGCAGCTGAATGAGGCAATAGCCACTTGCCTGCCTAAATTCGCCGAGCACAAGGAACTCGCGAGAGTCTATCAGGCTCTGCGCATCGAGGTGAATCAGGAGATGAAGTCACTGGAAAAATTCCTTTATGGGGCAGCCGAGTCACTCAAACCGGGAGGGCGTCTGGTCGTGATCACCTACCACTCGCTTGAGGACCGCATGGTGAAGAATTTCATCAAGGCCGGAAACATCGAGGGCGAGATTCACAGGGACATATACGGGAAGTCGGACATTCCGCTCACGGCGGTGAACAAGAAGCCGATACTTCCGCAGGAAGCAGAGATTGCGGGGAACACGCGCGCCCGGAGCGCAAAGCTGCGCGTGGCGGAAAAGATCTGACGGAGGAACGGAACTATGAAGAAATTTCTGACATGGCTCACGAATGCGTTCCTCACGATAGGGCGCGGAGACATCCTGCTGAAACTCGGGGTGCACAGGTATCTGCCGCACATAATCTTCGCCTTTGCAGTCTGCGCAATCAGCATCGTGCTCAGCTATTATGCGGACAGCACGCTGATTGTCCGGGAGAAAAGGATGAAGGAGCTGGAATCCGCAAAGATCGTATACTCAAGCAAATACAGAGAAATGGTGTCCCTGTACAGATACACCACCGTGGAGGATATGCTCGAAAAGGCAGGCTCGGATCTCAAGCCACTGAGAGAGCCGGCGATTGAACTGAAAGAAAAATGACGAAGGAGATGGCAGGCAAGAATGGCAATACGGGAAAGAACAATGTGACGGCAAGATGGCTTCTTGTCGCCACGACCATCTTCGCCCTGTCCGCATTCGTCGCCGTGGGAAGAATCATCTACCTGCAATATATATGGAAACCGGATCCGAGATGCCTGGCGATGAACGACTTCAAGCTCCAGGCAAACAAACATGTCATAAACCCTCAGAGGGGCGACATACTCGACTGTGAGGGGCGCCTGCTCGCGATTACCATTCCTACCTACAGGGTCGACATCGACTGCAGCGTGAGGAAGGAATACTATAAGACACTGACAGACAAGGACAAGAAAACCGGAGAAGTGAAAGGAGTGACTCTGGAAAGGGAATGGCGGCAGGACGCGAAGAAACTCGCCCATGCACTGCCCGGAGTCCTGAAAGACGGAAGTTCGGCTTCATATTTCGAGAATGAGATTTTCAAGCGCAGGCTATCCAATGACCCCAGAGTCAGCAAAACCCTCAAAATTGCCGACAATATAGACTACGCGACGATGATGGAACTCAAGAGACTTCCGCTCGCTGAAAGAAAGCAGTATGACGGAGGCGTCATCATAACCCCGAAATACGGGAGGGACTACCCTTACGGGGATCTTGCGCGCAGAACTATCGGCTATGTGAGGAACAACGACGAGGGCAGCCGGGCGAAGGGCATAGAGGGCAGCCTCAACTATGAGCTCCACGGAACTCCGGGCATCGAATGGAGAAGGATGGTGGACGAGAGGGCATGGGTTCTTGACACGGACAGCACTTCCGTCCCGGTGAAGAACGGGCACGACGTGAAGCTGACGTTAAACATTGACATTCAAGACATTGCGGACAGGGCTTTGAGGAAACAGGTGGAAAGCGACGACAACATCGATGATGCATGCATGATTGTGATGGAGGTCGCGACCGGCGCAATCAAGGCAATGGTGAACCTCCACAAGGGAAAGAACGGCAAGTTCGAGGAGACTTACAACATCGCGCTGACCCAGGCCACTGAGCCGGGCTCTGTGTTCAAGACCGTCGGTCTGATGACGCAGATTGAGGACGGGAAGGTGCGGCTCGGAACGAGGATTCCAACCAACAAAGGAAAGATAAAAAACTTCCCGGACGACAAGCACATCAAGGAATATGAGGAGGAGCACAAGCGCAGCAGCATCTCGGTGCTTGAGGGGCTCGAAATGTCGTCGAACTACGTGTTCACCTACATCGCGCTCGAAAACTACAGGAACTGCCCGAAGGAATTCATCCGCCGGTACTATGACTACGGATTCGGAACCGACTGGGAGTTTGACATATCGGGCATGGCAAAGGCTTCGATTCCGAACCCGGACAGCAAGGGATGGACGAGCACCGACCTCGGCTCCGTCGCATACGGATATGCGGCTCAGGTGACTCCTCTGCACACGCTCGCGTTCTACAACGCCATAGCCAACAAGGGAAACCTTGTGAAGCCTTACATAGTAGACGAGATTCTTGAGAACGGCAAGACGGTGCGAAAGGCAAAGGTCACTTCGCTGAACAGCTCCATCTGCAGCAGGGCAACGGCAGACACGCTGACGCGGGCGCTCAGAAGTGTGGTGACACACGGAACCGGTTCAAGGCTGAAGAGCGCGAAGTGCAGCGTTGCCGGAAAGACGGGCACTTCACGAATGATGCTGGACGCCGCCACGAGGCTCAACAATGCCCATCCATACGAAAGCAAGGACGGAAGGCGCCGCAACCAGGGTTCGTTCGTGGGATTCTTCCCGGCGGAAGAGCCTGTGTATTCGGCGATTGTGGTGGTCTATTCGGGGCTTTCAAAGCAGGCCTACTACGGAGGCACGCGCCCGGCCGAAGCGTTCAAGGAGGTCGTGAACGAGATTTACGCGCTTGACCCCAGATGGAGGGAGAACGTCAGCGAGACCCATGCGATGCCGAAAGCCTCGGATAAGGTGCTGGTCACCGGAAAGAACGCGCCGGCATACGTTCCTGAACTTGTCGGGATGGGGCTGAACGAGGCCCTGTACATGATTGAGAACAGCGGCTACAGGTGCCGGTTCAGCGGAGTCGGGCATGTCGCTGGACAGTCGCCCGCCGCCGGAACAAGGCTCGAACGGGGAGGAACCGTGACGATTATGCTGAAGTGATAAAAATATACAGAGTGAGTTATACGAAGGATATAGATAAAATGAAGATACTGAGGGATATATTGACGGACGAATGCGGAGTCGTGGCCATCGAGAAACTCGGAAGCGACGCGACGAACAGAGAGGAAGCGCTCGAAATGGAAGTCTCGGGAATATGCAGCGACTCGCGGAAGGTCACGCCCGGATGCGCGTTCATCGCCGTGCATGGTGCGGCCTGCGACGGGCATGACTTTATCGGGACAGCGGTAATGGCGGGAGCCAAGGTCATCGTTTACGACGACAGGGCCGCAGCAGAGAAGTCGCTCGCGGAGGCTGGACTTTCATTCGGAGCGGTGGATGACGCCGTGAAAAGGTGCGGCGGAACTTCCTGCGGAGAAGATGCGGCCGGGAACACAGACGGAAGCGCCGTCCTCGTTCAGGTGAAATCAACAAGACATGCCCTCGGTCACATCGCGTCCGCATGGTTCGACAATCCGTCGCGCCGTCTGCGTCTTGTCGGAATCACCGGCACCAACGGAAAGACCACGACAGTGACGCTGCTCTACCGGCTTTTCACCGGGCTCGGCTACAGCTGCGGACTGCTCTCGACTATAGCTAATTACGTTGCGGGAAAGCGCAGCGAGACGACAAACACGACCGCCGACCCCATTACGATAAACGCTCTTTTGAGTGAGATGTGCGAATGCGGCTGCGAGTTCTGCTTCATGGAAGTCAGTTCCATAGGACTTGAGCAGGAAAGGGTCGCTGGGCTGAACTTCTGCGCGGGGATATTCTCTAACCTCACGCACGACCACCTCGACTATCACAAGACCTTTGCCGAGTACCTGCGCTGCAAGAAACTTTTCTTTGACGGGCTGTCAAAGGACGCATACGCAATCATCAACATCGATGACAGAAATGCCGAGGTTATGGTTCAGAACTGCAAGGCACATATCGTACGCTACTCCTGCCGCTCCCTCGCCGACCACACCTGCCGCATCCTTGAGGAAAGTTTCGACGGGATGCTGCTGAAAATCGACGGGACCGAGTGCTGGACACCTCTCATCGGGCAGCACAATGCCTACAATCTTCTGGCAATCTACACCACTGCAGTTGTCCTCGGCGCGAAACCGGAGGAAACACTTGTGGCTCTCAGCAAGTTGGAATCGGCTCCGGGAAGGCTCGAAACCCTGCACGGCCCGAAGGACATCACCGTCATAATAGACTACGCGCACACTCCGGACGCGCTTGAAAATGTGCTCAGAACCCTCAAGGACATAAACTGCGGAGGCAGGCTCGTTTGCCTTTTCGGCTGCGGCGGGGACAGGGACAGAAGCAAGCGTCCGGAAATGGCGGCTGTGGCGCAGAAATATGCCGACAGAATCTATGTTACCTCGGACAACAGCCGGACGGAGAGAACTTCTGACATCATCGCAGAAATAAAGGCAGGATTTGATCTCAGCGGGCGCGCGAAGTCGCTGTTCATCGAGGATCGCGAACAGGCAATACGCACGGCTATCATGACAGCGGAGCCCGGAGACGTGATTCTCCTCGCCGGCAAGGGGCATGAGACCTATCAGATCATTGGGACGGAGAAACGACATTTCGACGAGAAGGAAATAGTTGACGAAGTCTTCAGAGAGATGACAGTTTGAATGCCGCGGAACAGCTGACGGAACCATTACAGGACTGAAAAAGAAACCTTTTCGATAAGCGAGAACAGTCCAAATGAATTTGAGACTGCCAGCGCAGAAAAGTGGCTATTGAAAATCGAAACAATTAAAGAAAAGAACATGATATACCATATATTCGAGGCGCTCAAGGATTTCAACATACCGGGACAGGGGCTGATGAACTACATATCGTTCCGTGCCCTGATGGCCTGCTTCACTTCCCTGCTTGTGGGGGTCATCGCGGGCAAACACATCATCGGATGGCTGCAGCGCAAGCAGATCGGGGAAACAATCCGCGATCTCGGACTTGAGGGACAGATGGCGAAGAAGGGAACCCCCACTATGGGAGGAATCATAATTCTCCTTGCTCTCCTCTCCGGCGTTCTCCTCTGGTGCGACCTCACGAACAGATTCACGATAACGCTTGTCGCAAGTGCCCTCTGGTGCGCCGGCATCGGTTTCTGCGACGACTACATCAAGGTCTACAGGCACAACAAGGAGGGTTTGAGCGAAAGGAAGAAACTGATTTTTCAGACTGTGCTCGGTCTGGGAGTGGCACTGTCCGTGTGGATGACCGGCAGTGACCTCGGGACAACAACGACAATTCCGTTCGTCAAGAACAATGAGTTCGACTATGCGTGGCTGACACCGTTCACCGGAGAATGGGAGTGGTACACGAAATGGGGAATATATGTGATTATGATCACTCTCGTCATCGTCGCCTGCTCGAACGGGACCAACCTCACCGACGGCATCGACGGTCTCGCCGGAGGCTCGTCGGCCATCGTGGGAGTCGTTCTCGGGATCATCGCCTATCTCGGAGGAAACATCAACAATGCGGAATATCTCAACATCATGTACATCCCCGGAAGCGGTGAGATTGCAGTGTTCATGTCCGCATTCGTCGGGGCGCTCATCGCGTTCCTGTGGTACAATTCCTACCCGGCTCAGGTGTTCATGGGCGACACGGGCAGCCTGATGATAGGCGGCGTGATAGGAGTCAGCGCGGTGCTTATCCGCAAGGAGCTGCTGCTGCCGGTGCTCTGCGGGATTTTCTTCGTCGAAAGCCTTTCTGTGCTGATGCAGAGGGCATACTTCAAGTACACGAAGAAGCGCACGGGCACGGGAAAGCGCATTTTCAGGATGGCTCCGCTTCACCACCATTTCCAGAAGGAGGGCATTCCGGCACTGATTCAGTCACCGAGGACGGCGCAGCCGGAGGCTAAGATTACGATGAGGTTTTGGATTGTGGGGATTATGCTGGCGGTTGCAACTATCGCAATGTTGAAGATCCGATGATGCACGATAAAGGGCGAATTGCTGCGTTACGCGGCTCGTCCAAATCCTCACAGCCACAAGGCTGCTCCGGGTTGGACTTCGCCGCAAGCCTTGCACTTCATCCCTTTATCGCACATCATCGCCAAGCGGTTGTATAAGAAAAAAAACTGAAGTAAAAAACTGA
>DJRM01000129.1:0-217 GCA_002440085.1 Bacteroidales bacterium UBA6360
GCGACCTTCTCCCCGCGCCTGACCTCGATGTCCGCTCCTGAAAAAACGACCTTCGTCCCATAGCCGAGAGTCAGGTCAACAGCCTTGTAGGCAATGTCTCCGGAGCGCGGGGCAGGGGGAAACTTCACGGCAAGCGCGGACTTGTCCTCCAGATCCACCTCGATGCGCTCCAGCTTTTCAAGCTGCTTCACACGGGACTGCACCTGATTGGACTTGG
>DJRM01000129.1:224-21841 GCA_002440085.1 Bacteroidales bacterium UBA6360
GGCTTGTAGCGGAAACGCTCGATGAATTCCTCGGTTTTCTCTATCATCCGCTGCTGGTTCTCATAGGCTGCCTTCTGCTGGGCGATACGTTCCTTTCTGAGTTCCAGATACTTGCTGTACGGCACCTTGTAGTCATGGATGTGTCCGAGCATGATTTCAACAGTCCGGTTCGTGACATTGTCGAGAAACTTCCTGTCATGTGAAATCAGCACCATCGAACCGCGATATTCCTTGAGATACCCCTCCAGCCACTCGATTGACTCGATATCGAGGTGGTTTGTTGGCTCGTCAAGCAGGAGCACGTCAGGTTTTCCTAGCAGAATCTTCGCCAGTTCAATCCTCATGTTCCAGCCCTGACTGAAAGTCTCAGTCGGCCTCTGAAGTTCGTCATACTTGAATCCCAGCCCAATCAGGGTTCGTTCAGCAAGAACTTGAGGTGAATCTGTCCTTATTATTGACAGACGGTCGTTTATGTCATTCAACGAGACTATGAGTCTCTGATATGCGTCAGATTCGTAGTCTGTTCTTTCGGCAAGTTCAGCCGTAATCCGGTCAAGCTCCGCCTCCATGTCGAACATTTCCTGAAAGGCAGTCATGGCCTCGTCTATCACGGACTTGCCCCGATGATGTTCCATAATCTGCGGCAGATATCCGATTTTCACCCCGGAAGGCACGGATACCTTCCCTGAAGTCGGAGTCTGAAGCCCGCAGATCAGTTTGAGAATCGTCGATTTTCCGGCCCCGTTTTTCCCGACTAGACCGATTTTGTCCTGCTCGCTGATGTGAAAGTTTATGTCGTCAAGGAGCGTGAAGCCCCCGTATGCGACTGTCAGTGAATTTATTGAAATCATTGCCTCTTTTCCATTTATTCCTTACCATCCTCATTGTCCGCCCCGCTCTCATCTGCCCCTGCATCCTCCGGCTCGTCCTTTCGGCAAATCAGGATGCTGAACTCATAGAGCAGATAGAGCGGAATCGTCACCACTATCATTGACATTATGTCTGCCGGAGTAATCGCCGCCGCTATAATCATAAGAATCACGAGAGCGTGCTTCCTGTGTTTCTGCAATGTGCTCCTGTGCAGAAGCCCCATGCTCGACAGCGCAAGGATGACCGCCGGGAACTCGAAGGCGAGTCCCATCGAAAAGACCGTGGAAAAGAACGTCGATATGTACGAGCTAAGCGAAATCGTGTTCTTGACCATCTTGCTGACCGTATAGCTCTGAAAGAAATCGACGATGAACGGGAGAAGCACGAAATACCCGACGGCGAGTCCTACATAAAAAAGCGTTCCCGCGAACAAAAAGGCCTTTCGCACGGGCTTCTTCTCCCTCTCGTAGAGTGCCGGGGCTATGAATTTCCAGATTTCATAACATATATACGGCGCCCCAAGAACGAGAGCTCCGAGCATCGAGGTCTCCAGATGAACCATGAACTGGGCGGTAAGGTCATAGTTTATCAGCGAAATCTCCGGATTCATCCCGAAGAGCCGATACATCGGAAATGTCGGTCGTGTCGGCGCAAGCACCACTATGTCAAAGAAATAGTCCTTGAGCACGAACAGGATGACGGCAAGCGCCAAAACAAGACCCGCCGAGCGGAGCAGCGTTCCCCTCAGCGCATCGAGATGGTCCCAAAAAGACATTTCCTCCTGACTGTCCCTGGCCATCGGAAAGCCTTACTTCTTGTCAGCGTCCTTGATTTCCTCAGGAGTGGTCTCTATCTCTTTCTTTATCTCCTGAATTTCCTTGTCGGCATCCTTCATTCCCTGCTTGAAACTCTTCATCCCGTGTCCGAGACCGCGCATGAGCTCCGGAATCTTCTTGCCTCCGAAAAGAAGAAGAATCACAAGAACAATCAGGACAACCTGCCATATTCCAAAAACTCCGAGTGGTAAAACTGTCAACATAATTTGTATTATATAAAAAATCATTCGTCAAACTTTCGCCCCTGACAGGACGTTCCTAGTCATAATACTTCCCTATCACCTCCAGCAAGTCTTCCGGACACCTGCGAGGACGGCGAGTGTCCGCGTCTATGAACCCGAGCTTCACCGTTCCGGTGCAGAGCAGGACATCGTCCTGATTGTAGATTTCCGTCTCGAACAACATCTTCGCCGTGGGCAGCTGCGGAAGCCGAGTCACAACGCGCAATGTATCTCCGAGCCTTGCCGGAGCCTTGTACTGAGTCGTCACGGCGGCGACGGCCGTCATCACCCCCTCGCTCTCCATCCGCTCCACGGGGAAGCCGACATCCTTCATCAGCTTGGCCCGCCCGCACTCGAAATAGCGTATGTAGTTCGAATGGTGGACTATCGCCATCTGGTCAGTTTCGTAGTAGCGGACTTCGAGATATAGTGTGGATTCTATCATGTCTTAACCTTAAAATAAGCGACTTGGCAATTCTTGCAAATTTTCGTGGCGTCAAGACTTGATGGCTTTGAGAGAATGCTCGATGCTCTCTATCTTCGAAAGCGCGTCGGCCTCCTTCTTCCTCTCTGCCGCAACCACGGCCTCCGGCGCATGGGAAACGAACTTCTCGTTGGACAGCTTCCCGCGCACAGACTTGAGGAATCCCTGAAGATATTTCAGTTCACCCTCAAGCTTGGCAATCTCCTCCGCAGCATCGACAAGCCCCTCCAGCGGCACGAAAGCCTTGACCGTTCCTGCCATGAACGACACGCCTGCAAGCGAATCATCGACAGAAGTCACGTGCTGTATCTCGCTGACATTGGCAAGCTTGACAACAACGGCCTCCATGTCCTTAGACCATTCCCCTACAAGGAAAAGCCGGAGCGGCTCCCTAGGAGAAAGCCCCTTCTGCTGGCGAATGTTGCGCACCCCTGCAACCACTTCGCACGCCAGATTGAAATCAGCAATATACTTCGCGTCACTCGCTCCGGCAACCGGATATCTCTCAAACATAATCGTGGCATTCTCACCGCGTTCGCGTACAGCGTGCCAAAGCTCCTCGGTGATGAACGGCATAATCGGGTGGATCATCTTCAGAAGGCTCTCGAAGTACTCTAGCGTGACCTCGTATGTCTTCGCGTCAATCGGCGAACCGTATGCCGGCTTCACGAGCTCAAGATACCACGCACAGAAATCGTCCCAGAAGAGTTTATAGGCAGCCATCAGCGCATCAGAGATTCTGAACTTTGCAAAATGGTCGTTCACTTCAGCCGCAACCGCGTTTAACTTGTTGGCGAACCACCTGACTGCCACCGCACAGGCCTCGCTCTGTTCAAGCGAAGCATCAACTGTCCAGCCTGTAATGAGCCTGAAGGCGTTCCAAATCTTATTGCCGAAATTGCGCCCCTGCTCAATCTGCGACTCGTCATAGAGTATGTCGTTTCCGGCCGAGCTGCAAAGAAGCATTCCCAGACGTACCGCATCCGCGCCGTACTTTGCAATGAGGTCGAGCGGATCCGGAGAGTTGCCGAGAGTCTTGCTCATCTTGCGTCCGAGCTTGTCGCGCACGATGCCCGTGAAATAGACATTGTGGAACGGTTCCTCCTTCATGAACTCGTCGCCGGCCATGACCATTCTGGCAACCCAGAAAAAGATGATGTCAGGACCCGTAACGAGGTCATTTGTAGGATAATAGTATGCAAGGTCGCGGTTCGGCTGATGCTCAGGATGTCCCGGCATTTCAGGATCGAACACGGAAATCGGCCAGAGCCATGACGAGAACCACGTGTCGAGCACGTCGTCGTCCTGATGGAGGTCCGCCGCAGTCACGGCAGGATTCTTACGCTGCGCAAGCTTCAGAGCCTCCTCTGCGGTCGGCGCCACCACAAAGCTTCCGTCCGGCAGATAGTATGCCGGGATTCGCTGTCCCCACCAGAGCTGGCGTGAAATGCACCAGTCGTGAGCGGTTTCCATCCAGTGACGGTAGGTGTTGCGGTACTTTTCCGGTATGAGCTTTATCTTTCCGCTCTCCACGCTTTCGAGGGCGGCCTTCGCAAGCTCGTCCATCTTGAGGAACCACTGCTTCGAGAGCTTCGGCTCGATGACGGCGTCCGTACGCTCCGAATATCCTATAGGGGAAGTGTAATCGACTGTCTTCTCAAGATTTCCGGCATCCTCCAGCATCTTGGCAATCTTCTTCCTTGCAACAAAGCGATCCTCGCCGACAAGAATCTGAGCCTTTTCGTTCAGGCGGCCGTGGTCGTCGATGATGTCGAGAACCGGAAGGTTGTGACGCATTCCGATTGCATAGTCGTTCACATCGTGAGCCGGCGTCACCTTGAGGCATCCCGTCCCGAAATCCATTTCGACATAAGAATCTTCAATAATAGGTATCTCCTTGTTTATGAGAGGAATTATCACCTTCTTTCCGCGAAGCCACTCATATCTCGTGTCCTCCGGATTGATGCAGACGGCGGCATCGGCCATGATTGTCTCCGGACGGGTGGTCGCCACGACGATGTACTTGTCGGTCGGGTTGCCATGGCCGTCGGAAACGAAATATCTCATGTGATAGAACTTACTGGCGGTGTCCTTGTGCACAACTTCCTCGTCGCTGACGGCAGTGAGCCCCACCGGGTCCCAGTTGACCATGCGTACACCTCTATATATAAGTCCCTTGTTGTAGAAATAGACGAATGTGTTGATCACGGCCTCGCTCAGGTCCGGATCCATGGTGAACTTTGTCCTGTCCCAGTCGCACGAAGCGCCGAGCTTACGCAGCTGGCTGAGGATGATGCCTCCGTGCTTTTCCTTCCATTCCCATGCGTGCTTCATGAACTCCTCGCGGGTCAGATTCTCCTTGCTGATGCCCTCAGCCTTGAGCTTGGCCACAACCTTGCTCTCTGTCGCGATTGAAGCGTGGTCTGTTCCCGGAATCCAGCAGGCGTTCTTGCCGTCCATGCGCGCCTTGCGGATGAGCACGTCGTTGATTGTGTTGTTGAGAACGTGCCCCATGTGAAGGATTCCCGTCACGTTCGGGGGCGGAATGACTATAGTGTAAGGTTCCCTCTCATCCGGCTCCGAATGGAAGAACTTGTGTTTCAGCCAATAGGCATACCATTTGTCTTCGGTCTGTGCCGGGTCATACTTCGACTGCAGTTCCATATATTTCAAAATATTTGTATTCTTTTCCAATGCATAATCGTGCAAAGATACACAATTTTTGACTAACTTCGCGATGTGAAACGAAATCAGACACTGATTAGTTATCTGAACTGCAAAAATTGAACATTATATGGAAAATAACGAAAACAAGCTCGACATCGAGATTTCTCATGAAGTAGCGAAGGGAACGTATTCAAACCTCGCAATCATAACGCATTCCCACAGTGAATTTATCCTCGATTTCGCGACAATGCTGCCGGCGCTTCCGAAAGCCGCTGTCAGCAACCGTCTGATTATGACCCCGGAGCACGCGAAAAGACTGATGATGGCCCTTCAGGACAACATTCAGAAATATGAGTCACAGTTCGGTCCTATTTCATTCGGCCGCAACGGAGGCGGAGAAACATTCCCCATGGGCGGTTTCGGAAACGGATTCGGGAACGGGGCTAAAAGTTAGAGGGCATGGCAATCGTTACCAATTCCCAGCTTAAACAGCTTGAGATTCCGGATGAAATCTATGCGAAATTTCTGAAAATCAAGGCCTTTACCTTTGACATTGACGGCGTAATGACTGACGGAAGCATTTTTGTCGCTGAGAGCGGGGACTTCCTGCGCACCTACAGCGCTAAGGACGGCTTCGGCCTCAGAATGGCATCCATGGGCGGATACAGGCTCGGAATCATTACCGGAGCGCACTCCGACACAGTGGAGAAACGCTTCAGGTTTTTCGGATTCGGAGGCACTGACATCTACCTCGCGTCAAAGGACAAGATAGCGGATTTCAACAAGTTCTGTACTAAGCACGGCCTGAAGCCGGAGGAGGTGCTCTACTGTGGGGACGACCTTCCGGACGCGCCGGTTCTCGCCGCCTGCGGACTCGGGGTATGCCCGACCGATGCAATGGAGGAAGCGAAACTCTGTGCCGACTACGTCTCCATCTTCCCGGCCGGAGCGCGCTTTGTCCGCGAAATCATTGAAATAGTGATGCGAGCACAAGGTACATGGAACTTCGATGTCTCGAAATACGAGAAGAGCTATTGACCATTTCCACCGTCTCGAATGCAGCGAGAAATCTTTGAGCGACAAGACAATGAAAACGAAACATATAATCTTAGGCAGCGCGTCTCCACGGAGGCGCGAACTGCTTTCTGGGCTCGGAGTTGAATTCGAGGTCGATGCGAGGAACGCTTTTGAGGAAAAATACAGCCCCGACACGCCTCACCGAGACATTCCCCTAATCCTTTCCCGAGGCAAATCCCACGGATTCCACCGCCAGTTGACTGAAAACGAGATTCTGCTGACCGCCGACACGTTGGTTCTCTGCGGCGATGAGGTTCTCGGCAAGCCGCGGGACAGGGAAGACGCCGTCCGGATGCTGCATCGTCTCTCCGGGCGCACCCACGAGGTCATCACAGGGGTTACGATACGCGATTCCCGCCGCGAAGAATCCTTCTCGGACACCTGTCTCGTCCACTTTGCCCCCCTCTCCGACGAGGAAATCAATTTCTACATCGACAAATACAAACCATTTGACAAAGCCGGGGCCTACGGAATCCAGGAATGGATAGGCTACGCCGCAATCACAGGAATATCAGGCTCATACTTCACCGTCATGGGTCTTCCGGTGCACCGCGTCTATCAGGAGCTGAAGAAATTTCTGTAAGAAACGCACATTTTTTGCAGAAAAAAATTTGCAAGTTCCAAAATTATGCGTACCTTTGCATCCGAGTTAAGGAAAGATGGTTCTTTAATCTGAATTAACTCATTGGTTATTAGTTTTAGTGTTATTAATTATGTGGTTAGTATGAGGTGTCCTCGCGGGAGCGACGACAGCTCATTTTTTATATACACTGGAGTGTATATAAAAAATGAGCTCGGACTCGGAGAGTACGAACCTTAGTAATTCTTAAGTAAAGAAAGAGCTCGCTTGCGCGAACTCTTTCTCTTGGAGGTGCCAAGCAGATTCGAACTGCTGTAGCAGGTTTTGCAGACCTGTGCCTAGCCCCTCGGCCATAGCACCATATCCCGTTGGGGAATGCAAAGTTAGGAAAAAATTTTCTTTGTGCAAACTTTTCTTCGAGTTTGCGTGGAAAATGTTTCTGAGATTCGCAGTCGGGGATGTCCTGCAATGCTACTCTACATACAGAAGCAGACCTTTAAGATACTCCCCTTCCGGATGATAGATATTGACAGCATGGTCGGCCGGCTGATTGAGCCTATCAAGTATGCGGACACTGCGGCCTGTCTGAGCCGACGCAGAAAATACGGCAAGTGCGAATGCTTCCTTGTCTACAACCTGAGAGCAGCTGTAGGTAAACACAAGACCGCCGGGAGCTACCTTCGAGATAGCTGCGGCGTTGAGCCTCTGGTAGGCACGCAGAGCATTGTCACGCGCTCCCCTATGCTTTGCGAATGCCGGAGGATCAACGATTATCAGGTCATACTTCCCGCTCGGAATGTTCTTTACATAGTCAATGGCATCACAGCACAGTCCGCAATGCCTGGCAGTCTCGCTGCATGTACTGAAACCGTTCAGAGCGACGTTCTTTTCCACAAGTTCCATCGCGCGGGCCGAGCTATCGACGGAATCGACATGAACGGCACCCCCAGAAAGGGCATACACAGAAAAGCCACCTGTATAGCAGAACAGGTTGAGAACGCGCCGACCGGCAGCATAGCGCTCCACAAGCGCACGGTTTTCCCTCTGATCAAGAAAGAATCCTGTTTTCTGGCCTTCAGTCCAGTTGACTATGAACTTATGTCCATTCTCAAGAACAACCTGCTCGTCATCACAGAATCCGTCTTTCCGGTACATGTATCCATCTACCAAGTCAAGCCCGGCCTTGAACGGCGCCGTGCCTGAACTCTTGTCATAAACGGCCTTGAGCGAGTCACCATAGACAGTCTGCAACGCGGAACAAATCTGTTTCCTTGCCCGAAACATTCCGACAGAATGAGACTGCATGACGCATACGCCGTCATAGTAGTCTATGATGAGCCCAGGAAGATTGTCTCCTTCGCCATGAACAAGGCGATAGCAGTTTGTAGACCGCGAAAACTGTCTTCCAGCCTCAGAAGCCGGAATCTCCATTGCAAATCCGGCAGGGAGTTCTGCAAGTCCGGCAGAAATGCGCACTGCAAGCGCCCGTGAAATCATAGTCTCCCAGAAATCCGGCGCGAGGACGTCCGAGTCAAAGCTGAGAATCCGGACGGCGATCGAACCTATCTGATAATGTCCGCAGGCCAGAAAAGTCCCGTCCGCAGCATGAACCGACACCAAATCACCCTCTGCCGGCGCCCCTTGAATCTGGGCTATAGAACCGGAAAACACCCAGGGATGAAAACGGCGTACCGATTCATCGCGCCCCCGGCGCAATATTATCTTTACCATATCGTTTCTTGATTTTGTCATATCGAACGGAGTGGCATGTCTTCAGACACAATGTCGACAGAAACGACATCCCGCTCAAAAACAACCGTGGTCGGCCCAAGCGGTTTCAACTCCGTATTTTTCAGTTTCATATACATCTCACGACAAATCCATGCATCCGTAGCCGCATATTTCAGTTGGGGCTCGGAAAGCACATCCGCCTCCCAGTTGGATAGCTGCTGTGTCTTGGAGACCTTCACACCGAGAATAATTGCAGCCATCTTCTTTACACTCTTGTCCCGTATGCCCCATTCCGGAACGATCTTCTGCAAATCCACAAAAGAGGCCGGTTTGAACTTGGCATATCGCTGAAGTCCCTTTATGTCATCCGTAGTCGCGGCCCCAACCTTCACAATGTTCGGGTTTGCAAGGATGTTGCACAATGCCCGCTGCATCCCGAGCGACTTTATCCGGAAAAGAAAAGCCTTGCCGCCGCCTGAAAGCTGAAGCAGCGCGACACCGGGATGAGGCGCATGAGGCGTAAAACACGGCTTGCTTTCGGTGTCGAAGCCGATGATTCTCTGCCTTTTCAGATAGCGTATTGCTTTTCTGTAATTCTCTGACAATGACTCTATCACATATATCTCCCCGGGAAACGCTGCCAAAGGCAATGTTTCTATCGCCTCCGGAAGTATATTCTCTATGAAGTTATTCTCGTTCACCACTGCACTCATTACTTTACCCTCTTCCACTAATCATTCTGTAAGCCGCTCCATATCAAGTATTACCGGAGCAACAAGACTGTTAACCTTCTCCAGGTGCTCTTCACTCATATACATGCGGTTGAGAGGAACAGTCCGCGTAATCTGCACACTTGCATCGGCCGAATGGTTGTATTTGAACTTGGAGGAAAGTGTTCCTCCGAAATCCACGCTTTCGAGCGGCACGCTTGAAGACGGAACCGTCACGTATGCCTTCACCGCAGGATAAGCGATTCTATGCGTAAAAAGGTTTCGGCTTCTCAGTACACGATAGCACGCCCGTATAACCGCATCCTCCCCACCGATGAATTCAAAGTCATCCGCAAGCACCGAACGGTAGCTCTCCATATCCAGTCCCTGCGACGTCCTTATTTCCTCCAAAGCCGAGGAAAGGTCGTGAACATTAAGCGAGTCCGATGACGTTCCCACCAACACTGCGGAAATCTTCTCCGACGCGCCGGACGCGATATAACTGTCCAGAAAAGTGACAAATGAATCCTTGGAGGTGCGTCCGAAAACAGAGTGTTCAATATAGTCGGGAAATGTTTCATCATTACTCTTAACCCTGTCGTACACAGAGCGATAGAGTCCATATTCCTGTTCTTTGGCTCCAGTCAGAACTGCAATGAGCCCGTTCGGGTGACGCAATCCGGCGCGTCGCATCATCTCGTCGGAAAGGGACAGAACCGGCAGATCGATTCCCCTGGAAACGAGCAATGTGTCAATGTCATTCAATGCATACCGGCACAAATAAGGAGACGCCACAACCAGAGCCTTCGCCGGAATGCGTTCAGAGGTCATATCGACATCAAAAGTATTGGAATAGCAGAGACTTCCGAGAGACGCGACCGCCATGCTCACGGCAGCTTCCCGCATTGCCGGAATGTTCTCCGCATCCACATATCCGCCGTACGGCGAGTTAGCCATGTCAAAGACGGGAGTGAAAGTCTCCCCTGCAAAATCATGAAGTTCATCCGGCTGTTCACGCCCGTCGATGTTGTCAAAGCGGTCTGAACGCAGAAACTCGGACACAAGACCGCAAAGCGGATCAAAGTCTCCGATGACAGCGATACTTCCAGAAATACGTCTCGGGACATAACTGTCAAGAATGTGCCATGCAACGGAACTCGTGTCAGTAAGAGCCATCTTAACATACGGGAGGTAAGGTTCAGAAACTTTGTGGTTTCTTTCACACGCTATCAGAACAACGCATGAGAGCAGCAGGGATATGACGGAGACTCTTCTCATTTTTCTTCCTTACGGGCAAACGGCAGCACCGCTACATTAAGCAGGATATAATAAAGAAATATGAGACTGAAAGCCATCGAGAAATGGAACCTGAAAAAGGCCACTCCGGCTATTATGAACACATCTCCGGCAAAGAACGCGATTCTAAGCTTGCCGTAAAGCCCGGCCGCGAGGTTACGTCCCTTCTTTATCTTCATTGCAAACATCGGTATTTCACTGACAAGCAGGGCCGCGAGCATGACTGAAAGTGTCGGAACCATAATCCGCACGGTATTCCAGTCTGAAAGCCAGGTGGCAAAGGCATTATTCTCCGACGTCATCGCAAAGCAGACAAGAGCCGCAAGAAAAAGTGCCCCCGCAGGAGTGGCGAGTCCGATGAAATTCTCGCCCTGACGTTCGTCTATATTGAATTTTGCCAATCTCAGACCGGAAAAGACAGCTACGAGCACAGGCGAGCATACAACAGCCCAATGCACAATTGGCGGAACACTATATGCAAGGTCCAGCCCGTCAGAGAACGAATTTTCGGCAAAACAGACGGTCATAACTGAGGGCAGAACGCCGAAACTGACCATGTCAGCCAATGAGTCCAATTCCTTGCCCATCGGAGAATACGCCTGCAGTGCCCTCGCGGCAAGACCGTCACAGAAATCGAAGACAGAGGCCGCCAGCATAAGATAGAATGCCATCGGGACATCTCCATTGAGACAAGACAGAATCCCCAACACACCGCAGAGCAAATTCATTGACGTGATGGTGTTGGGGATATGTTTACGAATGCTGATCATAATCCATTATCCTGTTTAGGACAACTATTTTATGCCGAGCTTCTTCTTTATAGACTTAGGAAGAGCATCCTTGTGTACAACGACATTTAGAGTCTTATAGCGGACGTAAGCATCTGAGGCATACCAGATTCCCTTATATTTTCCGGCTTCACCCCAGGAGTTCTTGACAATGAAGAACTGATTGCCGTTCTGATCCTTTGCAAGACCATAGATGTGCATTCCGTGATCATCCGTCGTCTGTTTGTTGTCGTAGGCAATCTGGCGCATTTCCTGAGTGATCTTCTTTTCCTCGGCAGAGGTCTGCTCTGAAGGCTTTTCGTCGGACTTCCCTATCCAATGTTCCTGATCGGAACCCGCTGTCGGTGCCGCATCCACGTCAGGGACAACTGCGGTACCCATGCGTGTGAATCCTTTTTCACTGACATCCGCACCCCACGCGATGGTAAATCCCTTGTCGATTGCGTTGTACATCACTTCCATGAGTTCGTCAATCGGAAGATTATATGCACTGCCCCATCTCCAGTTATCGCACACTTCGATGACAAATGGCTTGTAGAATGGATGGTGCGTGAAAGACGTGAGGTTGATGTAGTCGTCGACGTTGATTCCGAGAAAGTCGCGGTACGACTCCGGGGTATATGTCTTCCCGTCAACCGTGAACTCCGTCGGAAGCTCGCCAAGGTATGCGCTGAGAATGCCATTGTAAGCGTTCTTCCACGCAGTCGTGAGAGTCTTGTTCGGATTTTCGGCAATAGCCTTTATGAAACCCTCAAGAGCCGCATCCATCTCCGCCTGGACAGGAAGTTCCGTCCCATAGTTCATTCCGGTGTAGACTTCCTGGGGAACAATTCCGTAGTCGCGGATTACCTCGTAAACATCCCCGAATGAACTTCCGGCCGAGAAACCGAGCTTGCCGTCGAGACGCACATATTTCACGCCCCTGTCAAAATAGGATCTGTTAACGACAAACATCTCTGAAAGATCCGTCTCGATGCCCTTCTGCCGCAGAATCTCCGACTCCACAAAAGAAAGCGCGGAGAAACACCAGCATGTGCCTGAACGATACTGATTCTTGATGCTTGTAATCGGATTTTCCTTAACAGTGGTGAACACGTACTCACCGTCCTTCGGCTTGTCCTGGGCCTGCACAAGGGAACCGAATCCCATGGCAAGAGCCGCAGCCGCAATGGCAAATTTCTTCATGATAGTATTATCTTAATTTATTTTTCCTCTATTGAAGCCCACAAAGGTAAGGTTTTGCTTCAAAAAAAACAAGTTCAGAACATCCTGCACAAACACACTGCAAAGCCAAGCGCCCGAAACATCATAGTTTTTCAACTTTGATATTGCCCATGTTCAATCCCCAGCAACCGTTCTGAACGACAGGAATCTCAACGCCGTCAACGCCCTTTTCCCACCAGATCTCATTGAGAACGGTGTGGGAATGGCCGCCGACAATCAGGTCCACATAGCGCAGTCCGCTGTCAATCAATGCCTTGTCTTCGGCAAATCCGAGATGGGTCAGGCAGATGACCATGTCACATTTCTTCTCGTTACGAAGATATTCCGCATAGCGGTTCGCGACCTCCACAGGGTCATGAAACTCAAGCTGCCGCGCGATGGCGGCGTCAACAACAGGACGCACATCGGTAGTGAGACCGATAATTCCTATTTTAAGGCCAGCCTTGCGGACAATTGTGTATGGTTTCACATACTTCCCGAGCTCAAACCCGGAAAAGTCATAGTTGGCACAGAGTATCGGAAACTTGAGTTTTTTCGCCCGAGCAGCAAGTTCCTCAAGCCCGTTGTCGAACTCGTGGTTTCCTATGGCCGTGGCATCGAAGCGCATGGCATTCATCAGCCCGACCTCGACGAAGCCGTGCATCAGGGTGAAATATGACGTTCCTTGGCTGAAGTCACCGGCATGCAGGAGAAGCACGTTCTTTCTGCCGTCGGCCGCACGTACGCTGTCAACGTATGCCGCCCTTTCGAGCGTCCCCCCATGACCGATGAGCGAGCCTACACGCTCCGGCTCTATATGGCTATGGGTATCATTCAAATGAAGTATTGTAAGTTTCTGGGCAGAAGCGCCGTACGAAATGACGAGCAGCGCGGTAAGCATATATGCGAATCTTTTCATCGTTCCGTTCTCCTATTTTATGACTACCCGTCCGTCCGTGTGATACTCTATAGGTTTGCCGGCATCGGTCAGCGACTTCACCTTGTCAAGGATTATGTCTATTATATCAATGTCATAGACTTTCATGTTACGGGAATTTTTTGCAAGATACAGCCCGTCGCCGCCTTCAAGAAGGAAAGAGATTGTCGCGACTCCATACCATTTGGAATCGTCAAGCGGCTCTCCGTCCAACTTGGCCGAAACCAGTTTCCCGTTCTCTGCGACAACCTCGCAGCCTCCGAGCACCTGAAAACGTCCCGCCGCCATCGTTTCGAGGATTGCACGTATCTCGCTTCCCGGAAGTTCAAGATAGACAATCTGATTCTTGAACGGAAACATTGACTTCAGATCGTCAAGTATTATGTTGCCCTGAGGCATCGCACAGCGGATTCCGCCGAAATTCCCGACTCCAAACGAAACAGGCTTTCCGGATTCCTTCGCCACAGCCTCCATAATATTGTCAATGAACCAGTCGGAGAGTTCAGACTCTGGATATGCGACAGCCATCTCATGTGTGCTGTACCCCACGATCTCCCTCATCGGAGCCATCCGATCCTGTACAGAAAGCAATTCCTTGGCAGCCATGTATGTCGCCGTGTGCCGGCCATACACCCTTCCGTTGGGAGCATGGTACTTCCCGTTTCTGATTTCTCCAAGACATTCCTTCACATCCCCTCTCGACGGAGACTTCGCCCCCACACGGCTTCCGTCCATCGGTGTCAGAGTCCACGATACGACTTCGATCTTGCTTTCAGCCTGTCTTCGTCCCGCGGAATTTTGGGCTGATGCGGTGAATCCCGCAAGCAGCGACAATGTTATCAGTATTATCTTCTTCATTTCAAGATTCCACAACTTCGTCTCTATCTGAATTATTTCATTCTCAGCCATTTCCACAAATCCTTGAACGTGGATTTCTTCCCGAAGGTGAGAATGCCGATTTTATAAATCTTCGCGGAAACCCATGCGCACCCGAGGAAAGTAAGCAGCAGGAGCACTACCGAAAGCACCAGCTCCCACATCGGCACGCCGAACGGGATACGCGCGAGCATCACAATCGGAGAAGTGAACGGAATAATCGAGCCCCAGAACGCCAGCGGACTGTCCGGAGACTTGAACGCATAGAGAGCAATGAAGAATCCGAGCAGCAGAGGAATCGTCACAGGAATCTGCAGCTGGCTGCTGTCGGCCTCGTTCTCAACGGAGGAGCCGATGGCCGCGAACAGCGACGCGTAGAGCAGGTAACCGAGCACAAAGAATATCACGAATGAAACGAGTATCTCGGTATAGTTCAGCTCCCGGAGAGCCGAAAGCACGGAATTGTCCTGAGCGTCTAGACTTGCAGCCATCGCAGATGGGTCGAGGTTCATTCCCGCCGCATCCATGGCGGACTGGTCGACACCGGCCATTGCCGTCACCTGCTGCTGGCTGCCCATAATCGAGTCAAACCCGACAATGCCGCCGACAGCGGAGACAATCACACCGGTCAGCACAATCCAGAGCAGGAACTGCGTCAGAGCCACGGCCGCCACACCGATAATCTTTCCGAACATAAGCTCCGTTGCCTTAACGCTGGAAACCAGCACTTCCACCACCCTGCTTGACTTTTCCTCAATCACCGAGGACATCACCATTCCAGAGAACATCGCGATGAACATGTAGATTATCATCCCGAGCAGCATCGACACAATCATCTTCACCTCCGCAGAATCAAGCTTGGCCTCGCCGGAGTCGTCTATCGTATATGTCGTCACGCTGATGTCGGCCTTCACCTCCTCCATAATCTGCTTGAGGTCTCCTATATTATAGAGGGATATGCGATAGTCCTCCACCGCGTCATCCACCTGCGACTCGATGGCAGACTTCATGTCAACGCTCAAGGCCTTCGTTGAATACGTTGTCACATTTACAGTCCTTGTTGAATCAATGACCGGAGACACTATCATCAGCACGTCTACGCCCAAATCCTTGAGATTTGCCTTAAGAGAATCCGGCTGATGTCCCGAATAGTCCGTAAATGTGTAGGAGTCATCAGATTCGAGCTTCGGCATGACTATCCCGGACTCGTCTATGACGGCAATCTCCTTTCCCTTGTCCTCCGCGAAGAACATTATCAGCGACGGAATTATCGTAACCGCGGCGAAGAGAACCGGCCCGAGAAATGTGATCAGAAGGAATGACTTTTTCCTAACGCGGGTCATGTACTCGCGCGATATGACCACGCCTATATTTCTGAAATTCATGATATTATTCTATATTATCTTATTTCTTACTTTGAAACGCTCTGCCCATTTACGAGTTCGATGAAAATGTCGTTCATCCTCGGAACAAGTTCATGGAAAGAGTTGACTGTCAAGTCTTCACTTATTATTGCAGAGAGAACGTCATTGCTGCGGACTCCGTCCTGAAGGGACAGGACCGCCGTGTGCCTTCCCGCGTCATTTCTGTCGCTGAGTACAGTAAACAGCCCCTCCCGTGCGGCGAGCGGCGTCTCCCCGGTGTAGATTAGCTCGACGTTGTTGTTTCCGTAGCGACGGCGAATGTCGTCAAGATGACCGGAAATTATGAGCTTGGACATGTTTATGAGCGCTATGTCGTCGCAAAGTTCCTCCACCGACTCCATATTGTGCGTTGAAAGCACAATCGTCGCGCCTTCGTCACGCAGTCGCAGAATCTCCTTCTGAACGATCTGGGCGTTGACCGGGTCAAATCCGCTGAAAGGCTCGTCGAGAATGAGCAGCGACGGACGATGGACAACCGTCGTTATGAACTGAACCTTCTGAGCCATGCCTTTGGAGAGTTCCTCGACCTTCTTGTTCCACCAGGACTCGATTCCGAAACGCACGAACCACTTCTTGAGTTCGTTCTCGGCGTCCTTTGACGACATTCCCTTGAGCCGTGCAAGGAATAGAGCCTGTTCGCCGACCTTCATCTTGCGGTACAGCCCCCTCTCCTCCGGCATATAGCCGATTTTCTCAACGTCCCGCTGTGTAATCGGGCGTCCGTCAAACAGGATTTCTCCGCTGTTCGGAATCGTTATCCTGTTTATAATCCTTATCAGAGTCGTCTTTCCGGAGCCGTTAGGCCCGAGCAGTCCGAAAATCTTCCCCTTTTCCATCGTCACGCTGACGTGTTCGAGGGCGACCTTCTCGCCGAAAGACTTGCAAATGTCCTGACATTCAATTAATCCCATATATTCTCTTATTTAATGTTATCCTAAAGTTCATATTCTGCAACCGTATGCAATTAACATTCTGGACTGCCTATAATGTAAGCAGCCGAGCCGTAAGTTCAGTCATAAGCTCGGCATCCGTGGCCTCACCGTTATCGCCCCCCTTCCCCTTGAAGTCATAGTCGCGTATCAATGCTATGGCTGCCATGCACTTGCGCGTCGGATAGTTGCGCACTGCCGTGTCATATTCCCGGAGGAAATAGGGATTTACTCCCAGCAATGACGCCTTTTCCGCGCTGCCGGCTCCCGGTTTTGAGGCAAGCAGGGCATTATATTTCAGAATTCTGTAGAAGTGGGTAAACAGAGGCACAGTGGCCATCGGAAGGGCAAACTTGGCAGCGGAGCCCAGATAGGACGCAATCTTGAGAGCCTTGGCCGCATTTCGCGCAGAAAGCTCACGGGTCAGCTCGAATATGCTGTACTGGCGGCTGATGCCGACGTTGCGCTCAATGTCCTCGGCAGTCACCTCCGAAGTGCCTTCCGGCAGGTTCTTCAGCATCTTGTCCGTCTCAACGGCAATCTTGGACAGGTCGGTGCCCGCATATTCGGCCAACAGCGAGGCGGCCTCCGGAGCCAGAACCAACCCACGGGACCGGTAATAGGAAGTTATCCATTGCGGCATCTCGTAGTCCCTCAGCTGAGAGGACTCCACGACGACACCTATTTTTGAAACTGTCTTGTAGAGAGACTTCCTCTTGTCTGCGGAGGCTCCATGCATCGCTATCACAAGAACGGTGGACTCAAGCGGCTTGGCACAATAGAGCGCAAGTTCCTCAAGCGAACGCATCATCTGTGCCTCTTTGACCACGACTAACCGGCGTTCCGCAAACATCGGATAACTCCTTGCCGAAGTTATCACCGAATCCGCATCAACGTCTGCGCCATAGCATATCAGCTGATTGAAATCTCTCTCCCCTTCGTCTTCGAAAGCATTGGCAATCACGGCGTCGCAGACCATATCCACATAATATGGCTCGTCCCCCATCAGAAGATACACCGGCGCAAACCGGTGCTGTCTGACCTGTGCGACGATTTCCCCGCATTGTCTGTCTGTCTCCGCAAATCCCTTTGCCATATAAAATTATCAATAAAGCGGAGAAGCCCTTCCAGAAAGCTTCTCCGCACAATATATTACTTTACCTGCTTTTCCTTAATCCTTTTCAATTTTTCCTTCAGAACGTCGGTGCAGTCGACAACCGCATCCTCGAATGTTGCGGCATTCCTTTCAACCACAACGTCGTTTCCCGGAACCTGAACCTTGACCCACACATTCTTGTTGTCATGTTCGGCAAGAAGCGACAACTTGACGTCAATGCCAATCACAGCATCGTGGAACTTTGGCAACTTTGACAGTTTCTTCTCCACAAAATCCAAAAGTTTCTGGTCTGCGTCAAATCGGATAGACTGAATTCTGATCTTCTCCATAGTTACCTCCATTTTAAGAATAAGTCAAACATTGTATATTGCATTCTTTCAGTCGGTTTCCGAGTGCAATCCAGCCCTCGGATGAGCCGCGCTGTAGACCTGCTTCAACTTCGCGACGGAGTTGTGGGTGTAAATCTGCGTCGTGGCGAGCGAGCTGTGCCCGAGCATTTCCTTTATGGAATTGAGGTCGGTGCCCCCGTCAAGCAACTCTGTTGCAAGGGTATGTCTCAGAACATGCGGAGAACGTCGCCCGGTAATCCCGGAAATCCGCGAAAATTCGCCCTTCACAATCCTGTCGACAAGCACCGGGTATATCCTCGCCCCGCTCCAGGTCACGAACATCGCGTCCTTCGCATCTCTCTTCCCTCCCGTCATTGTCTCAACCGCTTTCAAATATAGCAAAATTTCTTCACACAACGACGAAATTACGGGAATTTCCCGCATTTTATCACCTTTTCCGTGAATCATCACGACCCTACGCGAGAAGTCAAGGTCTCCGACATTCATCCCGACAAGCTCCCCACGGCGTATGCCCAGATTCAGAAGTGCCGATATGACAGCACGTTCGAGCCGTTTTTCGTAAAGTTCGCGTGCCTGTGCCTCCGCGTCCTTGTCGCCGCCCGACGCAAGGGACACTGCCGCGCGGAAAGACTCAAGAAATTCGGGGGAAGCATATATGTCCGTCGCCGCAAAATATTCCGACATTGAATCCTCGCGGTAGAATTCAGGAAGCCGTTTCGGAATCTTAGGACGGCGAACGACCTTCACGGGGTTGGACTTCAGTTCTCCGATGCGGACAAGCCACGTGCAGAAACTGCTCAGAACGCTGAGATGAAGGTTGACGGTTTTGGGCTGGAGTCTTTCACTATCAATGAGATACACCTCGTAATCGCGAACATTTGCCGAAGTTATCGCATCTACGTCGCCCGTGAACTCCGCGAATCTGTCGAGAATATCGGAATATATCTCGCACGTTCTGGCAGAAAAACGTCGCACTCCGGAAATATGAATCCGGAATGCTTCAATCCATGTCTGCAATTTTGTCCTGTCCTCCATATTCGCCATAATGACATCATCCGACGGGCACAAGTCCAATTTCGGCAGCTTTCTGCCGCATGAGCGCGTCTGCGGCCTCAAACTCATTCGGAATCTCCCCGTCTAAAATCGCGTTCTTGACATATTCCTTCAGCACCCCGATTGTGCTGCACGGCGGAATGCCGAAGACCTGCATCACATACTCGCCGTTAATAGGATTCTTGAAGTTGCGCACGGCATCCTTGGCCTCCACTTCCACAAGCTTGCGGCTCACGAGCTCGAAGTTGGCGTGAAGCCGCTCGACTTTGCGCGGATTCTTGGAGGTTATGTCTCCGTGGCAGAGCAGCATCAGGTCATCTATGTCGTCCCCTGCCTCAAACAGGAGCCTCCGCACTGCAGAGTCAGTAACCTCTTCCGTGACAAGCGCAATAGGTCTCAGATGCAGTTCCACGAGCTTCTTCACATACTCCATCTTCTCGTTCAGCGGCATCTTCAGAGCCTTGAATATCTTCGGAACCATACGTCCTCCGACAACCTCATGGCCATGGAAGGTCCACCCAACCACCGGGTCGAACCTCTTGGTAGCGGCCTTGCCGACATCGTGGAGAAGCGCGGCCCAGCGAAGCCAGACATTCGGTTCAGTGCGGGGCAAGGCGAACGTCCCACCGTTTCCGTCTGGGAGATAGTCCTGCAGCCGGCCCTGCGCGATTGCCTCGTCCTCCAGCGCCGCGACATTGTCAACGACCTGAAGGGTGTGAGCAAAATTATCTTTATGTCCATGACCTTCAACGGATTCCACGCCTTTCAGAGCGGTGAGCTGCGGAAGAATCAGCTCCAGCAGTCCGGTCTCGTCGAGCAGATAGAAGCCCATGGACGGATTCGCCGTAACGAGAATCTTGTTCAACTCTTCGACTATACGTTCCTTTGAAAGAATTTCCAGACGGCCGCGGTTGCGCCTTATCGAGTCAAGGGACTCGGGGACTATCGTGAACCGATGATCCGGGGTGGAGAGCTTTGTCGCGAACCGGATTGCCCGTATCATGCGCAGAGGGTCGTCGCTGTAGGTCGTGTCCGGATCGAGAGGCGTGCGGATTATTCCCGCCGCAAGGTCGCGTATGCCTCCGAAAGGATCCACAAGCGCGCCGAAGTCTTCCTTCTGGAGGCTGAACGCCATCGCGTTTATCGTGAAGTCCCTGCGGAGCTGATCCTCGCGTAGCGTCCCGTCCTCGACTATCGGCTTGCGTGATTCTCTCCTGTAGCTCTCCTTCCTCGCGCCCACGAACTCCACCTCCATGCCGTGATATTTCAGCATCGCCGTCCCGAAGTTCTTGAAGACCGAGACATGAACCCGGTGAGCCCCATTCTCCCCTTTCTTTGCCTCACCATCGCGCTCCGCATCAGTCTCAGGGACACGGGGTTCGGAGACATTTTCCTTATAACATTTTTGTTTGCTACCCAAACATTCTTGTTTCTCGATATATCTTGCAACACATTGCGCAAGATCAATACCGCTTCCCTCCACAACTATATCAATATCCTTGTTCGGCCTCTGAAGAAAGCAGTCGCGTACATATCCTCCGATTACGAACGCCCTCACACCCATTTCCTCAGCCGCATCAGACACGATTCCGAAGATTTTGTGATTTAAAAATTCCTTAAACTCTCCCATATTTCACATTCTCCCATATTCACAGTCATATTTCATTTTGCACATTCCCCTTTTGTCCTCACCTGCACAAAGATCCTTCGACTTACATTTCATCTCAAATTTTCCCTGTCATCTCGAACAGAGTGAGAGATCTTTCCGTCATCCCATTCATTTCGCGCACATCTCCTCATATCCGGGAAAGACAGTCAGCCGCGTAAGCCCGCGGACCCCATCCTTCGCAAATCCCACGGTCTTCTTCCCGTTGGTTATGAACACATATTTCACGTCCAGAATCATATTATACCGCACGACCTGCATCAGCACATCGCCGCTCAATTCGACGTCCGGTCTTTTGCACTCCACGACCGCCAGAGGCTTCGCGTCCCGTCCATAGACGACAATGTCCGCCCTCAGCCTCTTCTCCCCCAAGGAGAATCCGACTTCCGACATCATCAGATGCTCCGGCACGCCCATCGTCCTCTTCAGCACAGCATCGACAAACCACTGCCTGACGACCTCCTCCGGCGTCCGAGCCACCGCCTTCTTCCGCAGCGGATCCCATATTTCGTTGCTGTTCATACGTTTCTACCCATTAAGTTCCGCGAGAATACAATCTATACTGCAAATTTACAACAAAACATAAGGAAAAAGAATCATAGTCAATAATTATAAGACATAAAACTTATAAGAAGCTGTTTTAATTTTTCTCACATTTATTTTTATATGTTCGTTCTTTTGGTGTCTTTTTGGTCATATTTTCCCATTTTGTTCGTCATTTAGCACCGCTAAACTCCTCTCAGAACAGAAAAATCTGACTCAAACATACATTTCAAAATAACTGAACAAAAAACTTAAACAG
>DJRM01000094.1 GCA_002440085.1 Bacteroidales bacterium UBA6360
GGTCACATACGCCCGGTATGCTTCTTATCGAAAACAGGATGCAAAAATATATATTATTGTTCAAATCCTGTCAATAAATTGCTAATTTTGCAGGTTGTCACAACAGATTTACAATGATAGCAGTCTTTTACAGAAGCCCGGAGCTGACAGGCACGGAGGCATACAGGAAACTCGAAAGGCGCCTGACGGAAGCGGGCGTGGAACTGTGCTCCGTCTACATTTCGGAGCCTGCGGAGGCTATTGCAGAAAAAATCGGAGACGTGCGCCCCGAACTCATTGTCAGCCTTGGCGGTGACGGTACTTTCCTGTCTGCGGCGAGGCTTGCTGCCCCTCTCGGTGTCCCGGTGCTCGGAGCCAACATGGGACGGCTCGGTTTCCTTTCCGAGAACAGACCGGAGGATGTCGCGGAGGCGATTGTCAGCGGAGACTACCGAATTGAGAACAGCCCGATACTTTCCGCTGAGGTTCATTCTCCAGAAGGCGATGTCTCCCGTTTTCTCGCTCTAAACGAGATTTCCGTTCACAGGTCAGGACCGGCCATGCTCGGAGTGGACGCATCCGTGAACGAGAACGCGCTCCCGACCTACTGGGCTGACGGACTGATTGTTGCTACGGGGCTTGGCTCGACGGCATACTCTCTCAGCGCCGGCGGCCCGATTGCATTTCCGGACTCCCGTGTACTGCTCGTGACCCCGATTGCCCCGCATAATCTTAACGTGCGTCCGCTCATAATCCCGGACACTTCCCGCATACGGCTGAGTTTCCGCTCGCGGGATCCGAAGCTCGTCCTTTCTGCGGATAACGTGAATTTCGTGATGTCTGGGGATTCATTCGTGAATGCGTCGGTGGCACAGTTTTCGCTCAAGCGGGCGCGGCTTCGCAACACGGGATTTGTGGACGCCCTGAAAACCAAGCTCTATTGGGGGGAGGACATTAGAAACAGCCATTAATCATAGCAGCGTCCGGCATGACGCCGCATAAAAATAAAATTATGGAAAACAGGAATAACCTGCCGGTACACGTCTCCATAATCATGGACGGGAACGGCCGCTGGGCAAAGGCAAGGGGCAAGGATCGCATATACGGGCATTTCGAGGGCGTCGAATCGGTGCGGGCGTGCACGGAGGCATGTGTCGAGGAAGGGGTGAAATATTTGTCGCTCTATGCTTTCTCGGAGGAAAACTGGAACAGGCCGGAGGAGGAAGTTTCCGGACTTATGTCCTTGATGGCTAAATGTATGGCAAATGAACTTCCGACATTTCTGAAGAATGGGGTGCGCTTTGTCGTGCTCGGGCATAGGGAGCGCCTTTCTGACGAACTCAATGCCACGATTGACGACTGCATGGAAAAGACTGAGGGCGGAAAGAATCTGACGCTTATCCTTTTCATGAGCTATTCAGGCAAATGGGACATATTCCAGGCCGCGAAGAAAATGGCCATGGAGGCGGCCAAGTCTCCGGAAACGCTTGAAAGACTGAAGAATGCGGAGATGTCTTGTTTTGACGACTATCTCGTTACCGCCGGCATTCCGGATCCTGATCTCATAATACGCACGTCCGGCGAGACCCGTCTGAGCAATTATCTTCTATGGCAGGCGGCTTATTCCGAGTTCCTTTTCACCGAGACGCTATGGCCCGATTTCCGCAAACCGGAGTTCCGTGCCGCACTTGAAAACTACGCAAAACGCGACCGACGCTATGGCAAAGTGAAATAAATTGCATATATTTGCAGGTTGTACGTGTCATTCACGGACTTTATGAATCGAATACGAAACTATATTGGTAGAGATAGATGGCGATTAGACTAAGATTCCTGTTCTGCTTCGCTGCTCTGCTTGTCCTCACGGGGGCAGTGGCGCTGGCGCAGTCCGGAGTAACGGTGGATTACAACAATCCTCAGAAATATATTGTCGGCGGAGTCACCGTTGAGGGAAACAACTACGTGAACCGCGACCAGATAGTCCAGATCAGCGGTCTGCGCGCGGGAATGGAAGTGACCGTTCCGAGCGATTTTTTTTCGCTGCTCATCGACAAGATGTGGAGCCGACGTTATTTCGAGGACGTTTCCGTGGCCATCGATTCGCTTAATGCGACGCGCGACACCGCATTCTTCAAAATCAGCGTCACAGAGCGTCCGAGGGTTTCGCGCTGGACATTTTCCGGAATCAAGAGCGGAGATCAGAAAGATCTGAAAGAGCGGCTGAACCTCAAGCCGGGAGGCGTGTTCTCCGACTATGTGGCCAAGACTTCCACCGACATCATAAAGCGGTTCTACGATGAGAAAGGCTACAACAACGCAACCGTCGATATACAGACGAGCCGCGACACCATCGTGAGAGGGGCAATCCGCGTGAACTTCGCCATCCGAAAGAACGAGAAGGTGCGAATCAAGAAGATAGATTTCGGCGGAACCTACGCGGTCAAGGAGTCGAAGCTCGTGAAGTCTATGAAGAAGACCCGTGACAAGAGGCTTCAGAACTTCTTCAAGTCCAAGAAGTTCAACGAGACAGAGTACAAGAACGACAAGAAGGGACTCATCGAGGCCTTCAACGAGGCTGGCTACCGCGACGCGAGGATATTGAGCGACACCGTGTATTTCGTCGAGCCGGGCAAGCTTGAGATTGACTTCAAGATAGATCAGGGAAAGAGATACTACTTCAGGAACATCACATGGACCGGGAACTCCGTCTATCCTGCCGAGGCTCTGAACGACATTCTTCAAATCAAGAAGGGCGACGTGTATGACGTCGTAACTATGGAGAAGCGTCTTTTCGGCGGAGGAAAACAGAACGAATACGACGTCTCTAAGCTCTACCGCGACAACGGCTACCTCTTCTTCAACATCCAGCCGGTCGAGCTGAATGTCGTGGGGGATTCCGTGGATGTGGAGATGCGTGTGGTCGAGGGCAAGCAGGCAACTCTGAACAACATAATAATCAACGGAAATGACCTTACAAACGAGAAGGTCGTGCGGCGTCAGGTGTTCACTCGCCCGGGCTACCTTTTCAGCCAGTCCGACTTTGAGCGCTCCATCCGTGAAATCGCGTCCATGGGACAGTTCGATCCCGAGGCCATCGCTGACCCGAACAAGGGATACTCAATCATTCCTAACCAGCTGAACAACACCGTTGATGTCGTCTATAACGTGACAGAGAAGCCTTCGAGCCAGCTTGAACTCTCCGGAGGATGGGGCGGCAACACTTTTGTGGCCACTGTCGGCGTCAGCTTCAACAATTTCTCGACGCACCGTTTCTTCGACAAGACGGCCTGGCGTCCGGTTCCGCTCGGAGACGCGCAGAACCTCGCGTTCAGGTTCCAGACCAACGGTACCTACTACACTTCACTCTCGGCAAGCTTCTCCGAGCCGTGGCTGTTCGGCAAGAAGCCGACCTCGCTGAATCTGTCGCTCTACTACACGCGCCAGACAAACTCTTACCTTGCTTTCAACATCCTGAACAACGATCAGTACATGGAGGTGTACGGATTCGCGGCCGGAATCGGAACACGCCTGAAATGGCCTGACAACTACTTCGTGCTCTACAACCAGCTGAGCTGGCAGACATACAACCTCAAGGACTGGCAGTACAACTTCCTGTTCAACACCGGCATCTCGCACAACCTCAGCTACATGATAAGCCTGTCCCGAAACTCCACCGACCAGCAGATTTACCCGCGTCAAGGTTCGGACTTCTCGGTTTCGCTTCAGCTGACGCCGCCTTACTCTCTCCTTAGAAAGAAGGATTACGGAGTTCTGGACGAGAACGGAAAGCCTACGATAAAGAATCCTCGGGACATTGACTACAATCTCCAGTCTTCGGAGACGAGGTACAAGTGGATTGAGTACCATAAGTGGCAGTTCAAGGGAGCCGTCTACACGAAGCTGATCGGCGACCTTGTCCTGATGACTCGCGCACAGTTCGGATTCCTCGGCTACTACAACAGAAAGTGGGGATATTCTCCGTTCGAGGGCTTCCGCGTCGGCGGTGACGGAATGTCGGGCTACGACACCTACGGCTCCGACATCATCTCTCTCCGAGGCTACGAGAACTACTCCCTGACTCCGACCAGCACATCGCAGTACAACAGCTCCGGAAACTACTACGCCGGTAACGTATATGACAAGTTTACCATAGAGCTCCGCTATCCGGTGGTACTCCAGCCGCAGTCAACGATTTATGCGCTGCTCTTCCTTGAAGGAGGTAACTGCTGGAGCGACCTTCGCAACTTCAATCCGTTCCAGATCAAGCGTTCGGCGGGTGTCGGCGTGAGGGTATTCCTCCCGATGATCGGTCTGCTCGGCGTTGACTGGGGATGGGGATTCGACGATCCTGTGAACGGGAAGAGCCAGTTCCACTTTGTCATAGGGCAGCAGTTCTAAGACCTCATGTGGCATAGGTTTAGCATAGGCAGGTGGGGTTTGTCCCTGAGAATGTCAGAATTGAATAATTAAAATGCTTTATAAAATGAAAAAAATGCTTTTTGTCGCAGTCGCATCGCTCTTTGCAACGGCTGCATTTGCCCAGAACGTAACCACGGGGCATGTCAACACAACTGAACTCATTCAGCTCATGCCGGCAATGGACACCGTAAGAACCCGCCTTGACGAGGCTCAGAAGGAGGCTAACGAAACTTACACCGCAATGGGAGAGGAATTCCAGAGCAAGCTCACCACCTATCAGCAGAAGCAGGCTTCATGGACTCCGGCAATCAAGGCCTCAAAGGAGAAGGAACTTCAGGACATCCAGGCTCGTCTTCAGGAGTTCGAGCAGTCCATCGGACAGGAACTTCAGCAGATGCAGCAGAGCCTTCAGGCACCGATTTATCAGAAGGTGAACGAGGAGATTCAGAAGATTGCGAAGGACAAGAAACTCGCCTATGTGTTTGACGTGAATTCTGTTCTTTATGTCGATCCGGCGCAGAGCATCGACCTCACTCCTGAGCTTCGCGTGATTCTCGGCATCCCGGAGGGACGTACGCTGGCTTCTTTGCAGGAGGAACTCCAGGCCAAGGCCGCTGCTGCTCAGCAGTAAAAACGCCCTAAGCGGCACGCTTGCTGCGTTATGCTGCGACAGATTAAATCCTCACAACCGTCAAGGTTGCTGCGGTTTAATCTTCTTGCACGCCTTGCAATCGCACCGCTTATTACATTTTTACATCTCAGTAAATTCCTTGAGATGAATCTTTTATGAAATATTGAAGGACTTTGTGAATTTTTGTTCACAAGGTCCTTTTTGCAATAATAACCACACAAAAACACTGAAACATGAAGACTGAAAGGATTATGGCCTCGCTGGAGGCGAAGTATGGGGAACAGAAGGAATACCTGCAGGCGGTGCGGGAAGTTCTGGAGACGATTGAGGAAACCTACAATGAGCATCCGGAATTCGAGGCGGCGCGGATTGTCGAGAGGCTGGTTGAGCCTGACAGGATTTTCACATTCAAGGTGACTTGGGTCGACGACAGGGGAGAGATTCGGGTGAACACCGGCTACAGGGTGCAGTTCAACTGCGCCATCGGTCCCTACAAAGGCGGACTGCGCTTTCACCCTGCGGTCAATGTCTCCATGCTGAAATTTCTCGGCTTTGAGCAGACTTTCAAGAATGCGCTCACGACCCTGCCTATGGGCGGCGGCAAGGGCGGTTCGGACTTCGACCCGAAGGGCAAGTCGGATGCTGAGATAATGCGATTCTGCCAGGCCTTCATGCTTGAGCTTTGGCGGAACATAGGACCTGATACGGACGTTCCGGCCGGGGACGTGGGGGTTGGCGGCCGCGAAATAGGCTACATGTTCGGGATGTACAAGAAGCTTGCGCGGGAGCACACGGGCGTGCTGACCGGCAAGGGCATGACATGGGGAGGTTCGCTTATTCGTCCGGAGGCTACAGGTTACGGTGCGGTCTATTTTGTCCAGCATATTCTCCATCATGCCGGACTTGACATAAAGGGCATGCGCGTGGCTGTATCCGGTTTCGGAAACGTTGCCTGGGGAACGGCAAAAAAGGCTACAGAGTTGGGCGCGAAGGTGGTCGCAATCTCCGGTCCTGACGGCGTTGTCGAAATTTCTGCCGGCATGACACCGGAGCAGATTGCCTATATGCTTGAACTTCGCGCGTCCAACAATAATGTGGTGGAACCGTTCGCTCATAAGTTCCAGGGCACGGTTTTTACTCCAGGAAAAAAGGCTTGGAGTGTAAGGTGCGACATCGCCATGCCGTGCGCGTTCCAGAACGAGATGACTGAAGATGATGCCCGTGAACTGATTGCAAACGGAGTGAGGCTTTGTGCAGAGGTCTCCAACATGGGGTGTCAACCTGGTGCAATCGCCGCCTTCCAGAATGCCGGCATCATGTTCGCTCCCGGCAAGGCCGTGAACGCGGGCGGTGTGGCGACTTCCGGTTTGGAGATGACCCAGAACGCCATGCACATTTCCTGGACCGCCGAGGAGGTGGACGCCAAGCTGCACGAAATCATGCGCAGCATCCACGATACATGCGTCGCGCACGGAACGGAGCCGTCAGGATATGTAAACTACGTCAAGGGTGCCAATATTGCAGGTTTCATGAAGGTTGCCCGCGCGATGCTTGAGCAGGGAGTTATATAATTTATACCGTCAACAGTATTATCACCCCGCAGACTCCGATGTAGCCGTAGACGACTTTGCTGAAGAGTTTTGCGGGGATATGCCTGAATACCAGTGCTCCGACGACCGTGCCTATGGCAATGCCGCCGAGTCCGGTGAGGTAGTCTATGCCCACGGTCCGCGTGAGATAGCCGCTGCCAGCCCGAGTGATGGTCATCATCGCGTTGCCGAGCAGCAGGTAGGTCTGTATCATTGCCATGTAGTGTTCCTTGTCAGGTTCAGAAGACATGAAATAGAGCACAGCCGGCGGACCCTGCATTCCGAAGAAACCTCCGAGCAGCCCGCTGACCGCGCCGGCGCCGATTTGTGCCGGGACGCCCGGGCGGATGTGGATTTTCTCGCTTAACAGGAAATAAAAGCTCGTCAGGATTAGAACCGCTCCGAGAATCCGCCGCAGAACCACGTCGTTGATGCTCCTGAGCGAGAACACCGCGATGGTCGAGACCACGGCGAATGTCAGCAGCATCGGCCACAGCCGCTTCCATGTGATATATTTCCGCATCCTGAAGGTTATGAACAGCGAGGTCGTCATCGCCAGCATGCCGCTGAGAGCCGTGGCCTCGCCGTAGCTGTCTGTCAGAAAGGGGAGCACTGTCATGATGAAAATTCCGAACCCGAAACCCGTCGTCCGCTGTATGAAACTCGCCCCGATGCAGAGCAGAAATATGTAAAGGACATTGATTGTCATACCGGTCATTTGCCAAATCCGCGCAAACTTAACGAAAAATCCCATGAATGTCAATATGAGTTTTGCAGTTTGACAAAAAATCGCTATCTTGCAGCCGGAAATGGAAAAAACGTCTGTCATATCTGTGATGTCCATGCGAATGCAACGCTAAGTTGCATTGTTTTTCTTGTGTCCGTAACCGTGCGGGATGTGCGGCCGGAATCAAATCCCCAAAGATTATTTTTTTTCATTATGGCGATTCTCGCATCGCATGTTTCTTTATGCTTTGACGGTAAGGGAAAATATGGATTATGCAGAAACACGAATATATTTATAATCATCGATTTGAATTTGAATGTGGGAAGTCTTTGTCTTCCTTGAGGATCGTTTTTCACACATCGCCCCTCATGAAGGGAGAGCCGCCTCGTGATGCGGCATGCGGAAGAAAAGTCGTGTGGATATGCCATGCGCTGACTGCGAATTCGGATGCCGAGGACTGGTGGTCGGGACTTGTCGGAAAAGGGAGAGTGTTGGATCCTGACAAATATTTTATAGTATGCGTCAATATGCTCGGTTCGTGCTACGGGTCTTCTGGACCTTCTGAAATGAAGCCGGATGGCAGAGGCCCTTATCTTCTTGACTTCCCGGAGGTTACTGTGCGGGATATGGTCCGTGCCAATATTCTGGTCCGCGAACACCTCGGGATCGGGGAGATTGACTTTCTCCTCGGCAGTTCCATCGGAGGATTCCAGGCGGTCGAATGGTTGGTGACTGAACCTGACATCATCGGCAGTGCGCTGCTTATGGCGACATCGGCGAGAGTTACTCCATGGCTTACGGCATGGGAGGAGGCGCAGCGGATGGCCATTGAGGCAGACCCGACATTTCGGCATCCGGAGCTTCTGCTTGAAAGAAATGAATGTGAAGGCGCTTTCGCGCAGTTTCATTCGGAAACCTCCGAACCTCGCGCGGATGTATTTCTCAGGGGAGGACAGGCGGGACTGAAGGCGGCTCGTGCCGTGGCGTTGCTTTCCTACCGCAGCTATGCCGGCTACAACGCGACTCAGGCCGAGAGCGGTGACGACACGCTCTTTGCCGGGCGCGCCGCCTCATACGAGCGTTATCAGGGACTGAAACTATCTTCCCGTTTTGACGCCTATTCCTATTGGAGCCTCTCGCTTTCCGTTGACAGTCATAATGTCGGACGTGGTCGCGGGGGTGTGGCAGCAGCGCTCTCGTTAATCAGAGCGAAGGTGACGGCGGTCGGCATAGACAGTGACGGCTGTTTTCCTCCCGGAGAGGTTCGTGAAATGGCCTCGCACATCCGCGGCGCGGAGTATGCCGAAATCACGTCGGCATTCGGGCATGACGGCTTTCTTCTTGAAAATGAACAGATTGGCTCTATCGTTGCCCGCATTCTCGCCTCTGCGGGAGATTAACGTGGACAGAAAAAGTGCGTGGGATTTGAGAGTTTTGATAAATGAGATAAGTTTAATATTCGCAATAAGTAAGAATACTAGCGAAACTTAAATTGAGCAATATATGCAAGTTTTGAAATTCGGCGGCAGTTCGGTGGCAAATGCCGCAAACATGAAAAAGGTAGTGGACATAGTGAGCGCTGCGGTTGAAAGGGATCGCACCATTCTGGTATGCTCGGCAATCAGCGGCTTCACGGATGCCCTGATACGCATCGGGCATCTTGCGGCATCCGGTGACAACGGATATAAAGCGATCATTGACGAGTATGAGCGGCGTCACATCGACATCCTCCGGGAGCTGCTTCCGCTCGAGAAACATGAGGAACTTACGGAAATATGCCTGGGGCATTTCGCTTCTCTTCGGAGCATCGCGCAGGGCGTGTTTCTGCTCGGTGAACTCAGCCAGACCAGCCTCGATTCGTTAATGTCATTCGGAGAGCTGCTTTCAACGCGAATAATCGCAACAAAACTCGCGTCCGTCGGAATCTCGACAAAATGGGTTGATGCGCGCAGGTTAATACGTGTGGAGAAACGACTCTCGCTCCCGGAGACGGCAGCAACGGCCGCGCCTGTGGCTCCGGTTGTGGATGTACATGCCATGGAAGCGAATGTGTCTGCACTCATCGAATCCAATCCGATTATATCACTTTTCGTAGTTCCGGGATTTATTGCCGCCGATTCATCCGGACGCACCGCCACTCTCGGCCGGGGAGGCTCTGACTACACGGCCTCATTGCTGGCTGTATGCAGCGGGGCACGTCTTCTTGAAATCTGGACTGATGTCCCCGGGATGATGACTGCAAATCCCGGGCTTGCCCCGGCAGCGCGCACCATCCGCAACATTTCCTACCGCGCGGCTCTCGAACTTTCGCATTTCGGAGCGAAGGTGATATATCCTCCTACGATACAGCCTGTTGTCGCCCGTGGCATCCCGATATATGTCAAGAACACTTTCGACCCCTCGTCTCCGGGCACGCTCATCGAGAAGAACCCTCCGCGAAGCAAGGACAAAGTCATCGGCATTTCAAATTCTGACAACATTGCGCTCCTGTCTCTCGAAGGAAGCGGAATGGTCGGCATCCCGGGATTTTCCAGCCGTCTTTTCGACACTCTCAGCCGCAGCGGAATCAACATAATACTCATCACCCAGGCTTCGTCCGTCCACACGATGTGCATCGCTGTTTCAGAATCCGATGCTGACAAGGCGAAGGAGGCTGCGGACAGATGCTTCGCATACGAAATCTCGCTTGGAAAGCTCAACCCTCTGAAAGTAGAAAGAGGCTATTCCATACTCTGCCTTGTCGGGGATGACATTATGGCTCAATATGGTACGACTGGCAGGCTGCTTTCCGCTCTCGGACGCCACAGCGTGCAGATTCGGGCAATCGCTCAGGGGTCGTCCGAAAGAAATGTCTCCGTGATCGTGTCTTCGGCGGACGTGCCTTCAGCCGTGCGGCATATTCACGAGGAATTTTTCGAGACGTCGTCAGTCCGTGACATAAACCTTTTCATAGCCGGCTTCGGCACGGTGGGGAAGGCTCTTGTCGAAATTATCAGTTCGCGTCGGGACGACATTATGACGAGAACCGGCAAGCGCGTAAACATCATGGGAATAAGCAACAGCAGAAGATATGTGCTTGCCACGGAGGGACTTGACCTTCATTCGCGGCGCTTTGCCGGAAGTGTTGCCTGCGGGGAAAAGGCCGAGGCTGTCAGAGAGGTGGAAGCCTTGCTCGAAAACGGAGATTCCGCTGCGGATGACGCTTATTTCGAGGCACTTGCAGGTGTGTCCATGGAAAACTCCGTGTTCGTGGACTGTACGGCAAGCTCTGACATTTCATACAAGTATGCTAATCTTTTCAGACGCGGTTATTCTGTGGTGGCGTGCAACAAAATCACCTTCTCGGCCCCGTTTGCACAGTATTCCGCCCTTAAGACAGCCGCCTTGGAAACAGGTGCCTCTCTGAGGTATGAGACGACGGTCGGAGCGGCTCTCCCAATCTTGGAATCGGTACGGCGCTGCATCAACTCGGGAGACAGAATCCACTGCATCGAGGCCGTGCTGAGCGGCACTATGAACTACATTTTCAGCATATACTGCGGAGGACCGGCCTGCGGCTCGGAACTGACTTTCGCCCAGGTGGTCCGCAATGCGCAGGCAGCCGGTTACACGGAGCCGGATCCGCGTCTTGACCTCAGCGGACGAGACGTGCTGCGCAAACTCCTCATCATGGCCCGCGAAGCCGGAATTCCTGAGGATGAGGCGGACGTGGAGTCTGTGCCGGTGCTTGCTCCGGAGTACTTTTGCGGTAAGGTTGACGCCTTCTACAAGATGTTGGAAGACAATGAGTCCGTCTTCTCCGCACGATGGAAAGCCGCGGCTGAAAAAGGCTGTCGGCAGCGCTTTATAGCCCGTGTCGAGGAATTGCCGGACCACGGCTACAGGTGCAGCATGGGGCTTCGGGACGTTTCCCCCGGACATCCCCTCTACAGTCTTTGCGGAACGGACAATTCCGCCATAATTACCACGGACTTTTACCCTTCTCCGCTTGTCATACAAGGCGCCGGAGCCGGTGCGTTCCAGACTGCGGGCGGGATCCTGAATGACATACTGCAATAATCGTTTTAATATGAAAAAATATAAATTTGAAACACTCCAGGTGAGGGCGGGTCAGGAAATAGACCCTGTGTCTAAGGGGACGGCGGTCCCGATCTATCAGAGCAGCGCATATGTTTTTGACGACATGCAATACGGGGCGGATCTTTTTGCGCTCAGGCGTGCCGGCAACATATACACGCGGCTCCAGAACAGCACTTCTGACGTGTTTGAGAAAAGGATGGCGGCATTGGAGAACGGCGTCGCTGCGGTTTCCACGGCATCGGGACAGTCGGCAGTCTTTCTCAGCATAACAAACATCTGCGGCCCGGGAGACAACATCGTGGCTCAGCCATATCTCTATGGCGGGACTTTCACTATGTTTGCGGTGACTCTCCGCGATTTCGGCATTGATGTCCGTATCGCAAAGTCAGACAGCGCAGATGCTCTCGCGGCTCTGACGGATGACAGGACAAAGGCCATATATCTTGAAAATCTCGGTAATCCTGCGTTCAACATTCCTGATTATGAGACTATTACAGAAATGGCGCACAAGAAGGGAATATGTGTGATTGTCGACAATACATTCTCTTGCGGAGGCTATCTTTTCCGTCCGATTGACTGGGGTGCCAACGTTTCGGTACATTCCGCGACGAAGTGGATATGCGGACACGGGACCACTCTCGGAGGCGTGGTAGTCGATGGCGGGAACTTCGAATGGACCAGTGAGAAATATCCGCAGCTTGCAGCTCCGTCAGAGTCATATCACGGGATTATATATAAGGATGTGTTCGGCCCCGCCGCATTTGCCGGAAGAGTGAGGGTTGACGGACTCCGCAACATCGGACCTGCCCAGTCTCCTTTTGATGCATTCCTGCTGCTGCAGGGACTTGAAACGCTGTCGCTCCGTGCCGAACGCTGCTGCGCGAATGCACTGGCCGTGGCGGAATTTCTTGAATCGCACCCGGCTGTTGAATCAGTGAACTATCCGGGGCTCAAGTCAAATCCTTATCATAAGCTGGCCTGCAAGTATCTGCAGCATGGTTTCGGCGGAGTGCTCACTTTTCGCGTAAAGGGCGGATTCGATGTTGCAGCGAAGCTTGTCAGCCGTCTTGATCTGATCCTGCATGTCGGCTCCGTCGGTGACAGCAAATCCCTGATTGTCCATCCTGCCTCGACTACCCATTCGCAACTTAGCCCGTCAGAGCAGGTTGCCGCCGGAGTCTATCCAAACATGCTGAGGCTTTCGGTCGGGACAGAGAATGTCGATGACCTTATTGATGATCTTCGTCAGGCACTTTGACTCCAGCAATCGAAAATTGCGATTGCCGTTATGGAAAAAATGACTAAATTTGCAGCCTTTATGTTCGTGAGGGCTGCAATTTTTTGTCTGCCGGAGCATATCTCCGGTCGATTGCCTTCACGAGCCGGGGGCCTCATTCCTGCCACATAGTAATGACTATAAAACAATAAACATAAGACAAATGAGTGACAAGAAACTCAACCTCAAGTACGCGGTGTGCCTTCCTGTTGCACTGGTACTTTTCGCTTTCCTATGGTTCTTCCCGATTGAGCCTGTGACCATTGGAAATCTCACGTTCGGCTATAGCCTCTTCTTCGGCGACGGCGTTCTGTCGCAGGTGGAAGTGAGGGTCATAGCCCTGTTCGTCCTCGCGGCGATGTTCTGGATTTTCGAGATCATCCCGACCTGGTGTACCTCCACGATGATTATCGTACTAATGCTCCTGACCGTTTCCGACCAGGCGGCGTTCACCTTCGCTTCCGATGCGAATGTCGGAAGTCTCATCAGCTACAAGTCGATTCTCGCAACCTTCGCCGAGCCGACCGTAATGCTTTTCCTCGGCGGTTTCGCCCTGGCTCTATGCGCGACCAAGGTCGGTCTTGACGCACAGCTCGCCCGCATCCTCATGGCTCCTTTCGGAACCAATCCCAAGATGGTGCTCATGGGCTTCCTGTTCGTAATCGGGCTGTTCTCCATGTTCATGAGCAACACCGCCACCGCGGCCATGATGCTCGCCTTCCTTGCTCCGGTGCTCCGGTCGCTTCCTGACGAGGGCAGCAAGATTGGTCTTGCATTGGCGATTCCGATTGCGGCGAACATAGGAGGCATCGGAACCCCTATCGGAACCCCTCCGAACACCATCGCGCTGAAGTATCTCAACGAGCCTTCGTTCATCGAGACCATCAACGGAAAGCTCGCGGCCGCCAACGAGGCTCTCGGCACGGCGTTCGAGCCCATCGCCCGCATAGGATTTCCGGAGTGGTGCTCTGTCATGGTACCTTTCGCGCTGCTGATGCTGCTCATCTCGTGGGTCGTGCTCCTTCTTATCTTCCCGTTCAAGGTGGATAAGATTGAACTGAAGATTGAAGGCAAGCCTAACAAGGACAAGAACTACTGGATTGTTGTCGTGACTTTCATCGTGACCGTGTTCCTGTGGATGACAGAGAAACTTCACGGGCTCAACTCATACGTCGTCGCGATGATTCCTGTCGGCGTTTTCGCAGCCACAGGGGTGCTCGGCAAGAAGGAACTCAAGTCGCTTGACTGGGATGTGCTCTGGATGGTTGCCGGAGGCTTCGCGCTCGGCCTCGGACTGAACAAGACCGGACTGGCCACGCATCTTGTGGAGGCGATTCCGTTCGGACAGTGGATGCCGCTGCTCGTGCTCGTCGTCGCAAGCCTGCTCGCATACGCGCTTTCCAACTTCATCTCGCACTCCGCTGCTTCGGCTCTGCTCATACCGATTCTTGCCGCTGTCGCGACCGGAATGGCCGGAACTCCGGGATTCGAGGGCATGGGCGGTGCGGCCACGCTCATCGTGACGGTTGCCGTGACCTGCTCCCTTGCCATGCTCTTCCCGATTTCGACTCCGCCGAATGCCATCGCGCATTCCACCGGACTCATCAAGACGAAGGATATGGCCCTTACGGGAGCGATTATCGGTGGCGTGGGCATTGTCCTGCTGTATTTGATTATGATATTCATTGGCTTGCCTAAATTCTGACGGAATTTGAATAAGAAGCGGATTGCTGCGT
>DJRM01000009.1 GCA_002440085.1 Bacteroidales bacterium UBA6360
AAAGTTTACCGGACAGTAATAGAACAATATATATTTTGATGGCTCTCGCGCTTCCTGCAGCCGTTTCCTGCCATAAGGATGCGGAAGTCAGCGAGGCATCCGATGCCAAGGTGGGCTTCTATACGGAAGCCGGAGTGTTCAAAGGCGGGGAAACGGTGACGGTTCTCTCCGAAGGACTTCAGGCCGACATGAACGCAGTGCGGTTCAAGGTCTCCGACGACGGGGCGCTTGTCCAGACGGACGGTGAGGAATTCCGTTTCAACGGGACAAAGGGCGCGTCATTCAGAGCGTGGTATCCCGCTGAGGCTAAGCACACTGACGGTAAAGTCGAGTTCAGTGCAGCAGCTGACCAGAGCACTGAGGCGGGACTTAGGGCGAGCGATTTCATGACCACCTGCACCGATGTGACAAAGGCAACCGCGCAGCCTGTGAAACTCGCGTTCAGCCACAGGATGGCGAAGATGAAGGTCGTTCTCGACGGGTTTGACGCGGCTTCCGTAAGGCTTCGCGGTGCGAGACTTCCGATTGCGTGGGAATGCAACACCAACAAATTGTTTGCAAAGGACGACGCCGAGACCGTTCCGGTGATGCTGAACAGGCAGGAAGAGGGCGTTTTCCTCGCGATGCTTCCGGCCCAGGCTCTTGACGTCACAGCATCGGAGGAGAATCCGTTCATCACCGTGTCAACGGAGAGCGGGCGCACTTTCACATGGAATCCGGAATCGGCGCTGCGCCTCTCGGAAGGCAAATCTCTGGTTGTCACTCTCACCAAGGCAATTACCGGCACGGAGCTGGTCGCTGTTTCCGTGGAGATGGAAGCGGCATGGGGCGAAGAGTACAGCGATGCCACGGCCTCGCTTGAGGAGGTTGTCGGAGAAGAGCGGAAGCTTGACTGCAAAGCACTCGGATTCACCGCAGAGTCAGACATTCCGAACAACCCATGGGCAGGCAGGCTTGCGAATCTTTTCGACGGGAATTATGCATCATATTGGTATTCAAACTGGATTACGGCGACAGGATGTGCGACTGACGGAAACACGACGCGCGTTTTGCTTCCCAAGCCTTTCGAAATCAGCTACATAGACTGCACGAAGAAAGACCATGTCTATGAGGATTTCACCTTCGAGAAATTCTTTTCCCTCAGCGCGTCGGGCGAAAGTCAAAAGGCGGCGGTATATCTTCCGTGGACCGTCATTGTCGATATGAAATCTGTCTATAACGTCACGAAGGTAGCCACCACTGTCTGCGATGACTTCATCAATTCGAAGAAAGAGGGACATCGTTCTCTGTTTCAGAGAATCAAGGACTACGCCTATTATGTCTCCAACGACAAGGTGAACTGGACTCTCGTGGCAGAAGGGACAATGCCTGTCTATGGAGAATCAACCTTCACCGTCACGGCAGACCAAAAAAGGCGTCACGCCGGACGCTACCTCAAGTTCGAGATAAAAAGCATGCACTGGAGGGAGAAAATGGCTGACGGTGCGACCGAGGCTGACTATCATGCAGCGAAGAAATGCTCCGCGACGACCCTTGGGCCGGTCATTCTCGGCGAAATTGAGGTATGGTGCAAATAAAAACAGGAGGAAGAAATATGATTATGAACATAAAGACATACTCGGCTCTCATCCTGTCCGCTGCGCTCATTGCCTGCGGATGCAGCAGGGAGACTGTTTCAGAGAACGGGATTGAAGTGAGTCTCGCCGTGGAGGAGCAGGTGACAAAGACAGTCACCGACTTCGGGACAGGAGTCACAAGATTCGCGGAAGGGGACGCTGTCTCCGTCTGGTCGGCGGGACTTGCTCCGGACATGAACGGGGTGCTCTTCGCCGTCGACGCGGAAGGAACGCTGGTTCAGGACGGCAAGGACAAGATGAAATACAAGTACTGCGGCGACGAGGGCGGCTCGTTCATCGCCTGCTCCCCGGCATCCGGAAAAGACAACGGCACAACGGTAGCGTTCACCGTCCCGTCAGACCAAAGTTCTGCGGCAAAGTTCACAGCCGCCGACTTCATGACAGGAAAGGCATCGGTGGAGGCCGCGCAGGCAGCTCCGGTAGCGATAAAGTTCGCGCACAGGGCAGCGCTCGTCAAGGTCACGACAGCGGAACTTCTGGAAGACTACGGAAGCGTGGCGGAAACAATTTCCCTCAACGGTGTGCTCACATCCCTCGAATGGGACAGGGCATCCGACAAGGTCAATACGGTCACTGACTCCGAGACCGGCTCTGTCACAATGTGGAAGGCGGCTGACGGACTGTTCGTCGCGGTCGTCCCGGCACAGGAAATTGCCGCCGGCAAGATATTCCTCACGATAGGAACCGACGACGGAAGGACGTTTACCTACAAGCCGGCAGCACCTGTTTCCCTCAAGGAGGGAGAGGTTTTCGGACTTGAGTTCTGAGACAGCTGCATCACAGGACGATAAAATGAATTTGAATCGTATAAGTCACGAAAAGACATTCAAATCAATCAGATACAATCAGATAACTGCTATAAAATGAAACTGATACTAAAATGCGCCCTAATGCTGGCGCTCACCCTGTCGGCATCGGCCTGCGACAAGAGCAGCCCGCTCGACAAGTACAGAGACCCCAAGTGGCACGAAATCACCGATGACGACGACCCGGACACTCCCCTCCCCGACAAGCCTGCCGTGGAGGTCAAGGACAAGAAACTCTATGTGAACGGAGAGGAGTTCTTCGTCAAGGGAGCGGCGACCAACGGCGGAAACAACAAGGGAGACGGCTCAAACCCGTTCTACGACACAGCACTCGAACGAGGAGCCAATGTGGTGAGGACATATTCCCAGATTAGCATGAGCGTACTCGACGACCTCGCTCGCAAGGGTATGTACATCAACATGGGACTTGTCATCGGAAAGGAATCCGAGGGTTTCGACTACAACGACGACACGGCGAGGAAGAAGCAGATAAACACCCTCAAGGGCGTGGTTGACAAGTACAAGGATCATCCTGCCATCCTGATGTGGTGCATCGGAAACGAGGTGGAATCCACGACCAAGGCCGACGGGACGAGTTTCAAGCTCAATGTGAATGTTTGGAAGGACATCAATGAAATCGGAGAATACATCAAGAAAGTCGACGGGCGTCCGGTGACTCTCGCGATTATGGGAATATGGTCCGGGCTCACCGAAAGTCTGAAGAAATATATCCCCTCACTCGACATACTCTCCGTCAACAACTACGAAGGCTCGGTGGAAAAGCTGAACGCGAACTATCTTGCCGCAGGTTTCGACTACCCTTACATTCTTTCGGAGTTCGGAATCCGCGGAACATGGGACGCGCTGACTCCGCACACCGACTGGTTCACCAAATCGGCGAACGGGGGACTCATCGAGCCGAGCGGGAACGAGAAGGCGGAAGTCTATAAGAAGATCTACAGCGAATGCGTGAGTGCCTGCGCGGACAAGGGCTGCATAGGTTCGTTCGCGTTCCTCTGGGGATGGCAGACGCACGGGGATGTGCTCAACTGGTATGCGATGTACGACCAGTTCGAGGCATCGGCGCTTCCGACGGTGGATGCGATGGAGGAAATGTGGACCGGCAAGCGCCCGGAGAATTCCGCGCCTGTGATTGCATCCCGCGAGGACGGGAAAATCGGCGGAAAAATCTACATTGACGGCAAGACGTCCGACCAGAACATATCTCTCGGAAAAGGAAGCAGTCACACGGCATCGGTGGATGCAACCGACCCGGATGGGGACGAACTGACCTACGACTGGAAGATTATCACGGACGTGAGGCTGGACAACGGCAAGTCCATGTCGCCTATTGCGGGACTGTTCACCGGCAAGATGGGGCCGCAGGTCAACTTCAAGGCTCCGACAGCGGCGGGACACTACAGGCTGATTGTCTATGTGCGCGACAAGGCGCACGGAACCGCAACCTGTGCTGTCATCCCATTTAAGGTGATTTGAGTTTCTTTTTGGGATATATCCGTCTCCTCATCGGTCACATACGTCCGGTATGCTCCCTTTTCGGAAACGAATCTGTCCTCAAAAATAAATCTCAAATCTCCCGGCACACGTTAACGGGATTCTTGAATTGCAAAAAACAATAGTGAAATCGATTAATATCTCTTATAAATGAACATAAAGACAACAATATTCTTGATGGCACTGCCGCTACTCGCGGCATGCGGGACGGCAAAGGACGGCTACAAGTTAGTGTGGAGCGACGAATTCAACACCGATGGGCCGGTCGACACGACATCGTGGAATTTCGCATCGGGCTTCCACTACAATTTCGAGGACCAGTGGTATCAGAAGGACAACGCATGGTGCGAGGACGGCTGCCTCGTCATCGAGGCCCGCAAGGAGCGGTTTCCGAGTCCGCAGTATAATCCGGAAAGCGGTTTCTGGGGCGACAAACGGGAGTTCGTGGAATACACCTCCGCACGTGTCAACACCGCCACGAAACGGGAGTTCCTCTACGGGCGCTTCGAGATGCGGGCGAGGATTCCGGTGGCGAAGGGTGCCTGGCCGGCATTCTGGACCCTTGGAACGGGATGCGAATACGGAGGATTGCCGTGGCCGCAGAGCGGAGAGATTGACATCATGGAGTACTACCCCGTGAACGGCGAGCCGCAGATTCTCGGCAATGTTGCAAGCGGCGCTCCGGGCACGAGCAATGCGTACTGGAAGGACAAGAAGGTGCCGTTCAGCCACTTCCTCGAAAAGGATCCGGACTGGGCGAGCAAGTTCCACATCTGGAGAATGGACTGGGACAGGGACTGGATTCGACTCTACCTCGACGACGAGCTCATTAATGAGGTTGACATCAATCAGATGCAGAACACCGGCAGCTGGTCCGAGTATAACCCTCACCGCCATCCTCACTACATCCTTCTCAACCTCGCCCTCGGCGGCGCAAGCGGTGGCCCGATTGACGACGGGGCCTTCCCGATGAGGTATGAGATAGACTACGTGAGAGTATACCAGAGATAACGAATCTATCCTCAAAGATACCTCTCAAAGCCGACAATTGCTTTACCTTAAATAATTTAAACTATTTTTCAAATAATTAACGACACAAAAAAAATGAAAACAAGCAACACTTATTATGCCCCCCCATTTTGACAGAAATGGAGTTCGCGGCTGAAAACGGATTCGCAGCAAGCGATACCACAAATGCAAAGACAATCTCCGACTGGGAGAACGGGAACGACGACTGGTTCCACGCCAACTGACCATTAAACAATCAAACGCTCAGAAAATGAAAAAGACATTTTACATAGCATCAGCCTTCGCCGCAATTCTGGCAGTCGGCTGCAACAAATCTGAACAGCCGGCAGCCACTCCGAAAACGCCGGCAGAAGAGTCAGGAATCGTACTTTACGCGCAGGACATCAATGCACTCACAAGCCATGCACCCGCAAGCAAGACAACGACTGTTGAAGACAACGGCAAATTCACGGTGAACTGGGCGAACGGCGACCAGCTGGCGGTGTATGCCGTTCCGTCAGGATTCACAGCAGCGTCATCAACTGATGCAACCGCAACAGCAGACTGGCAGGCCAATTACCCTGTATGCTTCACGACAAAAGAAAGTGCCGCTGAAGGAGAATTGAGGAAGTTCGTCATAGACGAAACAAACGAGACAAAGCTCGCGAAGTTTAATGAAAATTACGAGGCCGGCAATCTCAACTGGTACGCTATTTATCCATACACAATGGGTACTCCGTCACATTCCGGGAAAGGAATGGTGGCTTTCGGCTACACAGACATCGGAAATCCAATTGCTGTTCAGAACGGGAATGACAACACGGAGCACCTCAGCAAGACGGATGTGCTTTTCGGCAAGGTCACTAACACCCTCACTCCGGAAATCCAGATGTCGCATATCGGAACATTGATGGAGTTTGTCGTCTGCAACAAGACTGAGAATCCGTTCAGCGTCAAGTCTATCACAATCGAAACTCCGACAGGAACTGTAATCGCAGGTCAGTTCCGCCTCCACATGACGGAAGACCCTTTCTTTGTCACAACTGATGTAAGAAATCCGAAAAATACCTGCACTCTTACTGTGGTCGACGGGGAAACCATCTCAAAAGATGCCAGTGCCAAGTTCTATCAGATTCTCGCCCCGTTCAGTGTTGAAGCCGGTAAAGACGTGACAATCACAATAACGACAACAGACAATAGTTCCTGGTCAAAGACAATGACCGCTACAGGAGAGGGACTTGATTTCACGGCAGGAACAAAGAGTTCGGCAAATCTTGATGTTGACGCCATAGAAACGGAGAAGGAAGACATTGCTACCAAACAGGTTACATTAGGCTTCTGCAACAATGCGGGAGGAAGCATCGACACACCGTTGCTTTCCATCACAGGATGCGCCACATACACACTTGCCGATGGCGGCCAGAATCAAAGTGCAGTTGACATTGTTGCTTGGCATAAAAGCCAGGTTACATTAGGTGCGCCGAGCTATGAATGGATGCCATATGCTGATGTCGTGAACTGGAATGTCAGAAACGCAACACTGTTTAAGCGTGTCAACATTTCCAAAAATGATTTTGACGGTTACAAAACATACGCATCAATAGTCAAGGCGTACGAGAATGCAACGAATGAGTATGATTCTTTTGAAATTAAAGAAGGTCAAGACAATTATGTATTCGTAAAGACAGCCTCAGGGCAATATGCCGTCATAAGAATTGATTCACTCAACAACAAGTCATTGGGAGACAACAAAGACAAATATGAGTCTGTGACATTGACTGTAAAATATGCTAATCAAGAATAAATGACAACCCGAAGAAATTTCATCAAGAGTGTGGGAACGATGGCGGTGGCGGCCGCCGTCGCTCCCGATTTGCTTGCAGGAGAACTCTCTGGAGGACTCTCCGGGGAGCGCGGCAAGGCCAGTGACAGCGAAAGCGTAAAGTTCAGACAATCAAGGATAAGGCTGGACAGCAGCTGGGACGTGATTGTGGTCGGAGGCGGGCCGGGCGGATGCACGGCCGCCATAGCCGCCGCCCGGGAAGGCGCCAAGGTGCTGCTGATTGAGGCCACCGGGCAGCTAGGCGGAATGGGAACTGCGGGGATGGTGCCGGCATGGTGCCCGTTCTCCGACGGGGAGAAAATCATCTACCGTGGCCTTGCCGAGAAAATCTTCAACGAATCGAAGAAAGGCGTTCCGCATGAGCCTAAGGACAAACTCGACTGGGTGAACATAAACCCGGAATATCTGATGAGGGTCTATGACCGCATGGTCACGGAATCCGGAGCCAATGTTCTTTTCTTCTCAAGGGTCGCCGCAGTGGAGAAGAGCGCGGACGACACGGTTGATGCCATTATCGTCGCCAACCAGCTTGGACTCACGGCCTTCAAGGCAAAGGTTTTCGTCGATGCCACCGGCAACGGAGACCTCGCCGTCTGGTCGGGCGCGTCATCTATGAAAAGTGACGTGCTTCAGGACTCCACCCTCTGCTTCGCCCTCGCCAATGTCAACGGGGACAAGTACTACGGAGGTCTGCATAGCGACAACAAGCAGAGCCCCCTTCACAAGGTCGTTGGCCCCAACGGGAAATATCCCCTCACGGGACACCATTTCTGCATGAACCTCATCGGACCTAATGTGGTGCAGTTCAACGCCGGGCACATCCATGCCGACACCACCGATCCGCGCAGCGTCACGGAGGCGATGATGATAGGACGGCAGACGGCGCAGCAGTATCTCGAAGCCTGCAAGGAGGCTTGCCCGGAGATTTTCGGCAACGCCTTCGTTGTCAAGACAGCATCGCTTCTCGGAGTACGTGACGGCCGCCGGATAGTCGGGGACTATGTGTTCACCAAGGAGGACTGGAACGCGCGCCGCACTTTCGAGGACGAAATCGGGCGCAACAGCTACTATCTCGACGTGCACAAGAGCGGATTCAAGCCCGTTCACTACAAGAAGGGCGACTCCCACGGAATCCCCTATCGCTGCCTCACGCCGAAAGGTCTCAGGAACGTGCTCACCGCCGGCCGCTGCATCTCCACCGATGAGGAAGCCTTCGGCAGCCTCCGCGTGATGCCTCCATGCCTTGTGACCGGTGAGGCTGCGGGAGCCGCAGCAGCGATTGCCATTCAGCAGTCCCGCTGCGACGTGCACGCCATCGACGTGCAGCGCCTGCGCAGGCGCCTCAAAGAGGAAGGGCAGTATTTTCTGTTATTACTGTCCGGTAAACTTTTTCCGAGTATGAAAAAATAAGGCTGAATCCCGTTTTGCGGAGTCCAGCCTTTTCGCTACTTTT
>DJRM01000032.1:0-61348 GCA_002440085.1 Bacteroidales bacterium UBA6360
TCAGTCTTTTCAATGAACTTTCAATTCAAATCAACACTTGATTTCTCTTCGTGTTAACCACCTGTATTTCTCAAATGGGCTGCAAAGATACGGACTTTTTGGAAACTACCAAACATTTTCACGATTTTTTTCGATTATTTTTCCTACTTTTGCCGCCACAAACGCAAAGATGATGGAGAAAGGACAGAATCAGGACAACAGACAGACCTCCCTGTGGCAGATTTTCGGGGTGTTCGCAAAAATCGGAGCCTTCACAATCGGCGGAGGCTACGCCATGATTTCCCTCATCCAGAACGAAATCGTGCGGCGCAAATGGCTCAGCGATGACGACTTCTCCGAACTCATAACCCTCGCGCAGACCGCTCCGGGGCTCCTCGCAGTCAACATATCCATATTCACGGGATTCAGACTCCGCGGAGTGAAGGGCAGCATCGTGGCGACGCTCGCGAGCATACTCCCGTCATTTCTCATAATTCTCGCCATAGCCATGGCATTCAGCGGATTTCAGGACAACCCCATAGTAATACGAGTGTTCAAGGGAATACGCCCCGTCGTCGTCGCGCTCATCCTCGTCCCAATGATAAACATGGCGCGGAAATCGGACGACACATGGTGGAAATGGACACTCTCGGCGGTCGTCCTCGCCCTCGTCGGATTTCTCGGGGTCTCACCCATATATATACTCATCTGCGTCATCGTCATATTCCTCGGAATATCCGTATATCGCGAAAAAAGAATGAAATCGGAGAAAACGAAATAATCCCGAAAAAGCAATCTTATTGCGTCATATATTTAAAGGTCATGATATTCCTTCAGCTTTTTTATACATTCTTCATCATCGGGGCGTTCACGATCGGAGGGGGATATGCGATGCTTTCGCTCATCCAGCATCAGGTCGTGGAGGTTCACGGCTGGATTACGGACGCGGCGTTCACCGACATCGTGGCAATTTCACAGATGACCCCTGGACCGATAGGAATCAATTCGGCGACGTACATCGGCTACACGGTGCTCCAGAACGCGGGTGCGGCGGAATGGATGTGCGTGCTCGGTTCCTTCACCGCGACAAGCGCCGTGGTGCTGCCGTCCTTCCTCATCGTTCTGGGAATATGCTTCGCGTTTGAGAGGTTCAGCCGGAGCAATATATATAAGGGAGTGATGAACGGGCTTAAGCCGACCGTCGCGGGACTTATCGGAGCGGCCGCGGTGCTTCTGATGACGCCGGAGAATTTCCCCGACTGGAAGTCATGGGTGCTGTTCGCGGCGGCGTTCGTGGCGCATATGTTCTTCAAGGTGAACGCGATTCTGATAATTGTCGCGGCGGGAGTGTTGGGATTTCTGATATATTGACGATATTTGTAGCGAAAAAGATGTCCGCGTCTGCTCCGAGTGAACAGGTGGGGTGAATGGCTTTATGAACTGGTTTATAGATTTATTTGAGAAACAGACATTTACGCAGGCGATTGTCGTGCTGTCGCTCATCTGTGCGGTGGGCCTGGCCTGCAACAAGATAAAGTTCAGGGGGGTGTCGCTGGGGATTACCTTCGTGTTCTTCGCGGGGATTCTCGCGGGACATTTCGGGTTCATGATTGACCCGCAGATGCTCGCGCTGGCGCAGAATTTCGGGCTTATACTCTTTGTCTATGCGCTCGGAGTGCAGGTGGGGCCGAGCTTCTTCCCTTCCCTCAAGAAAGGCGGCATCAGGCTGAACCTGCTGGCATTCGGGGTGCTCGCGCTCGGGATTCTAATGACGCTCGGCGTGTGGTGGTGCACCGGACTGTCGCTGCCGGTGTCGATGGGTTTGTTTTCAGGCGCGGTGACCAACACCCCGATGCTCGGAGCGGCGCAGCAGGCGCTTCTGGACCATACCCCTTCAGCCACGGCGGTCTCGAACGAGATGGCAATGGCCTGCGCTGTGGGTTACCCTTTCGGCGTATTGAGCGTAATTCTCTGTGTCATAATACTTAAGGTCGTATTCCACAAGGGGACGAAGGAAGAGAAGGACCTGCACGACAACCCGACCTTCATCACTGAGTTCGTCATCAGGAACCCTGCGGTATTCGGCAAGACAATCAAGGAGATAATGAGGGGCTCATCATTCCACATCGTCGTTTCAAGGGTGTGGAAGTTCACTGACAAAGAGCATGAGGACGGGCCTAAGGGAATGGTCATCATCCCCAACGGGGACACGGTTCTCGAAGAGGGAGAGCATGTGCTCGCGCTGTGCAAGGAGAAGGAGGTCGGGATTGCGGAGCGTCTGTTCGGAAAGATTGTCGATAAGGACTGGAACAAGAAGGACATCGACTGGAACGCCATTGACGGGCAGCTGGTGTCGCGTCATGTCCTCGTAACCAAGGAGAAGGTTAACGGGGCTAAAATCGGGGACCTGCACCTTCGCAACACCTTCGGAATCAATGTCACGAGGGTGAACAGGGCTGGAATCGACATCCTGCCGTCGAGCAGCCTCGTGCTTCAGATGGGCGACAAGCTCACCATCGTCGGACAGGCAAAGGCGATTGACAATGTGGCCGCGGTGCTGGGAAACAAGGAGAAGGAACTGAGGAATCCGAATATGTTCTCGATTTTTATCGGAATCGTGCTGGGACTGATTCTCGGATGCATCCCGCTGTCAATCCCGGGAATGAGCGTGCCGATCAAGCTCGGAATCGCCGGAGGGCCGATTATCGTGGGGATTCTCATGGGCGCATACGGTCCCCGCTTTCATCTGACGACCTACACGACCTACAGCGCGAACCTGATGCTGCGCCAGCTCGGCCTCACGGTCTATCTCGCCGCTCTGGGGCTGAGTGCCGGGCCGGGGTTCTTCGAGACGGTATTCCGCCCGGAGGGACTGATGTGGATTGGAGTGAGCATCCTGCTGGCCATAGTGCCGGTACTTGTCATGGGCTTTGTCGCCTCGAAGTTCTGCAAAACTGAATATGCGTCGAACGTCGGGATGCTCTGCGGGGCGATGGCGAACCCGATTGCCCTCAACTATGCGCTGAGCACGGTCGAGGACGACGAGCCGTCGGTCGCATACGCCACGGTCTATCCGGTGTGCATGTTCCTGCGTGTGATTACTGCTCAGATGCTGATGCTGTTCTGCTTATGAAAACGCCCCAAACTTAAGAGAGGGGCAGCCGGTCATCATCCCCCAACTTCAGGAACTCCGTTATTTCGGGACATGTTATACAGGCTCTTCGTCGTTGCCGTATTTGTCGAAATGCTTTCTGAACTGTTCCACGGTGAACTTCAGGTGCTTGCGGACGGCTCTCGTGGAAATCCCGAGGGCCGAGGCAATGTCTTCCTGCTTCATGCCGTCAATTCTTGACATGTAGAATATCTGCCGGGTGCGCGGCGGGAATGAATCGGCAAAACGCATGACGTCTTCCATCACTATTCCATGCCCCCCCCAACTGTGTTCGGGTTCATGTTCCGGACAGGCAAGGACTTCCCATGATTTGGAAGACATGTTCTCGATGCTGACGACATCACCGGAGCGCAGCCTTTTGGCAATGACGTTCATGCAGTCATTCCGCACGGCGCTGAACAGATAGGAGTCAATCTTGTCCCCCTGCACGCCCGGCTTCTGCTCAAGAAGCCGTGAAATTACGTTGTATATGACATCTTCGGCGACGGTGACACTGGAATTAAGGACATGGCGGACATACTGGACCATACGAGGGTAGCACCTTCGCACAAGTTCCTTCATCTCCTTTTCGGAATATCCGAACGCCTTATTTTCCGTCACGGTCATTCTATAACGTATGTTTTCTTTTCAGGTCCGAGTCCCTTGATTGTCAGTCTTTTCCAATGAGGAGGGAGAGCATGGTTCCGCAGTTGCGTCACGCCTCCGCCGGGAGCAAAATCCAGTCCTGCGAATCCGAAGATGACGGCCTGAAGGGAACCACCCGCACCGGTGGCAAAATAGGGATTGGTTCCTCCCTTGAACTCAGCCAGTACGCCGAATGGAGGCAGGGCATTGGGGCGGTATGAATCGACGAACCACTTCCACGCCTGAGGCGCATCCCCGCAGCGTGAACAGATTACAGAGAACATGGACTGAGTCATGGCAGGGGTATTCTTCTGGGGAACTTTCCCGCTGTAATAGTCCAGATCCAGCATCATCTGCCGGCGATCCGTAATCACCTGCAGAGGGAATGCGAGAAGATTGACGTCCGCCTGCTTTATTTCCGCTCCGTCATAGCCCTTATGCTCAAGCGTCACCCCATTGTCCATCCTGTCGAAGAACAGGCCTTCCGAAATCTCCTTCCACACCGCAGGGGTTCCGTGCCCGAGAACCCGTCCGGCCGCCGTCGCGTATCTAAGATTGAGCGCCGCAGCTGCGTTTGTGTAGGCATTGTCGTCTTTGTTCAGAGCCCATTCGTCGGCGCACATGACATTGTCTATGTGCCAGAGGCCGTCGTCCTTCTTCTCAGCACGGCTCGCCCAGAACTCGGCAGTCGCCTTAAGGACAGGCCATCCGCGGGTTTCCAGCCATTCCTTGTCGCCAGTGACAAGGTAGTATCTCCAGAATCCGATTGCGACGTCTGCCGTGACATGATGCTGGAATGTACCGCATAGGGATGTGGCCGGAGTATCCTCCGCTCCCGTAGAGGCGCTTTCCCAGGGATACATCGCGCCCTGGAACCCGTAGGCCGCGGCATTGCGCCGAGCCTCGTCAAGACGAAGAAACCTATACTCAAGCATCGGGCGGGCAAGTTCCGGATGAAGCATCAGGAGAGGAGGCATCATGAACATCTCGCTGTCCCAGAAGACATGACCGTTGTAGCCTAATCCGCTGAGCCCCATCGGTGACGGGGAATATGCGGTGCCCTCACGGGTAAAGCTGTAGAGATGGTAGAGCATGCTCCTCACTTCCTTCTGCGCCAGAGGGTCGCCCTCTATTACTATGTCGCTCTCCCACAGCTTCTCCCACGCGAGCCTGTGCCTGCGCAGCAGCTCGCCATCCTTCGAGAAACGGGCGTAAGTCACGATGCGCTCGGCCTGGTTCAGCGGATCCGCCGTGTGGGCTGAAGATATGAGCGAGCCGACGACCGACAAGTTCCAGGCCTCACCCTTCCGAATAGCCTTGGAGAATGAAATGTTATGGGAATCGGACGAAGGCTGCTTATGAACTGTCGACAGTCCCATGTCAGCCTCGGGAAACAGGAAAGCCGACGAGACGACTGTCCTTACCGCTTCACTCGGGGAAAGCGCCGCAGTAGTAATCACCGTATATGGAGGGGCGCTCTTGTGATGAAACTCGAACGCGTTGGTCATCATCGAGGCGCCGTGCAGGGACGGGGGCACACGATGCTCTAACCGGGCCTCCACCTCAACGTCCTCGTCTGCGGACAGGCTGACCTCCATGAGGACGGCGTGAGCAATGTGCCTCAATGCACAGTAGCGGTAGGAGACATGCACGCCCTTGAAATCGAACTCGCCGACAAACTCACCATTCCTCATGTCGAGGGACTGGACGAAGTTCCTGATGTTCGTTCGTCTTATCTTTGTACCTCCGAGTGTCATCGTCAGACGCAGAGGGTTGATGTTCGGAAGGAAATTGTTCACCCTTCCGCGCCCGTAGAAGTCATACACCCCGGCGAGGACGGTCTCAGCTATGCCGAACGGCTCCGGAGAAGACACGAGCCCGATGACTCCGTTCGCCGAAGTAACCCCATAGTACTGCGCCGGGTCGGGTTCCAAGGTCTTCAGCAGCCAGCCGTCGTCCCCGGTGTCCTCAGCGCCGGCTGACAGCACTGAGATACAAGCAAGCATAACTGCCGTCAGGAATCTTTTCACGCTGCCGCCGACAGCCCACCTGTCATACGTATTCCCCATAATACACTTACATATCATACAATTATTGTATGCCATATCACATTTCTTACCACGCGACTGTCTGAGTCCATAAATTTCCGAAATTATCCCTGACTCGTACCTCTCCGCTGCGGGCATTCGCCGTCGGAGTGACTCTGAACATATATGGGGACTGAGTGGGCGTCGCATAGTCGGCCGCCCGCCCCTCCAATTTCCCGAGCGAGTCAGCAATCTCCTTGTAGTCAAGATCATATTCCGGATGATGTTCCATCTCACAGACCTTCCGTCCGTTCTCCCACCATTCCGGAGTGCCCCAGAAATCCTCCGTCCAGTTCCAGATGTTGGCCTTCACATAGCCGTCGCCGGTCCTGACAGGGCTGTATGCGCGAATCTGATACGAGGCGTCCCTGCCAACGGACTTATAGTACCATGTCATGCCGTCGCCCTTAACGGAGCATACCATATACCCGTTCGGCACTCCTTCCGCCGTGAGTTCCCTGTTGGTGCGCAGCTGTCCGTTGCAGCGGGCCACGGTCACGCTCGTCACGTTGGAGATGCCGTCGGCATTGCTGAGAGCGTAGTCATATCCGAAGTTGTCGTGATAGTGGCCGGACCACGAATAGACATGACGCCAGGAAGTGAGCAGGTCTCGGTAGCGGCTGTAGTTGAGGTTATATTTGCTGAAAGAGCCGTTCGGGGTGGTGCCCCTCTTCTTGAACAGCTGCGCATGGCCGCACACCACAAGAGTCCGGTCCTTCGGAATGTACGAAAGATCCTCCTCAAGCCAACGCATCTGGTCGTCGTCGATGCCGTAACCGTACCTTGCCGTCGGATCGGTGCGGTTGTACATTATGTCGCTGAGAACGACATAGTGAATCCGTCCGATGTTGAAGGAGTAGTATGTCGGGGATATGTACGTCTCGTAGAACGGCGTCCCCAAAGAGGTCTCCCACATTGTGTTCTGGTCGTAGTCGTGGTTGCCGATGACGTTGAACATGGTCACATGGCTGCCGCCGACGATGTCATCATAATCATCGTAACCTGACATCCAGTTGTACACGAGGTCGCCGAGATTTATGGAATAGACGGGACCTTTCGCAGTGTCGGCAAGGGCGACGATGTCAGGCATGACCACATCCCGGAACCTTTCTCCAGAACCGTCTCTCCCGAGCCCCCTCATCTGCGGGTCTCCGATCATGACCATGGTGTAGTTCTCCTCAACTTCCGCCCTCGGAGTCAGGGTGAAGTTCGCCTGCACCGCCGTCTCATAACGAGCCACGCGGCGCCAGAACAGCGGCATGCCATTGTGGACAGGTGCCTCATACTCCGCAGGAGTCGAAATGAATATGAACCTCGTCCTGGAAAGGTCGCTCTTCATCTGATATTTTCCCCACCCGTCGGTCCGCACGCACTGGAAGCCGTCGCTCACGACAACTCCGGGAACGGGTCTGCCCTCGGGAGTGGCAATTCTTCCGAAGACATTGGTGCCGTCAGGAAGCGGGGACACTCCCACGGCCTTGTCATCCGCGGCTTCACCTACAACGGACACCCTTTTCATGAACGCGGCAACATCGCCTTTACGCCCCGTGACCGCCCTGACCTCGCCCCGGTTGGAGCATTCCCTCACGAGAGCATCCTCCGCAGCACAGCCGCTGATGCGTCCGAAAAGCCCGCCGGTGTGAACGGCTCTGTCGTGGTTTTCGTACCTGTTGCCGCAGGGAGCGCTGATGACGGAGCCGTAATTTGTGCAGTTTCTGAAATATGCCGAGCTTTTCGCGTCCCCCTTCGCGTATACGTTGCCGGCAAGTCCGCCCACGCACGAGGCGCAGTCGGGACTGAATCCGGAAAATTCCACGTCGGCACGGTTCACGCACCCGGCGACATGAGTGTCCCGGCCCATGATTCCGACGAGTCCGCCCACGGACGAGCCGGCCTCGTTAGTCACGCATATATTTCCATAATTATTGCAATCGACCATCGTCAGAGCGTCATGCGGCATTCCGCAGATTCCTCCGGCCATCATCTGATGAATGCCTTCCGTGTCAATCCGCCCGAAATTGTCGCAGGAATTGATGTCGCCCTTTGTAAATCCGACAATTCCCCCGACATTCGATGCCAGCCCTTCCGCAGCCTTTTCCACAGAGACTGACTCCACTCTCATATTTCCACGGTTCACGCATCCCTTCACGACAGCCTTGTAGGCATCTCCCGCGATTCCTCCAATCCGGCAGGAAGGCGCGTCTCCCGAGTACGCGATGTCACCGGTGTTTTCGGACGAGGTCACCTGTGCGCTCGGGAGCAGCTTGTGGCGAAAGCCGCCGGCAATGCCGCCGAGTCTCACGGAGACCTTTTCCGGATTCTGAAGCGAACCTGAGCAGTCCGATGAAATACGGCCTGAATTGCGGCAATCGTATATCAGAGAATGGTTGATTCCGGCAATGCCGCCAATCCAGAGGACGTTGTCGACGTATGACGACTTGTGTTCGATGTTCCCATGATTTTCGCAGGAAAATATGCGTCCGCAGTTTATGTCCGCGATGAATCCGACGGCATATTCCCCGCCCTTGCTCGAAGACTTCATCCGGCAAGAGGAGTCTATGACGAGATTACGGACCTCGCCGCCCTCAAGAATCTTGTGGAAAAGACCGGACTGCGCCTTCCAGTTCATTATTTTGTGCCCGCAGCCGTCAAAGACCCCTCCGAAAGCGGATATGCCCGGAAATTTCTTGACTTTCGCCATATCTATGTCGGCACCAAGGCATACGGTGCCCTCGGCATTGCGCCACGCGGAGGTGTCTCCTCCCTCATTGCAAGCCGTAGCGAAGCCTACGAGGTCGGCGGCCGTCCTTATGTCTCCGGCACGGGAGATGAAAGGCACGAGAAAAAGCAGAAGAAGCGTCAGCCTCAACGCTTTCGTCGCCGTTCCGCATACGTTTGCCGCATAATTCCGCATCGTTGTCATATAATCCCGTTTCATAACATTTTTACCGTTGTCATCCTTCACCATCGGGTTCCCGTCACCATTCAATCTTCGATGAGTACTGAACGCCGAAACGGTCCGTGACAGTCACCGTGCCCTTCCCTTTGGCTCCGGACACTCTGAATCTGAATATGGACGGGTGAGCCTCGGAGTTCAGAGTGTAGCTCACGTTGTAGCGGCTGAAATAGGAGTTTTCCTTGTAGGCTTCCCAGATTTCCTTCTGCGGACGATCGTAAGTCTCGAAGGTCTTCGACATTGCCTGACCGTTGAATTTCGGCGTCCCCCACTCGCTGTCCCACATGTAGACATTTGCATAGACATAGTCTCCGTCCTTGACAAGGCCTATCTGGTGAGACTCGTCAAGCCTGTCGTTTCCTATGTAAGCCACCCCGTCCTTGTATTCCCATGCACGGAACTTGAAATCGGGAGCAGTTCCGCAGTGCTTACCGCTCTGGTAGACAAGGGGTTTCCATTTCCATGAGACGTCCTCTCCGTCAACCGTGACCACGAGGTATCCTCTCGGAGTTCCGTCGGCAAGATACTCGTTGGTGTAGAGCTCCCCGGTCGAGCGCGGCAGGGTGTGACACTCAAGGCGGTTGGTGAACTTGCCGTGTCCGGACGGGTAGATGTAGTTGAAGGTCTGATGGGTATGACCCGCCCATGCGTACACCGTCTTGTATTTAGCCAGCAGGCTGGCATAGTCGTTTCCGTGCTTACAGGTACTTCTCGCCCATTTGTCCGAGCCGTTGATTTCCCGAAACGCCGGGGCATGCGTGCAGAGCATGACGGTCGAGGAACGGTCGACGAGGGCGAGGTCGCCCTGCAGCCATTCCCAGATGTCGTCGGTCAGTCCCTCGCTGTAGTCATTGAGCAGGCCGCCGCTCCCCTTTTTCATTATCAGGTTGTCGACTACCACGTAGTGAATCCGTCCGAGATTGAAGGAGTAGTTGCAGGGACCGAAATGTTCCTCGAATATGCGGCGACCCTGCTCGTCGTCTTCCGCGGAGGTGTCGTTGTCATGGTTTCCTATGACATTGTAGGTCGGGAAGCCCATGCTGCGCATTCCTTCTATATACTGACCGTACAGGGACATGTCCTCGTGAACGATGTCGCCGAGGCATATTCCGTGGACTTCCTGCCCGGAAATGGAGGAGGCATATTCCTTCATGTCACGGTAGAGGTCTGAGCAGCAGTCAAGGGAGTGATACGCCAGCTTGTCACCGCCCCTGGTGCGTGAGCGAGGCTGCGGGTCGGCAGAAATGAGCAGAGTATATCTGTCCGCGTCGGACGAAATCTTCTTCAGCGAGAAATCCGCGACATAGGCATCTCCAACCTTTTGACATTCTGACAGTTTCTTATAAAAGACCGGCACGCCTCCATTTACCGGCGGCTCGTAGCCGGACGGAGTGCTTACGCTTATGAATTTGACGCGACCGAGGTCACTGTCTATCTGATATACGCCATCGGTGCCTGTCCGGACAGACTTGAGTCCGTCGGATACCACAACGCCCTCAAGGGGTCTGAGTTCATAGTCCGTGACCTTCCCCGTCACTGTAAACACTCCTGATGGCTCGGGTTTTTCTCCGTTCCCCGGAGTTTCTTCAGGTTTGCAGCCAAACAGAAGGGCGGCTGCAAGCGCCATCGAAACAAGACAATATCTGTTCATCATCATTAATCAAATTAACCGGCTCAAGTCTCGCAAGGCGAAACCCGAGCCGTCAAAAGCTTACTCCTCTGCTTCTCCGTCCCACAGACCGATTCCGCTTACGGATGGGGTTCCCTTCCCGACAGGATAGTCTGCGACATTCGCCGAAGTCACATTAATTCCCTCTGTTACGTTTCCGCCGGCTATAATGGCCTGCACCATGCCGCCGTAGAGGCAGTCAGTGACGCTGCTCTTTTCGTCGGACTCGGCAACGATTCCGCCGTATGTGAGCTTGTCTATGCTTTCCTTGCTCGAACCAAGATTGCCATAGAAGCGGCTTTCCGAAATGTCAGTGGAAAGACCCATCGCCACGATACCGCCGGCGTAATAAGGGTCGTTATGCGCCTGGATGACGCCTTTGGCCCGGCATCCGTTCACCTTGGAGTTCTCTAACTTGCCGGCAATACCCGCTGAAGCATTCGGATAGTCGCCGGAATTGCCCGTAGAGGTGCATCCTGAGATGGTGGCGTTTCGCGCGTATGCTACGATGCCAGCGGAAGAACCCCTGCGCAGGGCGAAGTTCCCGGAGTTCACGCAGCCGGACACTGACAGTTTTCCGCCGGTCGACGATGCGGCCCCGTTCAGGTCGAATGCCCCGAGAATGCCGCCGACGCAAGTGATCTCGTAACTGTCAAGAGGGCTGCAATTATTCTGTATTCCGGAGTACAGGTCCGACGAGTTGTTGCAGTTGCTTATCACGGACTCCTTTCTTTCCAAACCGGCAATGTACCCGACCACACCTCCGACACAAGACACGCTTGTAGTTCTCTTGTTTGCCCTTTCGGCCCTGACCGTTGCCATGGACTTGGAATCGGTCACAGTGCAGGCCTTGGCCGCATATCCGAGAATGCCGCCGACATTGATGCCCTTCTTGAAATATGGCGTGTCGTCGGCTCCGTTCGAGTCTTTCCCCTGACGGCAGACGACCCGAACCTCCGAACCGGCCTTAGTCGCACATCCTCCGAGGGAAACAACGCTTTCCGCCCAGCCAAGGATGCCACCGACGGCGCAGACTGCGTCCGAAGTCACCCTCGGTCCCTTGCCGTCACGGTGCAGCCGCACCTCAATCTTGCCGCCGAACTCCGCATTCATCACCGGGACGTCGTGGGTGACCCCGCCGATAAATCCGCCCACGCCCAAGGCGCAGTTGTCCGCCATGTTCATAATCTGAATCGAGCCCTCGGAAGACGCACCCGCGAAATCCAGTTCCATAACCGCACCGCCGGGCTCAACCTGTCCGTACAGGCCTCCGGCAAAAATATACTTGGAAGTGCCGTCACTCAGAATGTCGCCCTTGTTGGAGTTTGCATTCAGATAAACTTGCCCGCACCAGCCGGCAATGCCGCCGGCCTTGACCGTCGCAGCGCCGGAAGTAATGTGCAGGGCACCGCCGTTGAACGAATCCGAGACTCCGCCAAGCGCATAGCCCGCGACTCCCCCGGCATAGACATCCCCGTTCACGGAGGACTCGGACACGGCAGCGTAGTTCTCGCAGCCCTTAACCGCGCCGGACTCTTCCACACGGGCGGCGATGCCGCCGATGTTATGCTCCTTTGCAGAAGACTTGTCGCTGACCTCACCGTTGTTCGTGCAGTAATCCAAAGAGCCGGAGAGTTCCGCCACGACACCTCCCGTCAGAACCGGGGCATTCATGTTGCTGAACTCAACGGACAGCGCCACGTTCCCCTGATTCTTCGACTTCTCGACAACAGCGCCTTCCTGCACCCTNNCCCTGCCTACAAGTCCCGCCACAAGCGCAGATGTCATCGACTCATGCTCATAGAACCCGGCCTTAACCGTTCCGTTGTTCGTGCAGGAAGTCACCACCGTCGAGTTTTCCACCGCAGCGGCGGCTGAAGCCCACACGGCGGCTGAACCGGCCATGACAGGCTTTGTGAACGAGCAGGAGGCATCAACGACAAGGTTGCTCAACATGGCGCCCGAACAATGCCCAAACAACGGCGCGGCATCCTTCAGATTGAGAATCGAGTGTCCCTTACCGTCGAAAGTCAGGCTGAAAGGACGTTCCTCCGTTCCTATCGGCGTTTCCCACTGTACTCCATCCATATCGACATCACCCAGCATAATGACGTTGCCGTCGGCATCGGTCCAGTCGGAGATGTCCCCGCCGCCGTTGAAAGACTCTGCAAAGAGCTGCATCCCTTTCCCGGTCAAGATGCCATGAGCTACCTTATAGTCCTGACACACGGGAGGAAGCGCGATGGTCTCGGATGATATGAACTGATTCAGACTTATGCTGACTTCCCGATTAGAGCGGGAGTCGCTGAGATTCTCCCCGAGCCTGAAGACATATCTCGTAAATCCCTCTTCTTCCGAAGCCTCCGTCGACACGGTCACGTCCTCCGGTGCTGTCACTCCGTTCACGACGCCGTCCGGAACAAGAATTTCCAAAGCCTTGGAGCCGTCCGCAGGCAGCAGCACATTGCCCGCCTCATCATAGTTCAGTTCAGTTCCGAACTGCCAAATAGAGACATACGCCCCCACGTCCTCGCCGCTCCTGCTGAAGGCAATGCGCCCCATGCGAGACTCCGCCTCATTCTGCCCGGAAGCAATGGTGACAGAAGTCTCTACAAAGTCCCCTCGGGTCACGGACTCTCCCTTATTGACAACCAGCCAACTGTTTTCGGGCGTCACTCCCCATTCCACGTCGGGAAGTGTCCTCACTGTGATCTTGGCTGAGGTTCCTCCGATTCCGGACACGATGTACGACTTGCTGAATATGAATTCATTGCCGGACTGCGTCAGACGAAACGGAACGATGCGGTATTCTCCTGCGGAGAATGTTATCGTCGCCGGCTGCCGGGACTCGAAGGAATCGTTAGGAAGAATGCTCAAGGTGAACTTGCCGGTTCCGCGATGCTCTTCCTGAACCACCGAGCACCAGGACTGATCGGAAACCACGTTCCACCGGACATTGTCATCGTTGAGTTCGACATCAAACTCCAGTTTATGCCCAATGGCAGTCAGGGCCACGGTCTCGCCGACATCCGCCCCGTTTCTGAGGAACGAGACCTCGATGTTTCCAATCTCCCTCGAACTTCCGTAGTCTATGGCTTCCTCAACACATGCAGTCATGGAAACCGCAGCCAAAAGAATGGTCAATATCTTATTCATTTCTATACCTGTTTATCAGTTTCTGCCTTTTGCCCTCATATCCCGGCTTTCGGTCGTGGAGGCCCACCATACGTCCGTCGTCATATTATTTGTTCCGCCCAGCCATCCGGCCACAGCCTGCGCATACTGTTCGGCGTTATAGAAGTCCTCAGTTGCCGGATAGCGCATCCTGGTCGGGAGCACGCAGTCGTTTTCCGCGGCCTCGCCGTTCGTCCTGAGCAGCGGATAGCCTGTGCGCCTGTAGTCACACCAGGACTCTGTCCCGCACCAGAACGTCGAAACCCATTTCTGCGTCATGATGTGCTCCAGGGCCCTGTTGTTGTCATAACTTCCGTCAAGATGGGAAATGAAACCGGTCAGTTCGGAGGAAGTGGAGTCGAGCGTCTTGTTCCACTCCAGAACGGACGTCCGCACTGCCTCCAGGTAGAGTTCCTTGGTTTTCTGCCCGCTCATCGTAAGCCATCCGCGCGCGGCGGCCTCGGCGAAGCAGAACAGGACCTCGGAGTAGTTCAGAATCGCGTATGACTCGGCATTTTTCAGATCACCCGTGTGCCATGACGACTGGGACTTTCTCGGATAGCGCCCGATGGATGAATTTCCGGACTGCGACACCGCCACATTGAAGAAAAAGGACATGTCCGAACGCGACAGCTGCGTCGGGGCGCCGGCACAGTCGTCCACGCCGAGCGCGACGAGAGTGGGGTTTGCGCTGAAATCCTTCTTGGCGTTGCTGTATTTGTGGAAATAGTAGTAATAGCGCGGATCTTCGAAGTCGTCTCCCATCATCGTCTTCACAAGGGTACGGCACGCAGCCTCCGCATTCCACACGCCGGAAGTCGTCGAATAGAACGGAGTGAACAGGGCGGAATTGGAATAACTGAATCCGACCCTAGCTGCGTCGGCAATCTCTCCGAACACCGGATACTGTCCGTTCCCGGAGAAAGAGTCATATATCTCGGAAATTCTGCTTATCACATTTATTTCACCCAATTCGTCGTTAAGCATGAAGTTTCCGCCCGTCTCTTCAATGATTTTCATCGCGGAACGCACGAGAAGCCTCAGGTACAATGAATTGCCGAATTTCCGCCACTTGCCGACGTCGCCCGAATACATATAGTCGCACTGCTCCGAGAAATCATCCCCGTCGATCAGTCCGTCGGTGACGGCCTTTTCCGCCTCAACGAAACGGCTGTTTGCTGTTTCAAGGGAAATGAACATGTCGCGGTATATATCTTCCTGCGGGTCATACGACGTCCTGTAGCTGAAGCCGTCTCCCTGCTGGCTTATGAGACCGGCATTGAAATACGGCACGTTCCCGTAAGTATCTGTGATTACGGACATAAGCCATGTTCTGAGAATGAGAGCAACGCCTTCCATCGCGGGATTTTCCTCCTCTCGGGCGAGCTTCAGCATATACTGCGCATTGCCATACTCTTCATACAGATTCCACAGCGACGAGGATATGTTCTCCGTGATGTCGTAGTCATAAATCAGCGTTGCTGAAGTCTCGAAACTCATGTTCACCGTGTACTGCATCATCTCCGGAATCAGGTCGTAGCACCGCTGCAGAATCTTGTATTCCGCATTATACAGAATCGGCTGCACGAACGACTCCGAAGGGACATCGTACAAGGCGTATGGATTCCTGCTCATGTCGTCAAATTTGCTGCACGCGGTCAGTGCCGAAAGCACCGATGCGGAAACAGCGAGTATTCTTATGACTGCTTTCATATTGCCGTCCTTAATTAGAATGTGATTTTAATGCTTGCTCCGTACTGCGCCGTCGAAGGCATCTGGAGAAGGTCGAAGCCCGGAGTGAGAGCGTTCCCCCTCATTGTCACGGACTCGGGGTCAAAGCCCGGGAAGCGGCTCCAGCAGTAGAGGTTGTTTCCATAGACTGCCAAGGTGAGCCCGTTTATGACCTTTGTCTTGGCCAGAAGTTTCTTCGGAAACGAATATTCCAGGCGCACGTCCCTGAGCTTGAGGAACGAGGTGCTCACGAAGTTCGCCTCAGTGCACGGGCGGTCGTAGAGAGCCTGGTAGTAGGCCTGGATGCCGGTGGCCGGAATCTTGTCCGTGTAAATCCTGTAGTTGCCGTCTTCGAGAAGCTGAACGCCCTTGGGAACCATTGACCCGTCGCGGCCCTCAAGGGTCGCGGTGCCCTTTCCACGGTAGTTCAGAACCCAGTTGGTAAGTGACCAGACGTGCCCGCCGTACTGCCCGTCAAAGCTTATGCTCGCCTTGAGACCCTTCCAGCTGAACTGCGTGCTGATTCCGCCCTGCCATTTCGGCATGCACTCGCCGATGTAGGAGAGGTCATAGTCGGTTATCGGGCTGCCGTTCTTGTCGAGAACCATCATGCCGGAGACGTCTGTCATCTTTCCGTCCGCCCCGACGGCGTAGGAGCCTTCCGGAGCCCTCTTGTATTTATATCCGTACATCGACGTGAGAGAACTGCCGACATACGCGTACATGTATGCGTATGAAGAATACTGGGCTATGTTCCAGAAATCTATCCCGTCACCGAGCTTAAGGACCTCGTTCCTGTTCATGGACCAGTTGGCATTGAGCCTCCACTGGAAATCCTTGGTCTTCAGAAGAATACCGCTCGCGGAAAGCTCGACGCCCCAGTTGCGGATGGTTCCGGCATTCGTGTAAACGGTGTTAACGCCGGTGGAAGTGGAAACCGGCATCTTTGCGAGAATGTTCCTGGTGTTGCCGTCATAGTACGCGACGTCAAGATTGAGCCTGCTGCGGAACAGCCTGATGTCCGCACCGACTTCCCATGAAGAGACAATCTCCGGCTTCAGGGCGCTGTTCGCCTTGGTCTTCTGCGTCGTCACGCCGCTCGGGAACTTTGTGCTCTGGAAATATTCCTCAATCCTGTAGGGAGCGGTGTCATGCCCGACCTGCGCCCATGAGCCACGGAGTTTCAGGAAATCCACAATGCCGTTCGTCCGCCCGAAGTCCAGCAGCTCGTTAAGCACGACGCTTCCGGAAACCGACGGATAGAAGAACGAGCGGTTCGAAGCCGGAAGGGTGCTGGCCCAGTCGTTCCTGCCCGTAAGGTCGAGAAACAAGGCATTGCGCCACGAAAGGGATACAAGCCCGTAGAGGGAGTTGGTCTGCCGGGACTCGGAATAGCTCTCGTTCTTGACCTCCGACTTCGAGTTCGCCAGCGAATAGACGCCCGGCAGGTAGAGGTTGTCGGCCGTCTGCTGAGTCCTCGAATATTCGCGGTAGAGGATGCTTCCTCCGAGGTTGGCATTAAGTCCGAAATCGTGGTCGAACTTATGGTTATAGGTAAACAGGAACTCGCCTGTATACTGCAATGACGCGATGCGCTGCTCCTGATACCATCCTTCCGGCTTCGCCTGCGTGGAAACGGCCTGCTGCTGGGTGCGGAACTCGCTCACGTGGTCAAGACCGCCCCTGAGCATGAGCTTCAGGCCCTTCCATATGTCGAAGTCCAATTTCACGTTTCCATAGATTCTGTCCCTGTCCTGCGTGTTCACGCATTCGTTCGCGATGAAGTAGGCATTGTTCTTTCCGCCCGTGAGGGACGTGTCCTGCTGCTTGCCTTCCTTCCCGCTGACCCAGTAGTTCCTCGCCCAGTCCATGTCTATGTTAGGGGCGTAGCACCAGAGGCTGTACATGATGGAGGTGGAGCCGTAGCCGGAACCTGTCGGGATGTTATCCATCTGCTTGCGGCGGTAGTTGAGGGTTATCTCCGAGGTGAACCACTTTGTGAACTCGTTCTTTGTCCGGAGGAACAGGTGCTGGTTGTTGCCCGGAGAGTTGGGGATTATTCCCTGCTGCCTCATGTCGCTGAACGAGAGGCGCACCGAGTTACGGCTGTTCAGTTTTCCGGACACGGTAAGACTGTTCTTGAGCGTGTTCCCTGTCTCGAAGAAGTCCTTGAACCAGTCTCCGTTGTTGACAAATGGAGTCTGCTCGCGGATGAAGTCTCCGGCCTCATTCAGGCTGCCGCCTATGCCCTTGGAGACGTTGTAGTACTGGTAGGCCGGAGTGCCGTCCATCTTCGCTCCCCACGAGAGCATTCCGGACTGGCTCGGCTTGCCGAGAGGGTTGAGATCCGGATTGGAAGTGTCGGTCACATAGTAATAATAGGAGGAATCATCCCCCTGACCATATTCGTACTGAAGATCCGGAGTGGAATTGACTGTCTCGAACGAGAGCGCAGCGGAATACTCCACGCTTATCTTCGACTCAAGCTTTTCCGCCGACTTCGTCGTTATGACTATGGCTCCGTTGGATGCGCTGGAGCCGTAGAGGGCAGTGGCCGCAGGACCCTTGAGAACGGTTATCGACTCTATGTCGTCCGGATTGATGTCCCCGGAACCGTCGCCGTAGTCAATCGCGTATGCCGAGCCCTCGCCTCCGGCCTCGGATGCCGTGGAGTTGTTGTACATCGGCACGCCGTCAACCACAAACAGCGCCCCGTTGTTCGCGAAGTCAACGGAAGACTCGCCGCGCAGGGTCACACGGGTGGTGCCGCCACCGGAGCTTGACTGCTCTATCCTCAGGCCCGCGACCTGTCCGTTAAGCCCAGAAAGCCAGTTATTGGCCGTCGTCGCATTCGAGATTGCGTCGGAGTTAATCTTCGACATCGCATAGCCGAGCGACTTTTCGTCACGCTTTATGCCGAGAGCCGTCACGACCACGGAGTTCAGCTGCTCCGCCTCAGGAAGCATCTTCACATCAATGCCGGTCTCCGTTCCCACAGTGATGTTCTGTGTCCTGTAGCCGAGAAAGGAGAACTGCACGACGTCTCCCCTCTTGACTTTCAGGGAATAGCCGCCTTCAGCATCGGTGAGAACACCGTTTGTGGTGTTAAGCACGAACACGCCAACGCCGGACAGAGGCTTTGAATTTTCATCAACGACCTTGCCGCTGACGACAAATTCTTCCAGAAGGCTGTCTGCGGTCTGTCCTGTGGCTGCGGTGGTTTCGGCTTTCTTGATGGCTATGCTGTCCGCAATCAGCTCGTACGTGCACCCCGTCCCCTTAAGGACGATGTCCAGCACTGCGCTAATTTTCACGTTCTTCACGTCAACCGTCACCGGAGGAATACCCTCAATCACGGCATTGCCGTAAAAGAACTGGCAGTCCCCCTTCCTCTCCATTTCGGCAAGGAATACGTCAATGGGCATATCCTTCGCCTTTATTGTCACTTTCCTGTCAAGCACAGACGGGTTGTCCTGTGCCCGCGCGACGACTCCCGACAGCGCGGAAAAGACCGCGATGAAAATCAGGATGGTCAGCTTCAGCTTATTGTTCATTGTCCTGTTTATTTGTTTCTGGATATATAAAACTCGCCCTCATACTCCGTCACCGAAATAGGAACCGGAGAAGTCACCTCCAGCAGGCGGAAGACGTCACCGATGTTCCTGCCTGAATTTTTCCCGGTGTATTTGATGTTGCATATTTCGCCCTGCACATGGATTCTGACGCCGTACCTCCGGGAAAGGCAGTTCACGACCTGACGGAGAGGAGTGTCCTCGAATATCATGATGTCCGAATTTATCCAGTTCGTGGAATTCTGCACCGAAACCTTCTGTTTCGATATGCTCGACTGAATCTCATCGACCCGGAGTTCCTCACCCGGTTCAAGCTTTATGATGTCGGAATTTATCCTCGCTTCGAGAGAACCCTCGTGGAGCGTGGTCACGGAATAGGAGTCTTCGGAATATGCGTTTATGTTGAACGACGTTCCGCGGACGATGTACGACTCCCGTCCGCAGCGTATGATGAAGAGCCGTGTCGAGTCCTTCGCCACGTCAAAGAATGCCTCGCCGTTCAGTGTCACCTCGCGCGCACATTCGTTGAACGAGTCTGAAAGCGTCAGGGACGAGCTCTCGTTCAGAACAATCCTTGTCCCGTCCGGAAGCGTGACGCGCCGCTTCTCATTCCGACCGGTGGCATAGCACATCCTCCCGCTGTCCGTCCGCCCGGCAGTCACCTCAGCCTCCGGCGCACGGCTAAGCGTGTCCCCTTCAGCCGCGGACACCTCGGCCACGACAGGAGACGGTCCTGCGCCGCTTACGGAAAGTCTCCATGCGGCGATGCCGACGACAAGCGCCGCGCATGAGGCGGCCGCAACGGCAAACAGGTAGAGCCTCCTGGCAGGTCGTTTCTTGGCGAACTTGTCCCGGTTGCCGGCCTGAACCCTGTTCCAGAACCTGTCGATGTCCTTCGAGACATCTGTCTGGGCGCTCAGAGCCTCCACCTCCCGGCGGTAGGCCTCGGCATTTTCCTTCGAGGCAGAAACCCAGGCGGCCAGTCCGGCCGCCTCCGCATCGGACAGTTCCCCTGTCATGAACTTGAGTATCAGCAGTCTGATGTGTGTGTCAGTTATCATTATCGTATTATTAGTTCCGGCATTGTCACCTTTTCCGGGTCGTAAATGTTACTTTCTTCTTCCTGAACGCCATCCGGGCCATGCCCTAAAATGCCGTCAGCCCACCACGTCGTCGTGTCTAATGTCACTTCTGTGTGAGAAATGGTCACAGACCCCTTTTCGTTATTGCAGGACGCGATTGTTATCGCCTTTTCGGTGCACCCGATGATGCCGCCGAGATAGACCTGAGCAGCCAAATTCGGAGTGTGGGTGTTTTCAAGCGACACTGCACCTTCATTGACCAGGCCACTTACAGACGAAGCCACATAGCCGAAGACTCCACCAACATAGACGGCCTTGGTGTCTGGCCAATTCTGCCCGGACAGAACCGTGTTACTGCGCCAGTATTCGCCACATTCGAGCCGAATGTTGCAGCATCTTTTGTCGACTCACCTATGCATCCGCCGACTTTCATTACTGCGGAACCATTATTCTGAATCTTTTCCAAACTTACGTTTCCGTGATTATATATATTCTCAAGCGCGGAAGTTCCTGAATGGGAACCGATTATCCCGCCTAACTGCACATACCGTCCTGCTCCCGCGACAACAACCTCACCATAATTATCGCATCCGGAAACCGAGCCGCCATTAGCGCCGGCAATACCACCGACGTTACGTCCCTTGCAATAAGTCTTGGCAACCACTTTTCCATAATTATCGCATCCGATAATTTTAGCATTACTTTGACCTGCAATGCCACCGCAATACTCTTTATTCGTTTTGTCGTCTCTGTCTGACACTATTGCACATTTAGAAATACAGTCGCTGATTTCGGCGTTTCCTCCGTTTGCCAAGCCTACAATTCCACCGATGTTTGTTTCCGGGCTCAAACCTTTTTTGGTCATAACAGTCAACGTTCCATTATTGAGGCATCCGACAATCTTTCCGTCGCAGCTCGGCATTCGTGCGGCAATGCCTCCGACACAGAGTGTAACTTTCACGTCCTTCTCATCTTTCTTACCCTTCACATCTTTCACCGAGTATGCGACATTCACCGTATACGCAACATTTGTCGTACAACGCTGAACAAGTCCTCTATTATAATCAACCAAAACCCCTCCGAACCAGTCATACAGCACATTACCATCTTTATCTGTGCTCTTTGACAAATCAGCGTCTTTCACTGTCACACTCGCCGTTCCCTCAATAGTCAAATCCTTGACTATGCCATAATCATGGATACCACCGAACAGAGCCTTGCCGGAATTGAAGTTACTGATGGTCTTTGAGTTGCCGTTGAAGCAACCCTTGAATTTATTCTTACCCGTATCTCCAATGGAAACAAAGGCCGAATTTTCATCGTCTGTGAACGCGATGTCGTTCATGAGAGTGGCAACAAGGGAGTTTTCAGAGCCGGCATAGACGCCGCTGTTGTAATCCTTCGCAAACTGGATAAGCTCCGCTGCAGTCGTGATTTCCACTCCGGTCTCAGTTCCGGTCTGTTCAAAACTCAGCTCCGGCATCTCATGCACGGTGCCCCTCTTCAGCGTCTTCGCCGAAGAAGACTGGGTCATGACGCGGCCCTGCTTGTCCTGAATCTTGACAGTGAAGCCCCGAGGATATTCCCCGGCCGGCACGACGATGTAGGCCACCACCTGCGCGTCAGCAGCAATGTTCCAGTCGACGTCATAGCGAATCTTCTTGTCCGCGTCGGCCACAGTCGTTGACGGAGTGAGGGTGCCGGTCTCGTAATCAATGGCAAAGTTCCCGCAAATCTGCTCTCCGCCATTTCCGGAGAACTCGATGAAGGAGAATTTTTCGGCATCCACGGCAGGCTTGTTGACGGTAAGCTTCACCACCGAGCACAGATGACCGAAACTGAGGTTTGTACCCTCGGAGGCGTAGGCGCACATCGGAGCGGCAGTCTCGGCGAAGCTGCCGGCCTTGTAGGTCTGAACGGCCGGGAGAGTCACCATGGCGGCATCCTTGTAGATGGATGAAGGGAAAACTGCTGAATACGGAGCCGTGAGAGACTCGCCGAACGAGAACGTCGCGGTCTTGCCCTCTTCCGAGATTTCGGCCGCATTTGAGGTCTTGCCGTTCACCGTAATCTTGTCTCCCTCGATCCACTTCACTGTCTTGTCATTTTCAAGAACAGTCTTAGTCTGAACCGACTGCCGCACCGGAGCCTCGGACGCAAATCCCGCCGTCAGGACCGTTCCCTCCGTGGTTTCCGGTGCATTTTCAATCTCATTACTGCAGGCTGCTGCAAACATTGCGGTCAGCGCCATGGCTGACATGAACATATTCCTTTTCATTTTAGTTCTCAGGTTAAGTTTGATTACCATGCTTCCTCCACGATTTTGTCGTAGTCGCTGATTGTGGAAGACTCATACAATTTCGTACTCGTCGCGAACCCGCCTTCCGGGTACACATAAACCTCCGTCACCGACGGGGATTCGTAAATTTTTCTGTTACAGTTCATGCTATTATTGATTAGTTTGTTAATATTTCATCATGTCGTAAAATATGACCTTCACCATAAAGACAACGAAATTCAAAAAGCGGAACCTGAATCTTGAATAATTTTTTGCTATTTTTGCATTTACGGGCACGGGCGAAGCCGCCGGATGCCCTTAGAAAATGTCTTGACATGAACATTCACGAAACGGAAGAAAGATTAGAGGCCAAGGGCATAAAGCCTACGGCAAACAGGATACTTGTGCTGAAGGCGCTCGATGAGGCGGGACGGCCGGCGAGTCTCGCCGACCTTGAGGCGCAGATTGAGTCAATGGACAAGTCCAGCGTGTTCAGGACGCTGACCCTGTTCCTTGAGAAGGACATTGTCCATTCGTTCGAGGACGGGCGCGGGGTCATAAACTATGAACTGTGCACCGAAGAAGGTCACTGCGACCACAGCGACGCGCACATCCATTTCTACTGCGAGCGCTGCCACCGTTCCTACTGCATGGAGCACATAAATCTCGACCGTGTGCCGGTGCCGGAAGGATTCGAGCCGCACGCCTATTCCTTCGTCATCAAGGGCATCTGCCCGCACTGCCGCTAATCCCAAAGTTTGCGGATTTTGACATTTTACCACAGAAAACTTTGATATTCCAAGAATTACGAAATATAGTTGCGGAATGATTCTTTTCTGTGACGGAGGAAAAAGCGACAAAGACGACTGCCGGGGTCGTCTTTTATTCAAAAATCGCAACAATCAGTTGCGTAACCGCAAGAAACTGTTGCTGTTTTCGCATCGGTTTTATTCGTTGCTTTGCAGTATGTAAATTTTAACTGCAATGACGAAGAAAACAGAAAGAAAAGAGGCTCGAATCTCAAGGTTCGCAAGCCTGCTGTCGGACGCCGGATTCAAGGCCGTGCTGGCGTCGCCGAGAAACAAGAACATCCTGATGCAGCTGCTGAACCTCGTCCTCCCAGAGGACAGGCAGATTGCCGAAATCGAGAGCTACAGTGACAGGGAGGTCAACGGATTCACCCCGTTCGGCAAGTATTCCCGCGTCGACATCAGGTGCAGGGACATCAAGGGACGGACGTTCATCGTGGAGATGCAGCGCGAGATGCACGAATGCTTCTTCCAACGGTGCATGTGGTACGGCTCGAACGCATACGGAAGTGACCTGCCGTCCGGAGCCGGATACGAGGACCTGAGCCCGGTCTATGTCATCGCGTTCCTCGAACAGGCGCTGCCGCACTCGGACGAGGCGCTGTGGGACTCCGAAAGATGCGTGTCATACTACCAGATGACGGAAAAAAGAACCGGGGAGTTTGCTCCTGACACAATTATTTGTATTTTTGTGGAACTGGGGAGATTCCTCAAGGGCGAGGAGGAACTCGACGGAAGGCTTGACAGGGCATGCTACGTGTTCAAGAACTCGGAGAAGTGGGAGGGCAACGTCCCGCAGAAGATTCTCGACGACGAGTTCACGAAGGAACTGAGCCGGGCCTGCGAGGTGGAGAACTTCCCGCCGGAAACGAAACTTCAATACATCAGGGACATGTTCACGGAAATGGACTACAAGGCCGAGATGAAGGCCAACTACAAGAACGGGTTCGCCGACGGCGAAGCTAAAGGCGAAGCAAGAGGTGAAGCAAGAGGTGAAGCAAGAGGTGAAGCAAGAGGGCGATGTGAGGGAGAGCGTATGAAAGCGATTGACAGCGCGACTAAACTTCTCGCGGCAGGAATTCCTGTCGAAACCATTGCCTCCTGCGTAGGACTCAGCGTCAAGGAAGTCGAGGGATTGAAATGAGGCTCCGAGCCGCATCTGACCGATGTGGATATTTTGTCGTGAAGCTTCTGATATAAACGCAGCGACGGCGGCCGGGGTTCCGGTCGCCGTCGTCTTATAGAATCAGTAGATATTATTTCTTAGTAAACTGGCTGTTTTCATAGACACCCACCTGAGGATTGCCCTTGTAACTTGTCGGCAGGCAGACAAGGTCTCCGGTTCCCGACATATCCAACTTGTTCTTCACCTGAGCATATACAGCGATTTCAGAATCACCTTGACTTATCTTTCCATTCCTGATGCTCGGTGTGATGGCCGTCGTAAACGTGACATTCTCAAGCTTCACATAGCAATGCTGCCATCTTGAATAGTTAGCAAGAAGATCTTTGATTGTCAGCACCGTCGGAGAAACACCGCCTTCAATGTCTTCAACAGTAGCCTGTGAAAGATCAATGTCAACAATCTCGACAAAGCCATTATATAAATAAGCCTTTCCGGTAACCACGCCGTTAATCTTTTTGCCGGCCTCCAGCTTCTTATCCCAATTAAAGTAAATCGTCCCCCCCGTCTCATCTTCGATGAATGCGCTGGCTCCATTTGCATAAGAAATCACGGCATCCTTAAGATTGACCTTGAAATTTGGTTCCGCCGGTTCTTCCTCCGTTGTGATTGATGCATTGAGTTCTGCGATTGATGACGGTACTCGTGAACCTGCCTGTACTATCTCAGCAGTGTCTTCAGACGATTCATCTGCGCTGTAAGAGGAAAAATTCAATGTGAAGTTACGCTTGTTCTCGCCCCTATTCGGGAGAATGGAGTACTTGACAAGAGCTGTGTCTGCCGGATTGCTTATAAGTTTGTCAGGCACACCTTTCTTGAAAGACATTCCGACGTAAGAGACCCAATCAGACTCAGGCTCGTCAAAGAAAACGCCATTGCCCTTGTAAGCCACCTTAACCTCAATCTCGCCTCCTTTTTCGTCAACATTAACGGTCTTGTCAATCACTACGACAAGTGCCTTCTTGAGTTTTGAGATTTCTGCGTCTTCAAAGTTTTTATAAGATGACCAGGTGCCGCTGAACTCAACATAGTCTCCCACCTCAACATTCGGGAACGCTGCCTTGGACTCGTCCGTGGAGCTATAAACCTGGGCATTTTTCGTTGACGTCCCGTCGTTGATGTAGAAACCGCCTTTGGAAGTGCTTCCGAGCTGAACGACTTTACCCGCCATCTTGTAGCTGGCACCGACTGTCGCCTTGCCGTCCTCAATATCCTTGCAGGTGAACGACACTGGATCAAGCGAGCCCTGACGCACCTTCAGGAATTGCATATTGGTGCCGACCTTGATGGAAAGCGACAACTCCCGTCCTGTTTCTGTTGCCTCGGCAGAGAATGTAACCTTCGTCTGCCCGGATGTCCCGCTCATCTTGTCAACAGAGAGCCATGATGGAGTCCTGACTTCCTGGCCGTCTTTCTCTGAGACAACTTCAGGCCATGTCTTGTCGATTGTCTGGAATGCCCAGTCTTCAGTCGCTGTGATTGTGAGGTCAACGGAACCGCCCTCAGCCTTTATTGACAAGAACGTGTCACTAAGCTCGATGTTATCCAAAGAGCCGACAGACTCTTCCTTTGCGCATCCGGAAAGAAGAACGAGTGATGCAGCAAAAGCGGAAAATAAATATCTGAATTTCATAATAATATCCACAATGAATTAATTAAACATATACTTGATTCCCACTGATGCGTACCAGCACTGTCCGATGCTCGTGTACGGAGTGAAAGTCTGAACGCTTCCGTTCACTTTCTTCGGCGTTGAGAATACCGGGTAGCCATCAGCGTCGGTAGAATCATACTTGAGGATACGTCCGTCATTCAAGTCCGGATTGAGTTGCTTGATGACACCGAATCTTGAACTGAAGATGTTCGCAAGGTTCTTGATGTCGAAACTGAGCTGGAGCGTATTCATTGACTTGCCTACCTTAACCTTGAAGTCGTGCTTGTAGCTGAAGTCGAAGCGATGCACCCAAGGAGAGTAGAGACTGTATGCCTCCGCATATTCTCCCTGATGCTTCTTGAGATATTTGTTATTGTGAACGTAATCCATAAAGCGGTCACGGTCACTCTCTGAAACGAAACGGAACTCGTTGTTGGCTACCTGCTCATCTGTAGGGATGTAAAGCGCATCGTACTTATATCCGTCACCGTTCATGTCGTTAGAAAGCATATAAGAGTAATTATAGCCGCCGCGGAAGGCTTCATAGATGAGGCTGAAATGGTTGCCGCACTTGTCATGATATGTTCCGGAAGCAACAACACGATCTGGAGTTACATACTGCGAGTTGTGGAGCTTGATGTTGTTCGGTCCCTCAACAGTAGGAACATAAGTGAATGCGGACTCAGCGTTTGAGCCAGGGAGACCGGTGAGTTCCTTTGAGGCCGTGTGAGTGTAGGCCGCCATGAAGCTGAGTTCCTCAATCGGACGGATGTTGAGAGTTACATTAGCGGAGTAACCATATCCCTTGTTCGTATTTTCGAGGACAAAAGCCTTTGTCGTTGTCCTGAAGTCTGAAGGATAAATAGGGCGGTTATCCGCACCATGCCACCTTGCGAATCCGTCAACCTGCCTCATGGACCAGTCGGATATTGTCACACCGTTGATTGTCTTGTTGAAAATACCTTCAGCAGAGATGGAGAACGGGAATGAGGTAGGGAAGTTATAGTCGAGGGCGAGAGAGGTCTTCCATACCTGAGGCATCTTGAATTTAGGATCCACTGCGGATATCGATGATGGAATCGTACCGTCGCCGGCAGTTGTAGGGTAGCCCATTGCAACAAGTGCGTCATAAAGCGCCTCAGTTGTTGCCTTTCCGTCTTTCGTCTTGAGACCGCCGGCAAACTGGTTCATATCGATGTACCCCTTCTCCGTTGCCAGACCAGTGTATCCGTTGATCTTGCTGGTCTTGGTGCTGCCGTTAATCTGCGCGGCATACTGAACCATGCCGGAGTTGGTAGGCATATTAGTGAAGAACACGAGCGGAAGGCGTCCGGAGAAAAGACCCGTACCACCACGGAGGGTGAGGCTCTTGTCCCTGAGTATGTCCCAATTGAATCCAACGCGAGGTGATACCGTCACGCTTGCTGAAGGCCACTTGCCGGTGTCAATATGCTGTTCAGTGTAACCATACGACTTAGGATAATAAGAGAGAGCCTTTATCTTGTTGTTCGTCTTGAGGTCTCCATTGTCAAAGAAAAGCCCGTCAAGACGAAGGCCATAAGTGAGCTTGAAGTTATCGAGTGCGCTCCACTCATCCTGAGCATAGAGACCTACCTTGTGGAACTGGACGCGTGCGGCAGGATTCTTTTCTCCGTCATAGCCGTAAGTGAGACAGACAACCTCCGGAGCCGCGCCGGTCATGAAATCATTGAGACTCCGATAGCGATAATAACCAGTACCGTTTCTCATGTAAGCGTTGTCAGCCATCTGATACTCATAGTTCAGACCACCTGTAATCTTGTGGTTGCCTACATAGTAAACGAGGTCATCCTTAATGTTCGCAATTGTGTTGTGAACGGCGTTGTTCCATGTGAAGAGTTCGTAGCCGAGAGATATGTACGGAGTGTTGGTGCCTGTGCCGTCCATGATGTCGATGAACGGGAACTCGTCTGAATTTGTTCCGCGAACATCGTCAAGCTTGGAGAATGTCGCAAGGAACTGGTTAGAAAGATTATCGGTAATCTTGCTGTTCAGGTCAAGGGAAACAGAATGCACCAAGTTGTTCTGGGAATACATGGAGTTCGCATAAGACATGCCATAGAGGGATGTGCGGGCAAATGCCGAACGTGTGCCGCCGTCCATAGATGAGGCGTTGGGACCTGACCATGAAGTGTTGTTCGTGTAGTTGTAACGCACAGCGAGACGGTTCTTGTCATTGATGTTCCAGTCGAGTCTCGCAAGAATCTTGAGATTGCTCTCATCTGCCGGAAAATCCGTGTAAGAACCCGTATCATAACCATACTTGTCCTTTACAAACTCCGAAAGCCTCTTCATGTCGTCCGCCTTAGCGTATGAAAGATACTTGTCAGAATTGCCGACGCCGTCTTCCGACGCCCTCCAGCGAACTGCCACGGTAGGAGTCTTTGTATACTCGGCATTTACGAAGAAGAAGAGCTTGTTCTTGATAATCGGACCGCCGAGTGTCATTCCATAAGTGGTGCTGCGGTCCCTCTCACGAGCTCCGGCTATTTCAACGCCGCTCACTGTGTTACCGCGCATGTTCTCATTGCGGTGATAGACGTATGCGGAACCCTTGAAGGTGTTTGTACCGGACTTGGTAATTGCATTCACTCCGCCGCCGATGAAGTTGGTCTGGCGCACGTCGTATGGAGAAATCACGACCTGAAGTTCCTCAATCGCATCGATTGAAATCGGAGAACCGCCGCCCGGGAGCTTGTCACTGAGCCCGAAGTTGTTGTTGAAATTCGCGCCGTCTACGGTGAAGTTTGCGGTACGCCCGTCAGTTCCGGCGAAGCTCATTCCGTTTCCGCCGTAAGGAGAAAGCCTCGTGACGTCTGAAATGCTTCTGCTGATGGTAGGGAGCGACTCAATCTGCTTGCCGGAGATGTTGGTTGCGGCGCCGTTCTTCTCAGCGGAGAACTTTGATGACGGAGCGGCAATCACGATGGCCTCACCGAGCTGAAGCTTGTCTTCCTTGAGGTCGATGTTGAGGCTGAATGCCTCAGCAAGCTGGAGGGTGATGTCAGTGTAGGTGAGTGTCTGGTAACCAAGGCAGGACGCCTCCACTGAGTAAGGACCGCCGGCACGCATACCGTTGATGACGTAACGGCCCTGATTGTTTGTAACGGCATTGTACTGAGTACCTGATTCAGTGTGCGTTGCAATCACAACGGCGCCGATTACGGCATTTCCGTTCTCATCTGCAACACGACCGTTAAGACTTGATGTAGTGACCTGCGCGAAAGAGGTCACACCCAAAAGAACCGCTGCCAAGGCAGTCAGAAAACATTTGATTGTTTGTCTCATAAGGGTTGAATTAATGAAAAATGTTTTTGGTTTTATCGCGCAAATGTATGTCAGAATTGCGACTTTAAGAAATTATACCGCAATATTTTGAAAAATTATCGGTTTTTACGATTTTTTCTTTGAGATATTAATTTTTTGCGTACCTTTGCACTCCCATTCGGAAACGTGATGGGGAACGAAATATGTGGAGAGATTTGTCTGCTTGCAACCACTCGAAAAAATGCTAAAATGTGATGAAGGTCACAGACCTGACAGTGTGTTTTTATAGCGGCTTCACATATTTCTGAATATGTGGAGTTTTTATTTTTACGCTATATGAACAACTATCTATTTACTTCGGAGTCTGTTTCCGAGGGACATCCGGACAAGGTTTCGGACCAGATTTCAGACGCCATACTTGACGAATTTCTCAGACAGGACCCGGAGGCGAAGGTTGCCTGCGAGACTTTCTGCTCCACTGGGCTTGTGATTGTGGGGGGCGAGGTGCGCTCGGAGGACGCATACGTCGACATACAGAAGGTCGTGCGCGAGACAGTGAACCGCATCGGCTACAACAAGGCTGAGTATCGCTTCGACGGGAACTCGTGCGGAGTTATGAGCACGCTTCACGAGCAGTCATCCGACATCAACCGGGGCGTGGTCGGAAAGGGCAGGAGCGTCGAGGACGAGGCCGACGCACAGGGTGCCGGAGATCAGGGAATGATGTTCGGATATGCAAACCGGGAGACCGAGGACTACATGCCCCTCCCCCTCTATCTTTCGCATCTCGCGCTCCGCGTGCTCGCGAGGATACGACGCGAGAAGGATTCGAGGATGCCGTATCTCCGTCCGGACGCGAAGTCCCAGTTTACGATAGAATATGACGGAGGGACGGGAAAACCGGTGCGGGTTCATACGATTGTGATTTCCACCCAGCACGACGAGTTCCTTCCTGACGATTTCTTCATGCAGTCGAAGATACGCAAGGACGTGGAGGAGATTCTGATTCCGGAAATGCTCAAGGAACTGCATCCCGACACCGCGGCTCTGTTCCACGGCGTGTTTGACGCGCACGAGAACCCGCAGGGCTTCATCCTTCATGTGAACCCGACCGGCAAGTTCGTCATCGGCGGCCCGCACGGGGACACTGGTCTCACCGGACGCAAGATTATCGTCGACACCTACGGAGGACGCGGAGCCCACGGCGGCGGAGCCTTCTCGGGAAAGGATCCGTCAAAGGTTGACCGCTCGGCGGCATACGCAGCTCGCTACATCGCGAAGAATCTCGTGGCGGCAGGAGTTGCGGACGAACTGCTCGTCCAGATTTCCTACGCAATCGGCGTGGCGCGCCCGGTCAGCATATTCGTGAACAGCTACGGCACCTCGGCAATTGACGCAGCGGGCGTGCAGGGCTCCGAGTTCAAGGGCAAACCATTCAGCGATGCCTTCATCGCCGAGAAAATCGGTGAGCTGTTCGATCTGCGCCCGGCGAAAATTATCGAGAAGTTTGGCCTTAAGAACCCGATTTACGAGCCGACCGCAGCCTACGGCCACGTGGGCCGCAAGCCATACCGGGCCGAGGTCGAACTCGTCCGACACGGAGTCCGCACCCGCAAGGAAGTCCAGTTCTTCGGCTGGGAGCTCCTCGACAGCGTGAAACTTGTCAGGGAGGCGTTCGGGCTGTAAGGCGACCGCATGCGGGGCAAAGAAAAATCCGAGCGGCAATTCCCTTATTCAGCCAAAACACAGTAAAAAGCAGAGGTTTTGGCCAAATAAAAATTTTAAAACAGCCCAAACTGAGGTATTTGACCTTGTTTTGGCTGTTTTAAGTTTGACATTGCCTTATTTTGCAGATTTTCGAGATTTCCATTGCCTTATTTTACAACTGAGACCAAAGGCGATGACCGGGACAATTCCGATAGCCGCAACAAGATTGAACTTGGAAAGGCGTGGGAAAACAAAGCCGGAGACATGTACCACTACTACATGGTCTTTGACAACAAAAAGGTAGATGATGCCCTTACGGTGGCAGAGTTGATCGAAAGGATCAAACAGCTTTAGGACTATGGCAAATAAGATTTATCTTGTGATGATATAGGAAAAATGTTTGGAACATCGCGAAAAGTTTGGATATATCCGAACTATTCACCACTTTTGCACACAATTTGGAACGAAACATGTAAATCAATGAAGTTTGACATCATCAACATAGAAGAATTCTCTGGGCAAAAGGCTCAGATCTATTCCATTATGTACGAAGATGATGATATGACTTTGATGGATCATTTCTTTGAAGATAATTCAGAGGAACATCAAGAGGACTTGGAAGAGATGGCATCAAAACTTCGTGTGATGGGAAATGATTTTGGTTGTCGGTCGCACTATTTTAAAGAGAATGAAGGCGCGCCTGCCGATGGCGTAGTTGCCCTGCGATGCCATCAGATGCGGCTATATTGCCTTCGATATGATAACACATGTATTTTCATTGGTTCGGGAGGATATAAACCGCCAGGCATAAGAGCATATCAAGAAGATCCTTTCTTAAATTCAAAGGCCGAAGAAATGAAAAAAATAGCAGCCTGTATAAATAAAGCGATAATAGAAAAGGATCTAAAGGTAAGAGATGATGGAACACTCGATATATCTGAATTTATTGAATTAGAAATATGACGACAAGAAGAAAACCCTCAGCAAGCCTGACAAGAATCATGAACAATATCGACGAAGATAAACTTCGCCGTACCAGGGATCGTATGCTTGTCGCCAACAAAATCGCGGATGCTTTAAAGGCAAAGGGTATCTCCCAGAAAAGATTCTCTGAAATGGCGGGCAGAAGCGAATCAGAAGTTTCGGAATGGCTTTCCGGTGACAGGAATTTTACCATTGACACGCTTTCTGATATCCAAAAGTTCCTTGGCATTGATTTACTTAACACATCCTCAATACGTACTTCTCCAGTCTCGAAAGATGCATCAAGAATGAAGGTGGCAAAAAGAAGAACTCCTGTGGCCTATGATATGAGTGACATATTAATAGCGTCAGTGTCTAACGGTTGGTTATCCGCGACACGGTCGGAACTCTCTGTTGCACTTTAAGAAATCTTCAAAAAATAACTTGCATCATCTTGTAGTTTCTTTTTGGTCTATATCCCTTTTCTCATCAGTCATGTACCTCCACCAGTACACACCCTCTTCCAAAAGAAATTTATACTAAAAAATAAATCCACAATCTGAGGCAACTTATTTTTTCACATTTCTAAGCTTAAAGAACATGGAAATTAAATATAGGCTGGAATCAATAGCCGAGACCGAGTTCAAAATAGATTATGACTTTGATTATTCCGGGTTTATCCCAGAGAACCTCAAGGTTCAAGTAGGGCACGACATAAAACCTGTTATGGATAAAGATCAGGTCGTGGTCAAGGCAAAGGCTTCGTTAGTATATGGTGATGAAGAAGTTGAATTGGCGACAAACACGGTCAGTATGCGCTTTGGCCTATCTCCGATAAAAGAAATCATCACGTTAAAAGACGACGGGACTTTCTCCACACAGAATGCCCTCGTTCTTGATACCTTCCTTGTGACAGCAATAGGTGCGCTTAGAGGAATAATGATGAAAAACCTTAAAGGTACCCCTCTTGAAGCATACTCATTGCCCCTGATTCCGATGGAACATTTCAGAGCGAATAACAAGAAATAGTGGGGTATATTTCCAATTAATCAAACTTCCGTCCAGTGGATGCGTATGCCACGGCGTTCCATGCCGCGGAACCAGGTCATCTGGCGCTTGGCGAACTGGTGGATGGCTATGGCGAGACGGGACTTCATCTCTTCATAGCTGATGTCTCCCTTTATATATAAGGTGACGAACTTGTATTCAAGGCCATAGTAAATGAGGTCCTCGGCTGGAATGGGGGCGCGGGCGGGAATGAGCCGGCCCGTCAGCGGGTCGGTGTGCTCCGGGATGCCTTCGAGAAGGCTGCGGATTTCCTCGACCATGCCTTCACTCAGGCGAGTGTCGAGACGGGCGTCGATGCGGGCGTTGCGGACTTCACGGGTGACGAGCGTGCCGATGTAATAGGCCTTCTTCGGGAGATATGCCGTGCGGCTTACGGGGTGTTCCGACTCATAGACGGCTATTTCGAGGGCGCGGATGAGGCGCTTGCGGGTGTCGTAGTCGGTGCTGCTGTGCAGCGGTTTGAGGGCGGCGAGCTTCTCGATGAGCTCCTCAGTCGGGAGCTTTTCCATTGCCTCACGAAGTACCTTGTTTTCAGGGACATCCGGAAGGGAGTAGCCGCAGGTGGCCGCCTCGACATAGAGTCCGGAGCCGCCACAAAGAATCGGGATGCAGCCACGGGAGCGGATGTCACGGTAGGCGGATTCAAAGTCCCGCTGATATTCGTAGATGTTGTATTTCGTCCCGGCATCGACGACGTCCATCAGATGCCACGGAATTTCCTCATACTCCGCCAAATCCTTTCCCGTACCGACGTCCATTCCCCTGTAGACCTGACGCGAGTCGGCGGAAATTATCTCCGCGACCTGTTTTCCCGCGAGGCGGTTGATTTTCCTTGCGAGCGACACGGCATATTTCGTTTTCCCGGAGGCGGTGGGTCCGATGACGCAGATTATGTCGATTTCTCCGGATACATACCTACTATATGTGTCAGCGACATCAATATCTTCCGCTTCAGGAAGCGGAGCAGGCTCGGGTATGGGGATGAAATTTTTCTTCATATAGAATATGGAATCATATTTCGTGACCTGTCATCTCTTCGGCAAAAACATTGTCCAGTTGACGACAAATTTATAAATTTGCGGTCTATTACGCAAAAAATCCGCAGCCGTCGGAGCATTACGGGCGTCATACTGCGGACAGAAACAAGACAAGATATGCCAAAGGCTAAAAGCAATATAGAGATAAAGAACCGCAGGGCGTCGTTTGACTTTGAGTTCATCGAGACCTTTCAGGCGGGAATAGTGCTGACCGGGACGGAAATCAAGTCAATCCGTGCCGGGAAGGCATCGCTCGTGGACACGTTCTGCTACTTCAACAACGGCGAGCTGTATGTCAAGAACATGCACGTGGCCGACTACTGGTGGGGCTGCTCATGGGGTGCGCACGATCCGCGCCGCGACCGCAAGCTGCTGCTGACAAAACGGGAACTATCCAAGTTGCAGCGCGCCGTCAAGGAAAAGGGTCTCACAATCATCGCCGTGAAGCTCTACATCGCCGACAACGGCTACGCCAAGCTGCTCATAGCCCTTGCACGAGGCAAGAAGGAGTATGCGAAAAGACAATCAATCAAAGAGAAAGACCTTAAACGCGAGATGGGGCGCGCCTAAAAGGCGGTCTGCGGCGTTGGATGTCTTGATGAAATCCTCACAACCATCAGGTTGCTGCGGTATTCATCTGCACCATCCTTTTATGCATCCCCCTCCAAGATTCTTATCTAAAACAATCCCGATTTCAAACACCTTGGCAGAGAGGTAAATAAAAAGATGGAGTGCAAGGCTTGCGACGAAGACGAAACCGCAGCAACCTTTCGGTTGTGAGGATTTCGCCAAGGAACGTAACGCAGCAATCCGCTTTTTATTTACCTCTCGTACAGTTCCTCATCCCAGTCGGGACTTAGGTAAGCGCCCTCATGGTCAATGGTGAAGGCGAGATAGGTGATGTCTATTCCCTTCGCGAGATACTGCTTCTCATAGAAAGTCTGAACCTCGAACAGGGCCTTGACCGCATCGGCACCTGAAACGGAGGCAAGCGGACTTTCAAGAAGTCTCTGGCGGTCAGCACCGTAGATGTCAGTGGCGCAGGCGAGAATCTTCAGGCCATTCTGTTCGGCTATCGCGCGTGAATACTCGTGGAGGTAGCGGCTGTCGGTCTTCAGATGGACGATTCCGCCTGGTTTCAGGAAATTGCGGTAACGCTCAAGAAACAGCGGCGAGGTAAGTCTTTTCTTCTCTCGGCCTATCTGAGGGTCTGCGAAGGTAATCCATACCTCCGAGATCTCGTCTTTCCCGAACAGCGCTTCTATAAATTCGATTCTCGTGCGAAGAAAAGCCACATTCGGAACGCGATGTTCTTCGACGAACTTCGCCCCCTTCCACAGACGTGCGCCCTTTATGTCCACGCCGATGTAGTTTATTGCCGGATTGCGGAGCGCAAGATCGATGGCATATTCGCCCTTCCCGCAGCCGAGTTCCACCACAACAGGATTGGAATTACAGAAGAAATCGGAAGCCCAATGACCCTTAATGGGATGAGACTTCAATGTCCCGTCCCTCACGGGAACGTCACTGTCCCTGACGTTCCTGTTCTCCCCTGCGCACTCATCACCTTTAACCCCTGCAAGAACCTCGTCGGCCGAAGGCTGGAGCAGGCAGGAGAACGTCTCATTCTCTCTGAACTTCCGGAGCTTGTCCTTTCCCATATCTATTCATCTGAAGGTTTGGCCGGCTCCTTCGGACGCTGTTCGCCCTTTGCACCGTCTCCGCGCGGAGCACCACCACGTCTGTTGTCACGTCCACGCCCGCGATTACCATTGCTCCGTGAGCTGTTGTCCCTGCGAGGTTCTTCGCCACCCTGCTGTGCCTGTCCGGCATTCCGGGCTCCGCCGTTGCCGCCACGACCGCCACGGGACTTCCTTCTCCTGCGGCCGATGTTGTCGAAGCGGGAGATGCTGTCGTCGCCCACTGCCGTAACAAACTCCGGCGCGACAGGTTCCGGCTCGGACTTGAGAGATTCCGGCTTTATGCCGTCCCGGTTCATCTTTATGATCTCGCGAACCTCAATCGCCGAAAGCGGGAACATGTTCGCCTGCGAGAACTTGTCGTAAGAGAAATACATCACCTCGCGGAGAATGTCCGTCTTCATCAGGTAGGCGAGGCCATCCTGGAACTCAAGCGGATTGAGCACCTTAGGGATGCGGGACTGGGCATCGAGGTAGGATGCCGTCTCGTAGTTGAGACAGCACTTGAGCTTTCCGCACTGTCCGGCAAGCTTCTGCGGATTGAGAGACAGATCCTGTGCCCTGGCCGCTGAGGTGGAGATGGACTGGAACGTGGAAATGTAGTTGGAGCAGCAGAGTTCGCGCCCGCATATTCCCAGGCCGCCGATGAGTCCGGCTTCCTGACGTGCACCGATCTGCTTCATCTCGATGCGGATGTGAAACTCGTCCGCAAAAACCTTGATGAGCTGGCGAAAATCCACGCGTCCGTCGGCAATATAATAGAATATCGCCTTGGTGCCGTCGCCCTGAAACTCCACATCACCGATCTTCATGTCCAGGCCGAGTTCCGCAGCAATCTGGCGGGCACGTATCATCGTCTCCTGTTCACGCCCGATGGCTTCCTGCCACTTTTCGAGGTCATAAACCTTCGCCTTACGGTATATCTTCTTGAAGTCCCCGTTCTCCTGCGACAGCTTCCGGCACTTCATCTGGCGCGCGACTATGGCACCCTCAAGCGTCACGATGCCGAGGTCGTGTCCGGTGTTGGCCTCTACCACCACCAAGTCCCCGGTCTTTATGCTCTGACCTGAGGCATTATAGTAGATGCCCTTGCGGGTATTCTTGAAACGGACCTCAAAATAGTCCTTATATTGTTCCTGCGCCACTCCGGAGAGCCAGTCATAGACCTCCATCTTGCAGCAACCCGGCCTGTAGCTGCAGTTCAGCTCGCCATCGTCGTTCCTGGACACGGTGCATCCGCGGGAACAGTCAAATTTCTTTGATTCGTTATCGTTGTTCTCCATTGTAACTTATTATTATATAGCGACAAAAATCCTGTCCACAAGGTCGCAGAACAGAATTTTCGAATTAACGTTCCTGTCTATCAGCGCGGCAGTCCTGTCAATGGCAGCCTCGGCCTTCATGCAGAAAGACGCTCCGAAACGCATCGATGCCGTCCTGTAGAAGGCACTTTCCTCAGGCGTTACATCGGCAAGTTCTTCCTGCCCCTGCCCTAAAAGGAAAATCCGGCGAAGACAAGCAGAAAGATAAACACAAAACGCCTTCTGGCGTTCTCTCGATGGCAGGGCCGCGGCAGACTCGCCGACTTCGAGCGCAGAAAGGAGATCCCTGCGGGCAACGGCATCAAGCAAAGACGACACGAGAGAGAAGAACTCCTCATTCCGCCGATCCTCACCCCGCGCCATCAACGCCTCCTCCTTGGTAAGCGGAAGCACGCGCATGCTCTGGCAACGCGAGAATACCGTCTGCATCATCTTCTCAGGAGCGTGGGTGACGAACACGAAGACGGTCTTCTCCGGCGGCTCCTCAACAAGTTTCAGCAGCTTGTTCGCCGCCGTGGGGTTCATCTTCTCCGGAAGATAGCAAAGCACGGCCTTGTAGCCGTCCTCAACGGCCGTGAGAGACATCTTTGAGATTATCGACTTGGCCTCCAGCAGGGCTATCTCCCCCTTCTTGCCCTCAATTCCGAGAGCCTCCTGAAGGTCTTCCTCACGGAAATATGGATTATCAAGCACAAGTTGCCTCCAATACGTCAGGAAGGAGTCCGACGTCGGCTTGTCATCGCTGACCTTGGAACTCTTGTTCACGGGGAAAACGAAATGCACGTCCGGATGAATCAGCTTGCTCATCTGGCGGCAAGACGGACATTCCCCGCATGGTTCACCGTCAGCACGCTGGCGGCAGTTGAGATATTGAAGGAAAGCGACCGCCAAAGCAACCGCTCCGCAGCCATCGTTCTCATAGAGAAGCATCGCGTGCGGCACCCTCCCGCTGTCGGCCATCGACACGAGAGTGCGCTTCAATGCGTCATTTCCTATAATCTCATCAAACCTCATAATTCTCTTTTGGGCATGCTCTACTTGTTTCGCATTGCGGTGAAACGGGCAAGTTCGGCGAGGAGCTCCCGTTCCGACGAAGGGGCGAGCAACGATATGGAATCGATTGCCTTCCCTACAAATCCGTCAAGCCTCCTCTCCGCGTATTCAGTGCCGTGGTTCTCAGCCACAAACTCGACTATCCTCGTTCTGTTCTCCGGGCATTCCGGAACGCCCCTGACCCATCCGCGGACTTCCGCCTCATGGCTCGGTGCATTGGCAATGGCCCCGAGCAGCGGCAGGGTAATCTTCTGCTCGAGTATGTCCACCCCGAGCGGCTTACCGACAGAGTCGGTTCCGCAGTAGTCGAGGATGTCGTCCTTAATCTGGAAGGCATAGCCGAAGCTCACCGCATAGTCCCGGACAGCCTCGCGGCACATCCCGGAAGCATTGACCGAAATCGCTGCCGTCACGGCCGCCGCCTCGAACAGCGACGCCGTCTTGCTGTAGATTATCCTCAGATAGTCCTCATAATTCGTGTCGCCGGCCTGTGCCTTCTGAAGCTGGAGCATCTCGCCCTCCGCAAGGCAGCTGAGAGTCCTTGAAAATATGCGTATGACACGCGGGTCACAGCTCTCGTCGCTTTCTCCGAGTATGAGCCTGATTGCCCGCACTAACCAGAAGTCACCGACCAGCACCGATGCAGAGGGACCGAGAATGGAACGTACCGTCGGATTGCCACGGCGCAGGTCACTGTCATCGGCCACATCATCGTGAAGAAGAGTTGCATTGTGCAGCAGTTCGGATGCCGCCGCATAGCGCTTGGAAACAGCCTTGAGCGGGCTGAGTTCCTGCCCCGGAACGTACGTGTCGGCAGAGCGGAGACAGGCGCGGGACACGAGCAGAGACAGCATCGGACGCAGCTGCTTACCGCCATGCGAAAGAATTGAACTGTTGGTAACATCCAGCAGTTCAATGTCGCTTTTCAATACTCCCGCTATCAATTCCTGAACGTCAGTCCAGTCCTTGCCGAGAAATTCTCTGACAGATCCAATATCCATGTTCCCGAACGCTACCGTTTCTCTTCCGAAGAACCGCTCCCGAAATACTTCTCTCCCGAAGAACCGCTCCCGACATAAAATGCCTTTAGAACAGCACTGCGAGGGAAATCGTCACTCCGCCGAAACGGCTCTTGTCCCCTATCGAGTCCTTCATCTTCGCTGCAAATGAACTTGCATCGGTAATCTCCTGCTTTGCATCGAAGAGCGTTCCGAAGTTCCAGTTGTATCTTGCGGAAATCTGGAAATGCCAGACTTCAACACCCGCGCCGAGCCCGACTCCGTACTCCCAGCGGTTGAGTCCGGTCCAGTTGTTCTTCACCGACTCGCTGCCCTTGTACTTATTGTTCAGGGCATAGCCGAAGAACGGAACGCACTCGAAATAGGGCCTCATAATCAGAAGATCCGGTCCCCACTGAATTGAAACCGGAACCTCAAGATAACCGGCGCTGTAGTCGAAAGATGCAATATCCTCGGTCGTGGAAGGAACATTGGTGCCCTTCACCTGATACATCACCGACGGCTGCACCGCGAACCCGAGCGGAAGCGAAAGCTTGAACGTCGCTCCGACATGATACTGCGTATCCTTTGTGAGCTTCCAGTCGCTTGACTTGGCGGACGAGAATGTCGCGCCGCCGATTACACCATAATTGAACTGCGCGTTCGCCGTCGCTGCAAAGAACACAGACACGACAGCAACCGAAAAAATTGAAAATATCTTCTTCATGTCAAAACTTTAAAATATTTTGAGATGTATTTTTGAGTCAGATTTTTCGCTTCGCGCCACTTTTCTGCGTTCGGCAAAACAAACAAGTTTGCNNNCTCTCACTTAACGAAAAGGTTCTGTTTTGTGAGGAGTTTGGTGGGTCCAAATGACGAACAAAAGAGGAAAATATGGTCAAAAAGACGCTCAAAACTACAATATAGCATCCAACTTAGCTGTAATGTTTGCTTTCGGTTGAGCACCCACGAGCCTGTCAACCAGCTTGCCGTCCTTGAAGAAAAGCAGCGCCGGGATGCTCATGATGCGGAATTGCCCAGCAACTTCGCTGTTCTCGTCGACATTGCACTTTCCCACGAAAGCACGTCCGTCATATTCCTTCGCAATTTCCTCGATTGTCGGGCCGAGAGCACGGCAAGGGCCGCACCATGTTGCCCAGAAATCGACGAGTACGACACTATTCGATGAAATAATTTCCGCAAAATTCGCGTCATTCACAATATGTTCCATAATCTTAATCGTTTATATGATTAAACAAATGTAGTCCGGACCCGCAAGAGCGAAAAGTCCAGACTACAAATATAACAATTTATGACGTCAATTCAAAAAACGAGTTCAGTTTCAGAATCCCGAACTGCCCATGAAAGACCGTCTATATCGATTTCTCGACGTTCCACACAAAGGCCCGGAGCCCGAGTTCCGGATATTCCGTATTCTTCGCGGACAGACCGTCAAGTATAGCGTCGACCTTCTCGTCCGGCACGGCTGCAAGCATGGCGTTGTTAAGAGTTGGCCATGCATGGGTTCCCTGATGAGGTTCGCCAGTCTCAGAACCGCGCCCGGTGATTTCGTTCCACATGGTGTAGCCCTTGCAGCCATGGGCTTCAAGAACGTCGGCGAGTTCCATATTGTACGCCTGATTATATGCTATAAATATTGTTTTCATATATTGTTTGTCTTTTTGGCCCAGATTCCTTTTTCCATCAGTCATGTACCCTGCACACTACGCGTTCTTCGCCGCGAGTCTTGCGGCCTTGCGGGCGCGGCGGCGGTTGCCGGCCTCGACGAAGGAGGTGTAAATCGTCGGGATGATGATGAGGGTCACGAGAGTGGAGATTGTAAGACCCCAGGCGACCGTGATACCGAGCGAGCGCCACATCTCAGAGCCCTCGCCGGTGCCTATTGCCATAGGAACCATACCAAGGACGGTCGTGAGGGTGGTCATGAGGATAGGGCGGAGACGGCTCTTGCAGGCCGTGACGACCGCTTCCTTCACCTCATAGCCCCGTTCCTGAAGCAGGATGGTGTAGTCGATGAGCACGATACCGTTCTTCACGACGATACCCATGAGGATAATCACTCCGATGAGGGCCATCACTCCGATCGCCGTGTCCGTAATCATGCATCCGAGGGCGACTCCGGTGAGCGCGAACGGAATGGAGAACATTATGACGAACGGGCTCATGAGCGACTCGAACTGGGAGGCCATCACCATATAGACGAGGATGACAATCAGGATGAGTAGCGTGATGAGATCCTTGAAGGTATCCTGCTGATCCTCAATGTCTCCCGCTACATTCACAGTGATTTCCGAAGGTATGTCGGTGCTCTTTATCGCATTCTGGGCAACCGCGGCCGCATCGGAAAGCGCGTAGCCCCTGGAGACATATCCGGTCACGGTCACAAGTCTCTGCCTGTCCTTCCTCTCGATTTTAGGAGGGGTTGAAGTCTCGACGACACGGCCGAGATCCTTGACCTTGATTGACGCGCCCGTCGGCGTATAGACGACAATGTTCTCAATGTCCGACACGTCGGTTCTGAACTGCGGGGCATAGCGGACGCGGATGTTGTACTCCTCTCCGTCCTCGCGGTAGTAGGACGACACGGAGCCCTTGATTGCAGCGCTGACGGCGGCAGCGGCAGTCGTGCTGTTCAGTCCGTTGAGAGCAAGCTTCGTGCGGTCGAAGTCAACCTGATACTCAGGGGTATATTCGTCACGGCTCACCACGGCCTCGGAGAAAGCTCCGTCCGCCCTCATCTTCGAGGCGAGCTGCGCGGCTATGTTGTCGGTCTTTGTGAAGTCGTATCCATAAACCTCAAGCTTCACTGACGTCGAGCCGCCCATTCCCATGCCGCCTTCCGTGACGGTGAACTTCTTTATCTGAGGATAGCCATTGAGAATGGCCCTTATGTCGTCGGCGATTTCGGACGACGAGCGCACACGGTCCTCCATACTTCCGCAGTCAATGTTGACTGAGATGATGTTGGTGCCGTTGTTCTGCATCGAGGCGAAGGCGTTGTCGGAGTCCGCCTGACCGAGGGAGTAGCTATAGACCCTGATTTCAGGAGCAGCATTGACGACCTTCTGATAGATTTCCGCAGCGAGTGCACGGGTCACGTCCTGACCTGTCCCGACAGGAAGCTCGATGCTTGCGCGCAGACGCCCGGAGTCGGACTGAGGGAAATACTCGGTCTTCATGTGCGGGATGTAGAGCGCGATGGAGCCGATGAATATGGCAAGAGCGGTGCATACGACAACGACGCGATGCCTTACAGACCAGTGGATTATATGCCCGTAACCCCTTGTAATCCAAGCGATGAACTTATTGATGTTTCCGAAAATAAAGTTATAGACCTTGCCATGGTTGAGCTTCAGGCGAAGCATGCGCGAGCACAGCATAGGCACAAGGGTGAGCGCACCGGTCGTGGAGACAATCATGATGATTGACACAATCCATCCGAGCTGGCGGAACATGATTCCGGACATTCCCTGAATCATCGTCAGCGGAAGGAACACGGCGAGCATGGTGAGGGTCGATGCGATGACGGATATACCGACTTCCTGGGTTCCGTGCACGGCGGCCTCCTTAGGTTTCTCTCCACGCTCGATGTGCGTCGTGACGTTCTCAAGCACCACAATGGCATCATCGACGACCATGCCGATTGCGATTGAGAGGGCTGACATCGATATGATGTTCAGCGTGTTGCCCGTCGCGAACAGATAGATGATGGACGCGAGCAGGGAAATCGGAATCGCGAGCACGATGATGAATGTCGCCCTCCATCTTCCGAGGAAGAGGAACACGATGAGCGCGACCACGAGAAAGGTGATTATAATCGTCTCCTTCAGGGAGTTGATGGAATTGATGATGTTTCGCGAGCTGTCGACGACAGTGGTTATCTTGATGTCGGAAGGGAGGGTCTCCTGAATCTGGGCCATGGTCTTCTTGACCTTCCTAATCACGTTCACCGTGTTGGCGCCGGACTGCTTCTGGATGATAATCTGGGCTCCCTGCACCCCGTTGGTGTAGGCTTCCTGGGATTTCTCCTCAAGGCCGTCGTTCACCGTCGCCACATCGCGGAGATAGACAGCCTCGCCGGCGGAGTAGCCGACCACAACGTCAAGCATTTCGTCAGCGCTGTTAAATTCCTTCTCGATGCGGAGAGTGTAGGTGTCGGAGCCTATGTCGATGTTTCCGGACGGGACATTCTTGTTCTCATAGGCGAGAACACTGGAAATACCGGTGATGGAAAGTCCGTATGCCTGAAGCTTGTTAGGGTCGCAATAGACCTGTATCTCGCGCTTAGGGGCTCCCGAGACGGACACTGTGCCGACTCCAGACACGCGGGCGAGCGGGGTGGATACCTTGTCGTCGAGAATCTTCTCAAGGGCAGGGATGCTCTGATTCGCCGTCGCGGAGAAGATGATGATAGGCATATCGTCCGCGCTGAACTTGAATATGACCGGAACCGAAGCGCCGTCCGGCAAGTTCGAGTTCACCATATCCAGCTTGTCCCGGACATTGTTCGTAGCCTCGTCAATGTCGACTCCATATTCAAATTCGAGGGTTATGATGCTGACATTCTCCTTTGACTGCGAGGTGATATGCTTGAGGTCGCTCACTCCGTTCAGCGAGTTTTCGAGAACTTTCGTGAGGTTCGTCTCTATGTCTTCGGCACTGGCTCCCGGGTAGGACGACATCACCATAATGGTGTTAGCATCGAAGTCCGGGAAGTTGTTGATGGACAGATTCATCAACGAGAAGATACCGAAGATGGCGAAGGCCGTGAACACAAGGGCCGTCGTCACCGGATTATCTACCGCTTTTCTGTATATGCTCATATCTTATATTTTTCTATGCTCATGGATTTTGAGACCGAATAAAGATTTCTCGGCTTCACTTCGTTTCGCTCGAAATGACAAAAAATCTATTCAGCCACAGTAACCTTTATGCCGTCCTTAAGACGAACCTGGCCCTCGGTGACGACCTTGGCGCCGTCCTCGACTCCGGAAAGAATCTCATACATGGATTCCATGCGGCGGCCGAGCTTCACGTTCTGATAGGTCACGGTGCCATCGGCATTGAGGACATAGACGAACCTCTCGCCGGAGCCTGTCTGCTTGACGATTGCCGTGTCAGGCACAACTACGCTGTTGTTGACGCCGAACTGCACGGTCACGCGGGCGTACATCCCCGGGCGGAGAACATTGTCCTTGTTCGGAACGATGACCTCGACGTTGAAGGTGTGCGTGGATTCGTTGATTGTCGGGTATATGCGGTTAATCTTGCCGACAAAGACCTTTCCGGGGAAGGCATCCACGGTGATGTTCACCTCGTTGCCCTTCTTAACCTTGGAGTAGTCGCTCTCGGAGATTCCCACGAGGAGCTTCACCGGAGCAATCTGCTCGACAGTGTAAATCGGCTGTCCCATCGAGAACATATCCCCCTTGTCGTAGTTCCTCGCTGTCACCACGCCGTTAATCGGGGAGCGGAGGATGGTGTTCTGGAGGAGGTTGTCGTAGCTGGTCTTGCTGACCTTGTAGGAAAGCTCAATCGCGTCAAGGTCCGACTTTGAAAGACCGCCGGCATCGTAGAGTCCCTTGAGACGGTTGTACTCGGTCTCGTTGTTCTTCATCTGAAGCTCGGCCTGCTGAAGCTGGAGTCTGTCCATCTCTGCAAGTATCTGACCGGCACGTACAAAGTCACCGACCTCAACATTGATTTTGCTGATTCTCATCGAGGTCTGCGGAGCTATGTTGTTCTTCGCGTAAGGCTCGACCGACGATGTGTACACTGAAGTCTGCGGAACTTCCTGCTTACCGACTGTCACTACTGTCACAAGCGGAGCCTCCTCCGCAACCTGTTCCTCTGCAGCCGCAGCCGGAGCCGCTTTTTTCCCGTTGCCGCAGGAGACGGCCGCCATCACGGCTGCCGCAAATGCTAAATTTCTTGCTATCTTGTTCATATCTTCTGTATTTTCAAAATCTGTTGTCTTCGGAGGACCAAATCCGGCCCAAGATCTCCGCCTACTCCGTGAAGTCCTGGCCTAGAGTCTGTTCAAGCTGTGTCTTTGCCACAATGAAGTTATATACGGCCTGCGACTCAGCAAGACGGGCCTGCGTAAGGGCAAGCTGCGCGTCGTTCAGATCGGTGAGGGTCGCACGTCCAACCTCGTAAGATTTCTCTGCTATGCTGTAGGCTTTCTCGGCGGAAGCGACGGCATCCCTTGCAGCGTCGTAACTCTTGACATTGGTTTCCATTGTATTGAGTGACTGACGGATAGAAATCTTGAGATTACGCTCTGTGGAGGTCATCTGAAGCCTCATCTGCTCATAGCTGTTGCGTGCCTGACGCACCTGGTTGAGACGCTTTCCACCGGAAAAAATAGGAATTGAAAGACTCACCCCGACGTATGAATACGGTGTCCATTTGTACTCCTTGAAATTGAAGTCGTTTGTCATCGCGTTGTAGCTGTAGTTGAACGCGAGGGCGAGAGTCGGGATGTAGGCGTACTGCTGGGCCTTGATGCTCTGCGCGAGTTCATTGGCCTGAATCTCAAGCTGTTTCATCGTGGAGTTGCGGTCGAGCGAGATGCTGTCGGCCTTTGTCATGTCCGAAGTCATATATTCGGAATAATCCTCAATGGCGCCCTCGACATCGATGTTCATCTCAAGGTCAATTCCCATCACGGCCTTGAGCTGCCACAAGGCAAGGATTATCGAACTCTCGGCGTTATAGACATTCGGGATGGCGTTGGCGACATTGGTCTTTGCCCTCGCCATGTCGAGGTCGGTGGCCTTCTGGACATTGTATTTCTTCTCGGTCTCGGCGAAGTTGGTCATTGCGTTCTCGTATACCTCTTTGTACACATTGAAGGCTTCCTTTGAAAACAGAACGGCGTAGTAGGCGTTCTTCACCTGACTCACCATGTCCAGACGCGATGCGCGTGCCTTCTCGACTGCAAGCTCCACGTCCATTCCGGAAATCTTGATGCTCTTCCAGAGCTGGGCGTTCACAATCGGCATTGAAGCGGAAATTCCTGCACTCCATGTGTTCCAACGACCGACTTCCAAGCCACCATTTGATTTGGAACTGTTTGATGATGCTGAACCGCTGCCGGAGCCGGACTCACCTGAGCCACTTCCTTCACCGGAGCCGGAACCCCAACCCGCCGAGCCGCTGCCGGAAGACGCCCCTCCGCCGAGGCTGCTCATGTCGAAGTCCATGTACATCACCTGCTTCTTGATTGTTCTCTGATAGGCTCCGCTCGCGTCAATCTGCGGGAAAAGAGAGGCGTATGTGCCCTTCTTCGCATACTTTGTCCTTTCGATTTCCTTGTCGGCCACCTTCACGGCAATGTTCTCGCTCAGCGCAATCTTCAGCGCTTGTTCCAGCGATATGACCACCGGTGTCTCGGCCGAGTCAGCCTCTTCAAGAATGAGCTGAACTTCGGTCTTCGGAGTTTCCTTGCCGCCCTTCTTTTCCTTGTACTGGGCGAATCCGTCCAACGGCAGGAAGGCAAGCGACGCTGACACAAGGCCAAACGCAATAATCTTCTTCATCTTGACCATTTCTGTTTTTATATATTTTTCTACACTAACAATCCGAACGATGCCCCGCAAACCGGAAGACGACATCATACAACGCAATCCAAACTGATATAAATCAGCAATTTATTACAAATTGTATTCAGATATGTACAAAAGGAACACTCCGTTATGCAACAACAATGCCATATCGGGGCGCAGAAAAAGCGGATTGCTTCGTTGCATGTGAATTTCAAATCCTCACAACCGAGAGGTTGCTCCGGTATTGAAATCCCCAGTGCGCCTTGCACTCCATCTTTTTCTGCGCCCCTCTCCCCATGCTATCCTGCACGGCCACTTCGTTTCACTGAAACAGCCGCGCAGAGCGTCAAAGAATAACCGTTGCTATTTCGTCACCGGTTTGGCGTAGTGGGTCGGCTGGGGCTTGGATTTTTCCGGGTGGACGGCACGGGCAGGGAGCTTGCGGACGGCCGCATAGACAAGGAAACCGACACCGAGAAGGATGAACGGGATGCTGAGCCACTGTCCCATGTCAAGGAGCATATTCTGCTCGAACTCGACCTGCGGGTTCTTGATGAACTCTATGAGGAAGCGCGAGCCGAAGCAGCCGATGAGAAACCAGCCGATGAAGAAGCCCCGGTGCACCTTGTCAAGCCGCTTTTCATAGACAAGGACGAGGACTAAGCCGAGGATGAGGTAGCAGAGAGCCTCATAGAGCTGGGTCGGGTGGCAGGCAAGGCCCTCGGGATGCTCCGCGCTCGGACCGTAGAGCTGCACCCATTCGTATGAACGCGGAAAGCGGAATCCCCACGGGAGGTCGGTCGGGCCACCGAAAATCTCTGAGTTGAAGAGGTTTCCAAGACGTATGAGCGCCCCGGCGAAGCAGACGGTAATGGCGAGCCGGTCCATAATCCAGACGAAATCGAAGTCATTTTTCCGTCCGAACTTGCGGGCGAACCATATCATCGCAATAATCAGCGCAATGGCTCCGCCGTGACTCGCAAGACCGCCTTTCCATGGCATGAAAATCTCCGCGAAGCCCGCCCACGAGCCGAAGTAGTAGTCCGGCTGATAGAAGATGCAGTGCCCCAGACGCGCCCCGACAATCGTGGCAATCAGCAGGGTGTAAAGCAGATAGTCCAAAAGAGGGCTGACCTGAATCCCCTCGTTCCTGAAGAAATGACGGAATATGTACCAGCCGATGATGAATCCCGAAACGAAGAGAATCGAATAGTACCGGATGGAAAGTCCGCCGATGTGGAATATTTCCGGATCGACATTCCAAGTTATCGCCAATATGTCTAACATAACATTCTGAATAATTAAAACTTTGCCCGCCCGTGCACGACAAAGGCAGACAAAGTTACGACATTTTATGAAATATGCGAAACTCCCCAAAAGTTTCAGACATAACCAAAACTTTGCCGGATTTACCTAAAAGATTCTGTCATGTTTGAGACTTTACAGCAGTGGGATTTTAAGATGCCGCTACAAGTTGCTCAAGTCGGTGACGGCAAGTGGGGTCTCGATGGCCTTGAGAGCGGCAGCTTGGGCTATCGGGGCATTGGAGTCGGTGACTGGAGTGGTGTAGTTGGTGTGTGAGGCGTCGGAAGTCGGGAAACGGTAGGTGTTGTCCGACATGGTCTTGCCGACGCAGGGGCCGAGGATGGTGTCGAAGACTGTGCAGTTGGCGGCATAGCGGGTGATGCCCTTGTCGAGGTGGAAGAGGTCACGGGAAAGATCCATGCCGTTGTCGATGTTGAGACTTGTCGTGCGGAGGTTCTCGACGGCGGTGCCGGTGGCGATGAGCCATTTGATGCCGGTCTGCTCAAGAACCATCTTCACGTGAGAGGTCATCGCTGCGTACATCCGGCTGCGGTCGTTGTGCCACCAGGTCTGGAGGAGCTGGCTGCCGATGGCGAAGGTCTGCGACATGAGATAGACGAACACCGGTTCCTTGTCCGGCTGCTTGGCACGAATCTTTTCCATCAGTTCCTTCACGGCCTCGATGCCCTTCAGATGCTTTTCAAAGCCAGCCCAGGCGTACTTGGTGCCGGTGTATTCCTGCATCACGATGATGTCGTAGGGCTTGCCGCTGTCCCAGAAGTCAGGCATATTTCGACATCCCAAGCGCACAAAAATACCAACAAATGGGGATATGCCGCCGCATTCTTTTTTAATATATTTGCCGCGCAAATTTATAACCTGCCATAAGATACTATCCAATTTGAGAAGTATTTTTAGGATAGATTCATTTTTGAAGAGGGGGGGCATACGGGCGTATTTGACCGATGAGAAAATGGATATAGACAAAAAAGACGAACCTTTTCGATAAGCGAGAGCAGAGCCAAGCTTGCTTGAGCTATGCCGAACGGAGAAAAGTGGCGTATGAAATACGAACAAATTTTATGAAACTTTCAGAACTTAAAACAGGTGAGACCGCCGTCGTGGTGAAGGTCAGCGGACACGGCAGTTTCAGAAAAAGGATAACGGAGATGGGCTTCGTGAAGGGCAGCAAAGTGAGGGTAATCCTCAATGCTCCGCTCCGGGATCCGATTGAATATGAGATTATTGGCTACAAGATCTCGCTGCGTCGCGAGGAAGCGGAGAGAATAGAGGTGCTCAGCCACGATGAGGCGGTGGAGATGCTTAAGGAAAATCCGGAAGCATTCGGGCCGTCGGAGCCGCGCAGGGCAATAGAGGCCGACGACTGCGAAGACACGAAAAATAATATGCCCGAACAGGAACTTTCAGACGAGGAAATAAATGCTCTCGTCGACAAGAAGCGCAAGTCAATCAGGGTCGCGCTCGTGGGAAACCCGAACTGCGGAAAGACGTCGCTCTTCAACATCGCCGCGAACGCCCACGAACACGTCGGGAACTACAGCGGAGTGACGGTGGACGCAAAGGAGGGCGTATTCGAATATGGAGGATACACTTTCACGCTCGTGGACCTGCCGGGGACATATTCTCTGTCGGCGTATAGTCCCGAGGAACTCTATGTGAGAAAGAATCTGATAGACGAGACCCCCGACGTCGTCATAAACGTCATCGACGCATCGAACCTCCAGAGGAATCTCTATCTGACGACGCAGGTCATTGACATGAACCTCAGGATGGTTGTCGCACTTAACATGTATGACGAGTTGAAGGCAAGCGGTGACTATTTAGACATCAAGCAGTTGGGCTACCTTCTCGGACTTCCTGTCGTGCCGACGGTCAGCCGTACCGGAGAGGGGGTAAACAAACTTTTCGACACGGTGATTGCCGTCTACGAGCACAATACGCCCGAATTGTCACGTCACATCCACATCAACCACGGGCCGGAGCTGGAGCAGAGCATTGACCGCATAAAACTGCTCCTGCAGAAAGACGAGAACATAAGACAGAAGTATTCAACACGCTATCTTGCAATCAAATATCTTGAAAACGACAGCGACATAGCGAAGGTCGTGGAGGCGCTCCCGAACCGCGACGAAATCATTGCCGCACGCTTCGAGGAGCAGAAGAGGCTCAAGGACATGCTCGGTATGTCGGCGGAAACCGCGATTGTTGAGGCGAAATACGCGTTCATCCAGGGCGCGCTCGCGGAGACATGGAAGCGCAACGACAAGGGACACGAGCAGAAGACGCTCTCGGAGAAGATCGACGCGGTGGTCACGAACAGGTGGCTGGCGTTCCCGATTTTCCTCGTGCTGCTGTTCATGGTGTTCCAGGGCACATTCACGCTCGGAGCCTATCCGGTGGACTGGATTCAGTGGTGCGTGGACAAGCTCGGAGAGATGGTGGGCGGTTTCATGGGCGACTGGTGGCTGAGGGATCTGATTGTCGACGGAATCATCGGCGGCGTGGGCAGCGTGCTGGTGTTCCTGCCGAACATCCTGCTGCTCTACCTCTTCATCTCGCTGCTTGAGGATTCGGGATATATGGCCCGGGCGGCGTTCATCATGGATCGTCTGATGCACAGGATGGGACTTCACGGAAAATCATTCATCCCTATGATTATGGGCTTCGGCTGCAATGTGCCGGCAATTATGGCCACGCGTACCATCGAGTCGCGCAAAAGTCGCCTGCTGACGATTCTCGTGATTCCGTTCATGTCCTGCTCTGGAAGGCTTCCTGTCTACATTCTTCTGACGGCGGCATTCTTCCCGCACAAGGCAGGGCTCGTCCTGCTCGGTCTCTATGTGCTCGGCATCGCGCTCGCTGTCATCTGTGCCCGTGTGCTCAGCCGGTTCATTAAGGATGACGACCTGCCGTTCGTGATGGAACTTCCGCCATACAGGATTCCGACGGCCAAGGCGGTGTTCAGACACACTTGGGAAAAATGCAAGGAGTATCTGTCAAAGATTGGCGGTGTCATCCTCATCTGCTCGATTGCAATCTGGTTTCTGAGTTATTTTCCGAACCACGACAAGTACTCTACGGCTGAGGAGCAGGAGGAGAACTCCTACCTCGGCTATCTCGGCAAGGCAGTGGAGCCCGCTCTCGCCCCTCTCGGGTTTGACTGGAAGATGGACATCGGTATCCTCTCCGGCATCGGAGCCAAGGAGCTGATTGTCAGCACGCTCGGGATTATGTACAGTGAAGACGAGGCGACAGAGGAAATCGCAGGAAACGACACTGGAAACGGCACTGACACCGTGGTATCAGACTCCTCCGGCGAAAACATAGGCAAGGCTCACACCGAAGCCGTCGGCACGGAAAACACCGCAGAAGCGGACACAGAGAACACAAGCAGGCTTCAGAAGGCGCTCCAGAAGCACACGACCCCGGCGGCCGCGCTCGCATACATGGTATTCATCCTGCTCTACCTCCCGTGCTTCGCGACATTCGCGGCCATCCGCAACGAGGCCGGCGGCTGGAAATGGGCATTCCTCTCGGCCGCAATGACCCTCGCCCTCGCCTGGCTCTTCTCCTTCGCGACATTCCGCCTCTTCAGCCTCATCCTGTAGACAACCGAACGATACAGATAACTCGCGGAATCGAGCGAAAAAACCGGCGATTCCGCAAATAATTTTCCGATAACTCGCGGAATCGAGCAAAAAATCATCGATTCCGCGAGTTATTTTCTTTTTCTTTTCCTATCTTTGCAGCAAGCAAGTAAAGGAATAAAGTCATGTTCATCGGCAGGGAAAAAGAAATAAACGAGCTTCGGGAGCTTCTGAACGAGGATTCATCAAAATTTGTCGCCGTATATGGAAGAAGACGAATAGGAAAGACACTGCTCATACGGGAAGCTTTCTCGGACAACTTTGCATTCAGATATTCGGGAGTATATAACTGCGGAAACACGAAACAGCTCATGAACTTCCGGATGGCGCTTGCAGGACAGGGGGCCGAAGACTCCGAAGTTCCGCAGGACTGGTTCACGGCGTTCAACCAGCTCGAAAAGCTCCTCGAAAATTCCGATGCTGCAAAAAAGGTCGTGTTTTTAGATGAGATTCCGTGGATGGATGCCCCCAAGTCCAACTTTGTGTCCGCGCTTGAACATTTCTGGAACGGATGGGCATTCCACAGAAACGACATAATTCTCATAGTATGCGGCTCGGCGACATCGTGGATTGTAAAGAAAATCTTCAAGAACCGCGGCGGCCTGCACAACCGTCTGTCATTCAAGATAAACTTGAAGCCGTTCACGCTTCGTGAATGCGAAAGATACGCCTCCGCCAGCGGCCTCGCGATGACTCGTCAGCAGATTCTTGAGACATACATGATTCTCGGCGGAGTTCCATATTACTGGAGTCTTCTGAAAAAGGGAATAAGCGTCGCACGGAACATAGATGAGATGTTTTTTGCAGAAAATGCCAGGCTCGAAGGAGAGTTCTCTGAGCTCTATGCGGCTCTCTTCAAGCATCCGGACCCGTATATTGCGGTGGTGGAGGAACTGGCAAGCAAAGGAACTGGCGCCTCACGGGAGGAAATCGTCAAGGGAATAAAGATGAAAGACGGCGGCAAAATCACGACGATTCTCGAAGACCTTGAAAACTGCGGATTCATAAGGAAGTACAACCGCATAGGAGCACGGAGCAAATATGCCCTTTACCAGCTGATTGACAATTTCACAGTCTTCCACTACAAGTTTCTCGCAGAAAAAAAGAACAATGACCCGGCCTATTGGGAACTCCTTCAGGGAACCCCGTCCTACAACACTTGGGCCGGGACATCGTTCGAGAGGGTATGTCTTCTGCACGTTCCGCAGATAAAGGAAGCCCTCAGCATCAACGGAGTGATAACAAATGTATGTTCATGGAGAACGACTACTCCGGAAGAATCGGAGAAAAAAAATATTCGAGGTGCGCAGATTGACCTGCTGCTCGACCGCAATGACCGGATAATCAATCTCTGCGAGATGAAATTTTCCGAAGGGAAATACACAATCACGAAGTCGTATGATGAAATCCTCCGCAACAAGAAGGCCCGCCTGATTGAGGAGACGCAGACGAGAAAGGCCGTCCACATAACCATGGTAACAACCTACGGCCTCACCCGCAACGCCTACTACAACAACATCCAGTCCGAAGTCACCGCCGATGACCTGTTCAGGTAGGGAAAACTATCGACAATGGAGTCAGGTAATGTAGAAAATGTTTTTGAATTAGCGCCCAATAATGGGGTATTGAGAATGCAAATTTCGCAAAACTGAACAAAGTACATATATTTTTGAAGAAAAATTTTGCGGAATGAGAAAATATATCTACTTTTGCAGTCCCAATTCAAAGCGGATGTGGCGAAATGGTAGACGCGCTACTTTGAGGGGGTAGTGGGAGTTTTTCCTGTGCGAGTTCGAGTCTCGCCATCCGCACTAAAAAAGACGACTGAAATTCAGCCGTCTTTTTGTTTTATTTTCTATCCAACACCTTCCAAGTTCCACCTTTCTTGGGGCCGACTCTAATTATCTCTTCTGAGGACATGAGTTTCCGAACCGATTTCTCGATGCTTCTTTGTGAAATCTGCATACATTCTGCAATTTGCGCCAAAGTAATTTCAGGATTCTCCGTCATCATCTGTTTTATTCTATCTGATGTTTTTACCGAACTTTTTACCGAACTTTTTACCGAACTTTTTACCGAACTTTCATTATCAACAATTCTCTTCGTCCAGAAGACAACAGATGTCCTGTCTATACCATTTTCTATTGATACATCATTTCCCGTAAGATTCTTCCAGCTCAAAAGTTTATGAATCCCAAAACCGACATTCTCAGCGACATCGGCGAGTCTGAACATCCTCGCAAGGGAAGGATTCCTTGGATTTGTATAGCATTGCCCGCTTATTTCATTCACCTTTACAGGCATCGCCCCTCCATTTATAAATTCTATACGATTGAGAAACACATGAATACATGAACGCACCGTATTGAATTGATCCGAATGCATGAGAAAGTTTGCCAATGCTTCGCGAATGATTTCATACTGAGACATATCTCCCACATTACGCCCTTCCGAATCCAGATGAAACGGTATGTTCACAACTGTTTGAAGACGACGGTTTATAATTCTGAACGCGTCCCAAATGTTTTCCTGTTCAGGTATTCTGTAGCTATATCGAGTTTCTGCCGTCTCCAAAGAGTCGCCTGGTATTTCAACATAATCCACACAAAATGTAGGGACATATCTCAAAACTGAGTTTTTCCTCCCGAACATAGTAAGTCCTGCATAATTCAACGTGCCGTCTTTATCCATAACATGTATCTTATAGCAGAACTCCGAGTCGCTGTCAGACTCAAATGTATGTTTGGATTGTGTTAAGGACAAATAACTCCGATAGTCATGAAGCGTGGCCAAATTTATGTCATCAATGGATGTTCCTGGTATAAACTGTTCTGACTTAATCCCGAACATCCTGTCTCTGAACATAGACGCGATTTCCTCGTTCGTCGCACGCCTATCGCCAGAACCGCTCCGTATAAACGTGTTGTTTACGGTGCCGCCGAAATATACCGGCTTATCCGGAGATGGCTGCACAAAGAAAGCAAGAACCGTCAATCCATTTATGTCAAATTTTCTCGCCACAGGGAAAATCCGGCAATTGAACTTTTGTCCGGAACGAAGCGTATTCAAGAAATCAGATTCGACATGCTCAACATCCGAAACCCCTTGTACGTCAAACTTCTTTCCTGCCTGATTCACACCAAAAACAATCCAGCCTCCAGCCGTATTGCTGAACGAGCTCACGGTTTCCCAAACATTGGCAGGCACCTTACTTTGGGCTGACTTACATTCAAAGTCATCCCATTCGACACCTTGCAATTTTTTCAGAAGCTGCTCTTTTGTCATGTCATATATCTATTTCAGAGTTCCTTCGACTACAGCAGTTGCGAATTAGGCGGGAACTGTTGTCCGGGTTGTATCAACAGGAGCAGCCGTCTCCTGCGCCGGGCATTCTGTCCGGGCCTTTGGCTGCGGCCAGAACGGGCGGATGTTCTTCGGGAGGCAGAAATAGATTCCGACGAGGATGCCGAGGATGAGGGCGATGCCGATGACTGCCTTTTTCCACTTTGGCATCTTCTTCTCGGCGAACGGGTCGTTGCCGACGAAGACCGGCATCTTGGCCATGCCGGTGAGGGTCTGACCGAAGCGGACGTTGACAATCACCTTGGAGTTCACAGCCCAGCCGTTGGCGTTGAGAATCGGCGCGAGGTTACGCTTGCGCAGGCTGAGCCAGGACATAATCATGGACGGTCCGGAAATGATGAGGATGATTCCGGCAATCGAGCCGACCATCCCCCAGAAACTGAGGCTGACAAAAGTCGTATATAGACCTCCGAGGAAAGTTCCTATTGAACCGAGGGCCATTCCTATCATAGCGAAGATGCCGGCAAACTTGGCGACGTCGAAAGGCTGTGCCGGAGCGGGAGCCGTGCCTGCGGCAGCCGAGGCTGCGACATTGGTTCCGGCGGCTGAAATGTCCGCAGTGGCCTTCTCAAGCACCTTTGAGTCCTGCTTTGCCGCTATCTTGTTAATCTGCGTCTCGACGAAATTCCCGATTTTCTTGTACGGCGACCAGAAGGCCTGGCGGACGCTTATCGGGTTATCGACTATCTTCGTCACGACGGCATCCCAGTCGTTGCCGGCGCGGTCGTAGAAGACGGCGTTGCAGCCGACCTTGAGGTTGTTGATGTCGCCGTCGGTCATCACCGCGACGATGGTCATCTTGGCGGATGTCTTCTTAGACGTGCAGTCGCAGTAGAGCAGGAACATCCCGCTCGCCCCCGCCATAGTGCCATGCTTGCCCATGTCCGTCACCTTTATGCAAAGGTCGCAGTTGCGCTGGTCGATGTAGAGCCTGCCGGCCTGGAACACGGATGTCATCGTGTCTTCAGTCGAATAGAAGTCGGAAAATGTCACATAGTTGCGAAGCAGAGTGTAAAAGTCGCGGCACAGATGAAGCAGCTTGTTCACAGTCTGAATCTCGTTCACCTCTCCTTCGAGAGCCTTGTCCTCCGCTAGGAGCGCGTCAAGTTCAGCCTTGCGGTCTTCCTTGAGAATTGCCCAAAGGCGGTCATAGCCGAGAGCCTCGACCTCTGCGCCGGCCTTCGCCCCGCACCATGCCGTGTAGGCGTCGAACTTGGAGAGAATGCCGTTCCACTGCTCTTCCGTGAGGTATTCCGCCGAAGGATAGTCCGCATCGACTACCAGAGCCTTGAACTTGTCGAAGACCGCCTTCCACGCCGGGTTAATTCCCGTAAGCGGAAGACGGGCGTCGGCATTGACCTTGGCAAGCGGGTATGCCGCAATCTCGTCCGTGCAGGCAGCCAAATCCTTGGAACTGATTGCGCCTATGCGCTCAACCGTCACGTCAAGAACGGCGGTGCTGTCGGAATTGAACGCCGCGAGCTTGCAACGCATGAAGAAGTCCGCAACCTTTTCCTTCAGTGCCGTGCAGGCGGCAAGCGCATCGGCCGTGTCGTCTCCATAAGGGAATATTTCCTTCACTCCGGCATCCTTCCACGCCACATAATCCGCCGCTGCCTTGTAGAACGCAGCAATCCTGTCCGCATCCACGCCCGGCTCTCCGCTGCGGTCCTGAAGCCCTCCAAACGAGGAGATACACTCACCTATTATATTCTTGAGCCCGGCGTCATCCGTCGAATTTTCCGTGATTATGCCGTCACCGTTGAAACGGGTCTTGGAGAATATGGCGATGCTGTCGCTTACGTCGGCAATCGAAATCGCGTCCTTCTTCAAGCCGAGGTTTTCAAGAATCTGCTTCGCACAGGCATATATCCTCGTGCCCTCGTCGGTTCCCGTGTTTATCGCCGAAAGCGGAAGCTCAGCCGGGCGGCCGATGAGAACGTTCATGTCAGACAGACGGGACTTGAGCCAGCTCACGGTCGCAAGCACTTCATTTACTCGAATCTTCCCGTCGCAGTCAATGTCAAGCAGCGCAAGGGTGTCCGGATCCATCTCAAGCCCCGAGGCCGGACAGCTTAGCACAGTCCAGAGCTTCTGGTCAAGCTCGTCCAGATGGGCAATGTCATCGCCGGTACTGATGTTCACACGTGTCACGCCTCCGAAAGTCGAGAACTTCCACTCATAATCACCGTTTGACTTCATCGTGCTCACCGACGAAATCCGCTTAATCTTCTTATTCATATCTTCTTCACACACAACAAGAACCGGCATCACCGGTTCTTGAATAATTCTTAAATAACTTCGCTTTCAGCCAATTTCCCGGATCTATCAAAGCAGATACATTTCAACAATCTGTCAAAGTTGCTGAAAGAGAGGGAATGCATAAAAGGATGAAATGCAAGGCGGACGGTGAAGATGAATACCGCAGCAACCTGATGGTTGTGAGGATTTCATCAAGACGCCCAACGCAGCAGTTCGCCTTTCAGGCGCCCCGTCAGACGGTCAATATGTCCTTTTCCTTTGCAGAGACCAACTCATCAATCTTCTTGACCCACGAATCTGTAGCCTTCTGCACCTTGTCCTCGTAGTCCTTCTGCATATCCTCCGCAAGCCCTTCCTTCTGCGCCTTCTTCAAAGCCTCGATGGCGTCGCGGCGGGCATTGCGCACGACAATCTTGGAGTTTTCGCCGGCAGCCTTGGCTTTCTTGATGAGTTCCTTGCGTCGATCTTCAGTGAGAGGCGGAACGGAGCAGCGGATGGTCTCGCCGTTGTTGGACGGGGTGAGACCGAGATTCGCGTCGATGATTGCCTTCTCGATGAGCGGAATCATCTTCTTTTCCCACGGCTGGATGGCGAGGGTCTTCGCGTCCGGGGCAGTCACCGAAGCGACCTGCGGAACCGGAGTCAGCGCCCCATAATAGTCAACGAGGACATTGCTGAAAATCGTAGGGTTCGCCTTGCCCACCCTGTAGGTCTTGAGGTCTTCTTCGAGGAACACTACGGCGTCCTCCATATTCATCTTGGCTTCTTCCAGGATTTCGTTTGGTTTTTCAATCATACTCGTGTTATTTAATTATTCTATTTTGGAATATTTTTCTGAACAAAGACCATCCCGCTTCGTCCGAGATGACTTCTGAATGGGAAAACAGCTCCCGGCCGGACTACACATGAACAAGCGTGCCTACCTTGTCGCCATTGACAAGTTTGAGAAGATTGCCCTTCTGATTCATGTCGAACACGATGATCGGCATATTGCCTTCCCTGCAGAGCGCGAACGCTGTCTGGTCCATGACTTTGAGATGCTCCTCCATGGCCTTGTCAAAGGTGAGTTCATCGTATTTCACTGCAGTAGGGTCCTTTTCCGGGTCGGCGGTGTACACTCCGTCAACGCGGGTCCCCTTAAGCAGCGCGTCGGCCTTTATTTCAAGGGCGCGGAGAGCGGCTCCAGAGTCGGTCGTGAAGAACGGATTGCCCGTGCCTCCGGCAAGAAGAGCAACGCCTCCCCTTTCAAGCACAGCAACAGCGTCGTCACGCATGTAATAGCGTGCCACAGGCATCATCGGAGTCGCGGTAAAGACTTCAGCCTCAACGCCGGCGGAACGCAGCGCCATGGCAAGACCGAGAGAGTTGATGGCAGTCGCCAGCATGCCCATCTTGTCCCCGTTGACGCGGTCAAATCCCTTCCCAACGCCACTGAGTCCACGAAAAATGTTACCTCCGCCGATTACAATAGCCACCTGAAGTCCTCCTTTCACGGCCTGAGCAATCTCGTTCGCATATTCGGAAAGACAATTCTCGTCAATCCCCTTCCCCGCAGGTCCGCCGAGGCTTTCCCCGCTCAATTTCAGCAATACTCTCTTGTACATTATGATATATTTTTTCCGCCGCGCACATATACCCGAAGGCTACACCGTGCGTCATACGCTTCAGTCTGCAAATATAATTCAAATTCATCATCAAACGAAAACAAATTCTCCGAATAATTATGAAAGTTGAGAGAAAGAATATATCTTTGCACCGCTAAACCAAGTTTGATTAGATAATCGGATTATTGAATCTATGGCTAACATTTTGACATCATCAATCGGAAAGAAGCTCATAATGAGCATCTCAGGACTTTTCCTTATCGTTTTTCTCCTGCTTCACATGAGCATCAACCTCTTTGCCGTGATTGACCTCTTCACCGGAGAATACGGTGCATCCGACGGACTTTTCCAGCTTGGCTGCAATTTCATGTCGCTTCCTATTGTGACCGTGATGGTGCCTGTGCTCGCACTCGGCTTTGTCATCCATATCTTCTACGGATGCTACCTCACTTACACGAACCTCAAGGCTCGCGGAGGCTACTGCCGCTACGCCGTTTCAAGCAAGGCAAAGACAGACTCTTTCGCATCAAGGAACATGATTGTCCTGGGAATCATCATTCTCGGATTCATAGCGTTCCACCTCACCCACTTCTGGGCAGACATGCAGCTCCAGCACTTTACAGGCGGTGAGGAGTCAAATCCTTACGACCTTCTTGACGCCACCTTCGGACGATGGTGGATCACGGTGCTGTACCTCGTCTGGTTCGGAGCAATCTGGTTCCACCTCACCCACGGCTTCTGGAGCGCATTCCAGACCCTCGGATGGAACAACATGATCTGGCTCAAGAGACTCAAGGTCATCGCCTACATCTTCGCAACTCTGATTTTCCTCGGCTTCGCGACTGTTGCAGTTGCAGTATGCATCCATAATTACTGCCCTTGCCTCGCATAACGACGAAAACATAGAAATCGAAAGCGGTGACTCTTTTAGAGCCGCCGCTTATTTTTTTTGTTGTTCCCGAACATGGAAACAAATATTACAGACAAGAACCAATAAGCCCATAACAAAATGAAACAGAAAAGATTCTTTTTGCAGGAGAATGAGATTCCGACGCAATGGTACAACATCCAGGCGGACATGCCGCACAAACCGCAGCCTATGCTCAACCCGGGGACGCACAAGCCCGTGACGGAAGACGAGATGTCGGTGCTGTTCTGCCGCGAATGCGTGAGGCAGGAACTGAACATGACCGACCGCTGGATTGACATTCCGGAAAAGGTCCGCGAGATGTACACCTACTACCGCTCCACCCCGCTTGTACGTGCCTACGGGCTGGAGAAGGCGCTGGACACTCCGGCACACATCTACTTCAAAAACGAGAGCGTCAGTCCGGTCGGTTCTCACAAGTTGAACTCGGCACTTGCACAGGCATACTACTGCAAAGAGGAGGGCATAACCAATGTCACCACGGAGACCGGTGCGGGCCAGTGGGGGACGGCGCTCTCATACGCGGCAAAGCTGTTCGGGCTGGAGGCAGCCGTCTATCAGGTGAAGATTTCCTACGAGCAAAAGCCCTACCGCCGCTCAATGATGCAGCTTTTCGGAGCGCAGGTAACGCCGTCACCGTCAATGTCTACACGCGCAGGCAAGGACATCCTCACGAAGAACCCTTACCATCAGGGGTCGCTAGGAACTGCCATTTCGGAGGCAGTCGAGCTTGCGATGACCACGCCGGAGCGGTGCAAGTACACGCTCGGCTCGGTGTTGAGCCATGTGAGCCTGCATCAGACCGTCATCGGGCTTGAGGCTGAGAAGCAGATGGAGATGGCCGGGGAATATCCTGACATTGTGATAGGATGCTTCGGCGGTGGCTCAAACTTCAGCGGCATTTCGTTTCCGTTCATGAGGCATAATTTCTTTGACGGGAAGAAGACCAGATTCATCGCTGCGGAGCCGGCAAGCTGTCCGAAGCTCAGCCACGGCAAGTTCGAGTATGATTTCGGGGACGAGAGCGGGCTCACGCCGCTGATTCCGATGTATTCTCTCGGGCATGACTTCATTCCGGCGAACATCCACGCGGGCGGTCTGCGCTATCACGGAGCCGGCGCGGTCGTGTCGCAGCTTCTGAAGGACGGGCTGATGGAGGCGGTCGACATCCAGCAACTTGACTCGTTCGCGGCGGGCGTGCTCTTCGCGAAGGCAGAAGGGATTATTCCGGCTCCCGAGTCATGTCATGCGATTGCCGCTGCCATCGACGAGGCCAACAAGTGCAAGGAGACCGGAGACAGTAAGGTCATTCTGTTCAATCTTTCGGGGCACGGGCTCATTGACATGACGGCCTACGACCAGTACCTCTCCGGCAATCTTGTCAACTACACGAAATAATTATTGTAGGGGCATTGTTTTGGCAGAGAGCCAGGCGGCTTCCTCGGAAGTCATGCGGGGAGCGAGGCGGGCATAGACAGAGGCGTTATAGGCGTTGAGCCACTCTTTTTCATCGGCGGTCAGAA